>JBBISN010000102.1:0-41937 GCA_037441265.1 Nitrososphaera sp. | reverse complement strand
TTCTGCGTACTCAAAAATACACTGGAACTTTTCAAAGAAAAGTGCCGGAGGCGGGTCTGACCATTTCTTTTCTAGCTCTGCCTCCTTAAAGCCTGACAGAAACGTTACGGACGGAGGATACAGAGTGAACGAAGGTCAAGATGATATTTATAACTATCCGAAAAGAGTTCGGAAAGCACTTGCAGGTCTAAAAGAGCTCTCGGAAGATGACCGAAAGCTTATCGAGAAGTTTGTGGAAGTGCTCAAGGCTCAGAACCTTAGTCTAGGGCGGGTCGCCAAGTACATCTATCATTTGAAGGTCTCGTCCAAGATATTAAGAGACCAAGCTGGCACGGACTTTAACCATGCAACGGCAGAAGCAATGAAGAAGCTGTTCGTTTCGCTCAACGAGTCAAACTACAAGCCGATGACAAGAACCGACTTTGTGACAGTGCTCAAGCGCTTTTACCAATGGCTCAGAGCGCCCGAAGGCCAGTATGCGAAATGGCGGAAGAAGCATGAGTATCCCCCCGAGGTTGAAGACCTACCTTCATCCATCAAGCATAACGAGACAGTGCTTCCATCCAACCTCGTTAGGGAAGAGGAAGTGAGGCTGCTGATAGAAAGCGCGAACCATCCTATGATAAGGGCGTTCATAGCATTATCGGATGAACTTGGACCTAGGCCTGGCGAGATACTTCGCATGAGCCTTGGCGATGTGATGCATGACGGAACCGCAGAGAGTACTGTGATGGTCAGGCTCAGAGGCAAGACTGGTGAGAGGTTGCTTTACGTAGTAAAATCCACGTCGCTGCTGGCTCAATGGCTTGATATTCATCCATTGAGACATGACCTCGACGCACCGCTCTGGCTAAACCTCAGCAACCGCAATAGGCACAGGCGCTGGAGTTACCTAGGATACAAGATAACACTGTCAAAGCTTGCGACAAAGGCTGGAATAAAGAGGAATATCTACCCGTATATCTTCAGACATACGGCTGCCACGAGAGACGCCAAATTGGGATTCAGTGAGGCACAATTATGCATGAAATACGGGTGGGTGATAGGTTCTGACAAGCCCAGAGTGTATATCCATATGGTGGGAAAAGATCTGAAACAAAAAATCATGGAAACCTATGCCGGAGGAGACGCGCCTACTGTGAAGCCTGAGCCCCAAGTATCAAAATGTCCAAGATGTTCTTCAATTAACCAGCCTGCGCAAAACTATTGTTACAGGTGCGGATCACTCTTGAAGTATCAGAACAAAGGTACTGAGTATGAAGAACTGAAAAGCGAAATAAGCGAAATAAAGGAGGCACTGAGAACGCTGCTGAACAAACAGCAGTGATTTCTATCTGCCTCCAACCGGTTCTTTTTGATTTCTGCTGCCCAGTAAGGACTCTATCTTCTCCATCCTTTTCAAAAGGCCCTCGAGGACTTCGACATCCACCAGAACCTGTCGTTTGGCGCTACTCACAATTCCTAATGCCTGTTGTGCATTTAAATGGACAAAAATATTGTCCGTGTTATTACGGAGATTTCAGTTCTTCGTCGAGCATCCTTGCAAACAAGGGAAGCTTTACCCGGCCTTCTGACCGCGGTATATAGTCGGGCTCACTCATGATGATTTTCCTTAGCAAGCTACTTGGAGGCAAGAGCTTCTCTGCAACCGACTTTAGTTTCCTCAGATCCAAGAGGTCGTTGTCCTGCATTTCAGAGTATGACGTACTATGACGCGGCCCCATTCAAGCCCCACCAATATCTTGACGCGGTCCACTCGTGTACGTCTCCTTCTTGCTGATGTTGAACCTGAAAGTGCGAGGGTCACTTGGCAACGCGATAATGTTTGCAAGCTCGATGTCAGACAGCACGCAAAAGTGGCTTGCAAAGAACATTGGCTTTCTCACCGGAGCTCTATACGTCGAATCCTGTTTGATCGAGGCTATAGCAAGTCCGTCGCTTTCAGAAAGCACTTTGATGATGGAACGGGCTGTGCCAAGGTCACCTGTGCCAATTGCGATGATGCAGTGAAAATGTCGTAACTTTTGTTTCTCCTTCGCAAGCTCGGCAACCATCAGCTTCCCCGGCGACATGCTTCTCTTTGGATTCTCCGGGTTGGTACCAGAAGTAAACATACCTAGAACATCGCGCCAGAGCGGCGGCTTGTCGTACGTGTTTCTTTCTATGAAATTTGATATCTGGAACGATTCATCAGAATGCTTTGCGCTCACGGCGACAAAACACGGCCTGTCTATCTTCTCCATAGTCGCATACAGCAGTGGCGCCGCCAGCTCACGCGCGATTGGTATGGCGTAATGTTTCTTCATCTTCAGGTATGCAACCACACTTGCGGAGAATGCCTTTGGATCTGTCGGCTCCAAAAGCGCGTTCTTCAATGTACCCTGCGCCACTCTGGCATCGCTCTCACTGGGCACGTGCGCGAAAAGCCGCATCGTGCCGTCCGCGGCCCTGACTATGAAAAACGAAAATTCCGTTATCCTCCTGACCACTTCGTGCATGTCTGCGTACTTGCCGTCTGCCGGCTCGAAAAACGGCCTGAGCTCGTACCATCCTGAACTGGCAGTGTTTACGGGCATGCCGGGAAAGCTCTCGCAGTGCTTTTAAAGCGGCTATCCTCATGACATCCTATGGCTCCAGACGAGAGGCTCGCACAATTCTTGAAGAACGGGAAGGACTGGGAGAGGAAAGCCACAACTGTACCGGGCGTGTTCCTCATCAAGCTGCCGCAGTTCAAGGGAAGGGCTCCCACCCTTGCGATTGAAGTCAACCCGGTAGACGCGTCCGGCGCTGCAACAAAAAAGAGGGGAATAGTAATCAGGTCGGCGCCTGAGCTTGAAGAGATAACCAAGCTCCTTGTCAACCCCAAGCTAGAGCAGCTGGCGCACAGCATAGACGAGGTCAACCCTGAAAGAAAGCCCGCCGTGAAGGCTGGCGAAGACGTGTTTGAGATCTGAACTGCTTAAATACCGCTCTGGCCGCCTCTAGTCAGGGCAGCTCCTGTGAATAGCAGTTGACGGAAGCCTCTTTTGCAGAACACCCCCTTGTATGGAATGGGGCCATCGACCACAGGCTATACCAGAAGAACATAGCCGACGCTGCAAGCCACAAAAACACCCTGGTCATCCTGCCGACTGCGCTGGGAAAAACCATGATAGCAGCCCTTGTGTGCGCGGACACCCTCTACAAGTACCGCGACAAAAGGGTGCTTATGATGGCACCTACACGCCCGCTCGTGTCCCAGCACCTAAAGTCATTTTCAGCTGTGCTCAAGATCCCTGAAGAGCAGGCGGCAATGGTAACGGGCAAGACTGTCCCTGAAGCAAGGAGGGCGGTCTGGGACAAGAGGGACGTCAGGCTCGTCTTTGCCACGCCGGAGGTAGTGAGGAACGACCTTGAGGAGGGCCGGCTACACCTGAAGGACTTTATCCTGCTGGTCTTTGACGAGGTCCACCGGGCGGTGAAGGACTATGCGTATACTGCTATAGCAAGGGAATACGTCGGCCAGTCGATGCACCCAGTGGTCCTTGCCATGACCGCAAGCCCCGGGGCCAAGAGGGAAAGGATACAGGAAGTGTGCGACAACCTGTACATAGAGCACGTCGAGTACAGGAGCGAAGAGGACGGCGACGTCAAGCCGTACGTCAACCCCATAGAGGTAAAGTGGGAGTGGTTCGACCTGCCAGAAGAGTACCGTTACATTGCGTCGGTGCTCAGGTCGATGCTTGACGAAAAGCTCAGGTGGCTTGTCCAGCGCGGTATTCTGGGCAAAAAGAAAGACACACGGTGGATATTCAAGCGCGACCTGATAGATGCAGGGGAGGCTCTAAGGTACAGGCTAGAGCTCACTATGGAGGAGCAGCGTGGTCCAATATACGTGGCCATAATGAACCAGTCGGCCGCGCTCACGCTGATGTACTGTCTCGAGCTGATAGAGAGCCAGGGCTCCCATTCGCTCAAGGCCTTCTTTGAGAGGATAGAGGAGGAAGGCGGCAGGACGCATGCCGCACTGCTCAAAGACCCCAAGATAATGGAGGTAAGGGCACTGGTTGAGAAAGCACCGGTGGAGCACCCTAAGGCCAGGCGCATAGTTGAGCTTGTAAAGGAGTATTGTTGCGGCTCCGGAAGTAACAAACAACAGGGTCGAGTTCTGGTATTCACCCAGTACCGCGACACTGCAAGGCACATAGTAGAAGTGCTGTCTTCGAACGACATCAAAGCTTCGAGGTTCGTCGGACAGGCCAAGCGGCAGGGAGACGAGGGCATGAAGCAGGACGAACAGGCTGCAGTGCTCCAGTCTTTCAGGGAAGGCGAATTTGACGTACTTGTTGCCACGTCCATAGCAGAAGAGGGTCTGGACATCCCGGAGGTGGACCTGGTGGTATTCTACGAACCCATACCAAGCGAGATAAGGTACATCCAGAGGAGGGGCAGGACAGGCAGAAAGGCAGCCGGCTCCGTGGTGATACTTGCTGCTAACGACACCATAGACACCCGCCACCTCTATGCAAGCAAGAGGCGGGTGGAGAAGATGAAAGAGTCGCTGTCGTCCATAAACGCGGTCCTGACGCCGGCAAAGAGGGCGTTCCTTGAGCCAGACCCCATGACAGCAGAAGAGCTGGCCGCGCTTGAAGGGTGGAGGTCAAAGGCGGAGGAGCGGCTGCGGAAAGAGGTGGAAAAGGAGCTAGGGAAAAAGGGTCCTGTCGAGGCCGCCGCGGTGGACGCCGAAGTGAGGAACAGAGTGCAGACGCTGCGGAAGAAGGCCATATCGACTGAGGAGGAGATGCTCACCGGGGCTTTTCGGCGCGAAGTCGAAAGGGCTGCAAGGCGCATACACACCGAGCTTGCAAAGGCGGGGGTAAAAGGTGCGGACGTAGAGCTCCTGCGCGAGTACCTGTCCCTGGACTACCCCGTGCTCAACGAGGCGCTCAAGAAGCTCGAAAAGCTCCGGAGGCTGGCGTGGAGGGACGAAGGGACGGTGGTCCTTGCAGACAACCTGGCTGCAGCAAAAGGCGACATCTACTCCATCCGCGTTGAAAAGGTGGTGCAGGGAAAGGCTGTCGTCATGATAAACAAAAAGTGGCGGGCGAGGCTGAACCACTACGACTACAATGGCCCCAGAGAACTTCTGAAAAAGGGCGCGACCTTTGACGTGGTAGGCGAGCTCTACCGGCAGGACGGAGTGTTGAGCCTGAAGGTGAAGCAGATAGCCTAGGTGTGTTTCTCGCGCCGCGACTGACGTTTAGAAGCGGGACACGGGCATTCGGGATGGTGGTGCCGGTTGCACTCGTAGCACATCGGTGCCATGTAGCGGCCGCAGACCGCGCATTGCGTCATACATGGATCTTGTCGGGGCGACTGAAAAGGATATTGCCATGCGTTCCGCAAGCGTAGAGCCGGGAATCTATTCTGAAACGCATAGACCTGTCTGACAATTGTTCTTGATCACCATATTTTCATCCCGGTTGTCAATCACCTCGACTTATGGCACCCGAGAAGGTTGTCGAAACCAAGCTTTGGGCCGAGACGGAGTATTACCGCAAACGATGCACAGAGCTTAAGTCGCGGTTGAAATCCATGCATGATGAGATAAAACGGCTGGCTGATGAGGAAAAGCGGCTGGATGATGAGGAAAAACGGCTGGCAAAGGAGAATGAATGGCTAAAAAGCGCGGTGCATGCATGGAAAGACCTTAAGGCCCAAAAGCAGTTGTAAGGTGATTATTCTTCTTGCTGCCTTGCTTGCAGGCGGCCTACGCTGGTTGAGCTTTCACAGGTAGTTTGACAGCCGCTCAAGGTCTGGCCCAGTCAGGATATCCCTCCCGCGGAGTATGAAATTGACAGGCCTGGCCAACGTGCGGCCTTGTGCAGAGGAAATTTTCATGTCGTCACGTGCCGCTATGTTTTTAATCCAGCAGGCCCCTTCTCACAAACCGGGAAGCATGTTCGGGAGGGCGGGAAGTAAAAAAAGGCCGGTGACAAAATCGATGTCGCTCCTGTCCAAGGAGGTGGCGTCCCTCGTGCAAACAGCCATTTCCCGTACGCAACCAGTGGAAGCTGGAGGTGGAGGCCCCGGGGATGCCCATCCAGTCCCGCAGACCATATCGCTCAAAGATGCCGGTGTCATGAACCTGATAGACCTGGTTGATCCAGCTTTGCTCTCCATGACAGAACGTGACATCGAACTGATGTTCCGTCGCGGCACCACATACTTCCAGGCCCTGACTCTATTCATGAGCGGCAGCGTTGTTGAAAAGAACGTAATGTGGAACAGGTTGACCGGCAAGGTCCGGGAAAGGGGGACGGTGTACCATGAACCTGAAGTAGAGGTCCTGGTCAAAGGCAACAGGGCAGCTGCGGGTTTAAACTGCGACTGTTCCGCCTTCAACGAGCGCGACGCGTGTCCGCATGCCGTGGCGCTGATGCTGGCATGGGTGCGCAAGCGCGACACGTTCAGGACCACTGTGCAGACCAAAGGCGCCAGGTCCCGCGAGGATGACATCGGGTATGATGGGTATGGTGAAAGCCAGCTGGGGTTGCAGAGCAGCTTTGTAATACAATCAGACCGCGTGTTGGAGTTACTGGACGAAGTGGCGGAGGGCCTCAAGACCAGCAGCAGGCGGGACGACCTGGACGTCATTCAGCAGGTCCAGTCCATGATGAAGAGCTGTGCGCTCGCATATTACTCCGCCGATACGACGCACACCCATAACAACGCCTTCCTGCCAGATGTCCTCTCGGTTACGACTTCCGTGTACCTTGGAGTCCTGGGAAATATCTGCAGGAAATATTCCCTTCCTTTCCTGACCGTTTACTATAAGGGGCTGTTGGCCACAGCTGACCGCACGGTGGAGATGTTTCTCGACGGTGCAGAAGGCGCAGCCGGGGCTGGTGTCCGGTCTGGAATCGGAATCGACAGCCTTCTGGAGCAGGCGACGAGGCCGCCCGGTGCCGGCCGTTCTGCTGGAGGAGAAAACAGGACAAGCCAGGCCACAGCCGCAGCAGGCGTACCCGCTGACGTTCGCCGCACAAAAGAAACGTCCCGGAGCTGGGACAGCATAATCGATGAGCTGACGTGAAGGAGGTACAGATATGTCGATGAAATACTTCGTATTTGTGGACGCGCGTGAGAGATTCAGGTATCGGTAAAATGTCTTCGCAACAGCCTCCGGCATCTCCATCGCAACCCCTGCCTTCCTCGCCAGAGACGGACATCAAGATACGGCAGGTGTTCGGCACCTATGCTGTGAACAAGCGGCTTGTCAATTCGCAGGAGATAAGCCGGCTGCCAAGGTTCATCTCCGAGTACCTGGTAGCCAAGTTTTCCGGGAGCGATGGGGGCGACGACGGCCTGAAAAAACTGGCTGACTTTGTAAACGTCCACTTTCCAGAACTCAGGGACAAGGACAAGATACTGCACGACATAATGAATACCGGGTCCTACACGCTCATGGACGAGTTCAAGGTGGAAACGGACATCAAGGCCGCTAAACACCGGCTGGTCATCCCCTGCATAGGGGTACACGATGCCCAGATACTGAATACGGTCCTTGACGAAAATGCCGAGCTCCTCCGGTCCGGCATGTGGGGCATAGCGACCCTGAAGTACCTCCCCCCGTCAGACGGCGACGGGCCGGCCCGCGCAAAGGAAGGCACCGCCGCGTCAACACCCATCATCATGTCCAAGTTCACCCCCTTCCAGGTGACCAATGTCAGCCTGTCCAACTTTGCCTCCCAGCGCTCAAGGTTTTCGCGGGATGAATGGACCGACCTGCTGGTGACGAGCATCGGCCTCAACCCGGCTTCGTATACGGCAGACCAGAAGCTGTTGCTGCTGTGCCGGCTGGTGCCGCTGGTGGAAGCAAATTCCAACATCCTGGAGATTGGCCCCAAGGCCACGGGCAAGACGTACCTGTACAGGAACCTTTCATACCACACCCGCGTGATATCCGGCGGAAAGGTGAGCCCTGCCACGATATTCTACAACATTAGCACCAAGACGGCAGGCGAGATAGGGATACGCGACTGCGTCGCGTTTGACGAGATAAACTGGCTGACCTTTCACAGCGGCGAGGAGATGATAGGAAAGCTGAAGGACTACATGGTGGACGGCTTCTTTGAGCGCGGCCCGAAGAAGGCCCACTCTGCATGTTCGCTGGTGTTCATGGGCAACATCGAGTTTAACAGACCCAGGCCGGAGCCGGAGGAAGTGGTCGCGGCATTGCCCGGTTTCATGCGTGATTCGGCCATCCTGGACAGGATCCACGCCTTCATCCCCGGGTGGGACCTGCCGAAAATAAAGCAGAGTTCTGAGCACCTTGCAAACGGTTACGGGATTGTCGCGGATTATCTGTCCGAGGTATTTCACCAGCTCTCGCTCCAGAGCTTCGGGCACATTATCTCTGAAAGGGTAAGGCTGGAGGGGAGCAACATAACCATCAGGGACGAAAAGGCCATCAAAAAGACCGCGACAGGGCTGCTCAAGGTTCTTGCGCCGGACGGCAGGTGCGACAGCTCCGACATCGCCCTGTGCGTAGACGCCGCAATCCGCGGAAGGGCGGCAGTCAATTCACTGCTCCATGCGGTATCGCCCACCGAGTTCGAGCTCAAGGAGATAGGGTATTCAGTCGTCCAGCCAGGCACGTGATGACGGCCCCGAGAGGCTTCACTGCTGGCTGCAGTCCCTGAAGACTGCGGGACTGGGCAACCCTCTAATGCGCCATAATTGATATTAACTCGCCTCCTCTCCGGCTGCGCAGCATGAAGGTACAGGCAAGGGGCGTTCCTGATAATGTGTACACCTTCAGGGTCGCGCTGAAGCACAACAAAGGCAGATGGCGTACATTCGAAATCCTGGGGAAACAGACGCTGGGCGACTTTGACGCGGTAATACGCGACGCATTTGACTATGACACGTTTGACCACCTGAGCGAGTTCTACCCTGGAAAGGTATGGGGGTCTGAGGGATTCGGGGAAATCTACCCGGATGGCACGGGCCCGGGATCGTTACACAGGATCGAGTCGCTCCTGCTCGCAGAGGGCGGCAGGCTCGAGTATGTGTACGACTTTGGCGACAGCGTGCAGCACGTGATAACACTGGAAAAAGTGACCTCTGCTCTGTCGGCTGATGTTGCAAGCGGCAGGTACCCCTTAATGGTCGCCAGGAGCAAGACGAGGGGCAGGTATTGCGTAACTTGCAAGGAGAAAGGGAGAAAGGCTGCTGCCACGTGCGTGTGCATCGACTGTTCCAATGAGACGATGCGGCCAGCATACCTGTGTGACAGCTGCGCGGACAGTGGTCACGACGAACACCACGTAGAAGATGCCCGGCTCTAAAGCCGGGATAGCCGTGGTGGGCGGGGTCAGGCAATAACCAGCGTACTCCCACTAAAAGCGAGTACGGACGTCCGGTAGCACAAGCTGGGAGCACTTGGCATGCTGGGAACAGCAGCCATCTGTCACTGCGCGTCCGGCAGGACAAGTAAGGAAAGAGGCAGCACAGGCTCAAGGAATGTGGATGGGAGGGCAAAAGAACCCGGACAGTCTCTTTTTGAACCCGGTTTTGGGCCGTGACCTGTTGCCGGTTATCCTATGTATCCACAAACTCCGGTTCTGGGAGAATTAACTATCGGCAGGGCCATATCCTCCCCGTATCTGTGGTGTTTGAGGCAGCTTGCGCAGAAGGTATCTTCAGGTCCCTCGCAGGTGCACATTGAGCAGATATCAGTGGCCGGTGCTTTTTTGCATGACACACATTCATAATGTATGTGGTCGTTCCTTGCGGCAAGCACCACCGGACCTCTCTTCAATTTCCCGGGCCGGGCTTCAACGACCTTGAGGACCAGTTCCGTGGTGCTGCCATAGTCGTACTCATAGTCGACTGTCATTCCGGGTTCAAGGACGCTGGCCAGCGCAACACGCATGTCCTTATCGCTCCCAAAATCCGGATCCGGGTATGATTCGTACTCCTCGTCGCCGATTACGAAGTGGCTCAGGTGCCCGCAGCATTCAAGCCATATCCCTCTGAGAAACGAGTCGACGTCTGTGAGCCTGCATCTTGCGTTTGCCTCCAAGAACAGCCAGTACTGCGGTGCGTACAATGATGAGGCTTTGATAAGAAAAACACGGTCGCGGGTCTTGTTCTCGTCGCCTGCGTTACCTTTCCTGTCTGCAATACCGGGGATACCGGACATCAGGTACCTCTCCCTCTCTGCGCACGACCTAAGATGGCGCCCCATCAGGGAACCTGCGAAGGCCTGCGAGCAGTAGATGCATTTCCCTGACGTTGTCGCTTTGCTTCTCATTGCCCCTAGTAGTGGGCGTCG
Source organism: Nitrososphaera sp. (assembly GCA_037441265.1). Lineage (GTDB taxonomy): Archaea > Thermoproteota > Nitrososphaeria > Nitrososphaerales > Nitrososphaeraceae > Nitrososphaera. Next base: position 31,616 of record JBBISN010000102.1, on the reverse strand, counting down.
TGGAGTAATAAACTTGGCCTCGTATGGCGGGAATTGCCGCCACCGTTCTTAGTACGCACTGTCGGCCTCGCAAGCCGATATGTGGATACGCTTACACAAGCACGAATGCATGGCAGTGGTCTGCCTCATCTCATTAAAAGCGCATGCGGCCCTTCAGTGACGTGGAGCTGGTGGCGCTTGCAGCGTTGGGGACAGCAGCCATCTGCCTTGGCGTGTCCGACTGGAAAAGGCGGACAGTGGACTTGCGCTTGGTCCTGGCATGCTATGGCCTTGCAGCCTGCGTCAACATCGCCATCCTCGCAGGCAGCCTGGCTGACCCAGACGCCGAAGTTTCCAAGCAAGCGTCTACAATGTCAACCCACCCAGAAAGTGTTGGAGAGTCTGCCTTGGAAACTGCGCGCAGCGCCGCCGGCTCCATCCTCACAGTACTCCTTCTCTCAGGCGCGATGGTTGCATTCTGGAGGGTCGGCCTGCTTGCGTCAGGAGATGCTCTTGCCGTTCCAGCGATGCTTGCCATGCTGCCATTCGCGGCTTCGCCTATGAAGATAATCCTCTATTTTGCGTCAGCGATAGTGTTTGTAGTGGTGGTTTTTGTGGCCAAGAATGTTCGCAATAACACGCGACACAGGTACGCTGCATGTGGTCCTTTATGGCATCGCCTGTATCTCCTGCTTTTCTGTTATTACGGCAATGGAGAATCGTGCAGGTACGCGTTCAGGCACTCTGCTATGATACGCCGCGACTATGACAACGAATTGTATTATGGAGGAAGCAGGAAGACGTGGCTTGTCCCGGGTCTCCCACTGCTTTCAGGGTTTGCGCCGGCCATTTTATCATTGATGTTGTTGCAAGACTTTCGCGCTTCACAGACAGCCTGGTAGAAAGGAATAATCAGATCCTTTTGATGTCTTGCCACGTAATCATGATGTCTACTTGTCTGAATCTTTCTTTCAGGGTTTCTTTGTACTCCTTCAAGAAATCAAATGTTTCTTCGGTCTTTGGGGCTATGATGTAAAAGCCCGAGTTTATGTCTCTGTATTCTTTTTCTTGATTAACCCAAAAGCCTTCAGTCGGTACAAGTGCAGTACAGCCGCCAAAGCGGGCGGTATGCTCCTTCCGGGTCTTGAGAAAATGAACCTGCTCGATTGGTGTGCCGTCATTATAGGTGAGAGGTGGTAGAATCGTTATTTCGATTTCATCTGGCTGTTCAGGCGACAAAGCAGCTTGTTACTCTTTTATGTAGGGGATGTTCTTGTCAGAAAGGACCTTGCACTGAACCTCGTTGATTATGTACCCGTTATCCGGCAGGCAGTGTACCGGCATGCCAGATATCATCAAGGCGTAAAAGCCCTTTACCTCTTCCTCTTCGCTGGCAAAGCGTATCTTGATTGGTCGTAGCTGTGATAGCTCGGTTGCCATGATGGTACGTTATGGTAGAGTGCCGCATCCTATTTTAGGTTAGCTATCGACCGGAAATAGGAGATAGCCTGCCCTGAACAAGACCGAGGTTTTACAGTTTCTTTTGATTCGACCCTTAAAAGCGCATGGCTGCCTTTGCGTCCGGAATAAGCCATCATGGTGGACTTCATTACGCCCATAGTTATCGTGATAATTCTTGTAGCGCTGGTAGCGATAGTAAACGCCTGGGTGATAGGCAGCGCCGACAGGTCCTTTTTCGAGCTGATGGTCAAGATGCCCAAGTTTGTGGACAAGCCGGACGCCACACTTGCGGATTATGAGGCGCCGTCAACTCCTAGCGAAAAGCCGGGCATGATAGAGACGTACCACAACCTGCGGCTGATTGCCATATTTGTAATGGCCGGCGCCTTCATCCTAGGAATGATCCTGTTCCTTGGAGAAGAGTTTGGCGTCCAGAAGAAGGGTCAGGCTATCGAGCTCATCGCAAACACGCTTGTCTACTCGCTCTTCCTCATGGTGTTTCCGGTTCTGTGGGACGGCGTAGCCACCGGAGTCGAGTACCTGAACATCTACATCTTAAACCCGTCAAACCCGACTCCGGACAACGCGGCAGCAAGAGCGAAGGACCTGTTCATCAAGCTGGGAGGGATAAACACCGAGTTTGACATGGGCAAGCTGCTTGAAGGAACCGGCAAGGCGCTTGTAGGCGACCAGAGCGGGCTGACGCAGTTCTTCCACGACATCCTGACTGCAATATTCCGTGCATTTCTTGCAGCGCTCATATTTCTGATGATGTTCATCATTGGCACCATACGCATAGTGCTGACAGCTGCCATAATCGTTGGCCTGCCCATGATACTTGCAATAAAGCTGGTGCCATGGGTGCGAAAACCTGCTGACAGGCTGCTCGAGACCCTGTACGGGCTGGTGGTCGCGACCATCATATCGTCAATAGTGGTCGTGGCAGGTGCCGCGTATTTGGACACGCTACCAAAGGACGGAATTGTAGAGAACTTTCAGGCCTTTGTGGCAGCGGCGGCTGTGATAATACTTGCAGTCTTTATGCCAGTGATGCTTTCGCCGATGCTAGGTTCTGTGGTGTCGAGCATAACTGGTATGGTGACTTCGTCGCTCATGGCCGGAGCTGTGGCCGGAAGTTCGGCTGTGATGGGCGCTGCCCGGGGAGCAGCTGGCGCACTTGGATTCGGAGGGCAGGCTGTCAGCAGCATGGGCATGGGCGGCGGAGGGTTTGGAGGAGCGGCCGCAGGGCTTGGCTCCCGCATTGCGCAGAACGCCATGCAGGGAATAGGTGGGGCGACCATTGGAGTCGGAAGAGGTTCGCGCCAGATTCTTGCGCCAGAGATGGTGGCTGCAAGGGAAGACAGGGCCATGAGGGGCCTTGCTCCAACTGGGTATGCGCCTGTAATGAAACCTAGCTCGACAACAGGAAGCGCGCCTTCGATAAAGCCGGAACCGATATTGTCGGCGACATCAAAGCCTGTGGTAGAGACGCCGTCTTCATTCAAGCCGGATATCTCTACGATTGAAGATGCGGTGACCAAGACATCCGGAAAGGAGACCAGGATGCCAGCCTTTGCAATCCAGCCCGGTTCAGTTGTGTTTACGCCAGAACCGACACCGCTTACCACGATGCAAAAGCTGCACCTTGGCACAAAGGGCGCTATGGTGGGCGGGGTGACCGGGCTTGCACAGGGCCTCGGGAAGGGTCTTGCCATAGAGTCTAGGGGTGCGGGGATGGCCGACATCGGCAGGGGCATATCCAGTGCGATTGGCAGCCGGCTAGACTTTGACAGAGATGGCTACTTTGTCTTCGAAGATGTAAGGGGAAGCGTCGAGAAACTGAAGGGTCTTGCCACGAAGCAGGTAAAGGCGGTGCCTGATACGTATGTAAGCGAAAGCAAAGCAAGAGAGGCCGAGCGAATGCAGGATATCCGCGCACGCACGGACGAATACGTCTGAATGCGAATGGGAGAAGCGAACATACAGCTTGTTGGGTCCTGATAAACACCTCAGTTTCCAATATGGTGTGTAGGTTTGACAGGACAGGATCATCATATGAATCGATTCAATCGAAGAAGAGATATAACTTAGCGTTCTGTCTTGTCGATGGATGCTTGCCGCCGCGGATTCAAAATCATTTCGCAGAGGGAAAGTTAAGGACGTGTGGAAGCAAGGAAAGCTAGTGCGACAATATGAAGGCTTCCGCTCACAGCTTGGCATCTGTGTTTCCTTTAAAGATGAGAAAGAATTCGTGGAGAGGTACCTATCGAAAGTCAGTGATCTTAGCAGGAGTTTTGGTATTGAGCAGGAACTACCGTTCTACTCGAGCACCCATCTTAAGCGAATTATCGGGTTGAACAAAGCAATTCCATTTGCCGATCAGTTGGTTTCAGAAGTGCAAGATTCTATTGAGAGCATTCATTGCTCGTTTGTAATACTCCCGCCTGCAACTATACCAACAGTGAAAGTGGGTGGACTACAATGCCCCACAGATGAGATTCCCGCAGGTACGTTTATCGAAACCCTAGGTCCGATGTTCTCATACATAACCGCTTCAAGTTTCTTGCATCAAAACAGACACAGAGCTACGGGGAACTTGCCTATTCATATAGACGCATTTAGATCCAAGCAAACGGCAGCATGGGAGAAAGTTAGAGTTGAGTCAAAACCGTCTATTTATTTTAGAGGTGACGAATGCAACCCATTAATTTCTTGTGCAGACCTGATCGCGTTCTTGACGGATGCCAAGTTATATGGCAAATATCTTGACGGTAGCCAAGGTTATATTCACGCTCAAGCATACATCTAGCGGTAGCACTTGGACTGGCAGCAACAGGTAAAGGGTCAGAAAACCTCGTCTATCGTCTATACAGAGGACGAAATCCTGCAAAGGAGGATAGAGACCGTATGTGACGGGCTGCTTCCTAATGTAGCGGCCCTGTTTGTCGAGCTGTCAGAGCCTAACAAGCGCGTTATTACTGATTTCGTCCTTGACCTGATTAACAGAAAGAACGTCGCTGTCAACACCAAGTCGACCCACATCAAGAACCTGGTCTATCTCGTACGAAACTGGAATGGGATGGACCTCAAGGACATGAAAAGGGAGCACATAGACAGCTATCTACAGGGCATTCGCAGGAGCAAGGAGAAGGACCCCGATGAGAAGTGGATATCCACGCATAACACGCGGGCCATGACCTATTCTGGCTTCTTTAGATACCGGTATTTTCCAGACATGGAGCCCGAAAAGAGGGCCAAGGAGACACCCGACGTGATAGCAGGGATAACCTTCTTCAAGCGCAAGAGCAAGACCCATGTCAAGCCCACGCACCTATGGCTGGCAGCCGAAGACGAAGTATTCCTGAGGTACTGTCCCGATCCGAGGGTTTCATTCTACCATGTGGTAGCCGACGACAGCAGCGGCAGGCCGCATGAAATCCTGGCAAAGAGGATAGGGGACGTCAAGATAATCAATATTCTACAATAACGACCAGCGCTCAAAGTACCTGAACAAGCCCATCAAGCCGATTAGCCTGCACAGGCTGTACCGCGACCTGAAGCTAAAGTATTTCCCTTCGCTGCTAGGACGGTCGGACGTTCCCGCGGAAGACAAGGCCATAATACGCGGGCTTTTGCAGAAGCCGTGGAACCCCTACATTCAGAGGCATACCGCACTGACAGAAAAAGCCCGGATTCTCAAGGAGTACAACCTCAGGCAGTACGCAGGATGGACCAAAACGTCGCAGATGATAGAGATCTATACCCATGACCTTGGCGGGGAGAGCTCGAAGGAGCTGCTAGCAGCATACGGCATAATCGATTCGGCCGACCCGCAGCGTGAAGCCATGCAGCCAAGGATATGCCCCGCCTGCAAGGAGCCGAACAAGCATGACGCGCGCTTTTGTGCGAATAAGGAATGTGAAATGCCGCTGACCCTGGACAGCTACCAGGAGGTCAAGGAAAGGGAGAAGCAGAAGGAGAAGGAAGCCGAGGAAGACCGGCGCAGGTTGCACGAGGTCTATCAGGCGATGTACGAGCGAGGATGGATAAAGGACAAGTCAGCGCTTCCTGAAAAATAACCGCTTCGGGAGACAAATGTCAAGTATAAACAGACTTCACTGGCCCCACGTTCCGCGCAGTCGGCTCAAGATAGGCTCCTCATTGTCATTTTCAATGGGAAAATGCCACCAATTGGGCGTGACGTGAATTATTTGTGGTTCCTTTTTCGGCATTAAAATCCATGTAAAGACATCATCACCTCCACATCGCGGACAGGAGACCTGATATCCCGTAAGTAATTGTGTGCCTTCTTTGACTCGCCTTTCAAAAACACATTCCAATAGCTCAACAACACTAACGGGACAGCTAGTCCTAATTTTGCATTTCCAGCAATCCACATCTACAATAGCACTGGAGAAATTAGACGCGTTGGCCATTCTCGTCTTCTCTTGATTCAGTGTACCAGCGACCGACCACTGTGTTTCAATACGGAGTTTGTATGAAAACAAAAGCGCGGCTTTCCTATCAGATTCTAATTCATTTACAGACTCTTTCCATAGATCGAGAAATGAGGTCCTACCTAGTTTCCGCAAACCATAGGGGAAATCAAGTAATGTAAGTATCTCTTCTACCGTTTCTAACATTTGGTCGCGCTCGTTCGAATGAAGGGTATTGAGGACTTCAACCCCGAATTCATGGATGAGCGACTTTTCTTTTATCTTCTGGAATATTTTCTTGATGACAATAGATTTCGTGTCGGAATTTTCCGAAATAGTAGCGGTTAACAGGCTCTCCAAAACACCATAAAATACATCATACATTAATTGGAGTTCGTCTTTCTTGAGATGCTTACTCGCATTAATTGAAACCAGCGCTGCCGAAAAGTAGCCATTTCTGGTCAAGTCGTAGGTTGGAGTCTCCAAGTTATTTCTTTCCGCTTTTATTGAACCAGTTTGCACAACCAACCGCAAGTTTTGAAGTTTATTTAGGGCAGCCTGTATCCTTTGCCTCCGCTTTGCTATCCTATTTGTCATTGTATCATGAGAACCTGCATAGTAATCATGGAACTCTCTGTTGTTATTCATCAGCCATTTGGCCATATCAGTAAATTTGAAATTAAGCGACCGCTCTTTAGAAATTCCATATTTCAGGATATCCTGAAGTAAGAGGGCATCTTTACTGTAAATGCCGTCCTTATTCTCAAAAATATCATTCAAGTAACCAATATCTAGCGACTCTTTTCGCGCCATCACTTACTAAGATACCTAGTCATGGTATCCTTATTAATGTTATCCATACTACCTATACTTGCAATGCCTGAAACGATAGGGCTATCAATAACGCTGCCAAAGCAGCTAGTTGAAAAAATTGACCACGATAGAGGGGACATCCCGCGCAGTCGATTTTTGCTCAGGCTGATACAGCGCACATATACGCAGGTAACGGAGGAGGTTAACACGCGTTCTTGACCCAACAACTAATTCGGGAGTTCATTTACAGGTGCCTTACTAAAACTCCAGACGAATGCCCTAGGGAATATGATGCATCGATCATTGGAAAGTGGCTCATTTGTAGAGATCCACGGCACGAGAAAGCCCCACTCGGAGGCTAGACCCAATGGTGGGAGAACATTCTGACAGGCCTTCCGAGCGATGTCGTGACTGTGGAGCATCGATTGTTCAGGATCCAAGGGTCCGTGCTCGAAACGGGACGTTGAAACCTTTAGGCCCTGATGGATTGCCACATCGCTGTTATCGCTCAAAGCTAGATGCCACCGAGTCTGAGCACCTTTGGTTGGAGCAAGCCGAGGCATATGTCGCTGGAGTCAATAATCACTTGACAACTGTCCGGCTGAAGCTGGTAAGGGAGGTACGGCCGTGACCGCGACTGGCATGGAAACCCACAGGCCTGTTCTTCGACTCATCAAAATCAGAGATGGCAACTGCTACCTGAACGCAGATCCGGAAAAGCCCATCCCCTTGTCGCATGAATGGAAGGTCGGCGACCTGCTTTCGCGGATTACCGCGTACGCGAGTGAATACGAAGTTGATATAATCGACGAGCGTCATGTCCAGACCATAATCAACCGGGCCGTACTCGAACTTGGAAACGGCAAGGACAAGGTAAACAATCTCCTGCTTGACAAAGATGCGCCGGAGGCTGAAAAGAAGGGCCTGCAGATGTTCAAGTTCCGGCCGACGGCAAAGCTGACCTACTCCTGCAACATCCCGCCCAAGCCGCCCCTCAATGTCGACGACAGTTTTTACCGGCGCTGGATTCTGATCAAGTGCGCCTGGAGAGAAACTGACTACTTCACCGGCACCCAGAGGACCAGAGACCGCAAGATACTCGACAAGCTGGCCACGCCGGAGAACCTTTCAGGCCTACTGAACCTTGTCATCATATCGGCGCACCGGCTCCTGAAAAGGGAGCGCTTCTGCAGGGAGCAGCCGACGGACGAAATAAGGGCCGAGTACGACAGGATGTCAAACCCTGTCAAGCTGTGGACGGAGGAATGCTGTGAGGAGGTCGATGATGACGAGCCGGACGCATGCGTCACCAAGCAAGAGGCCCATGCAAACTATATCAGGTTCTGCAAAACCCGTAACATTGCTCCCCTCAACGAAGTATGGCTTGGTAAGGAGCTCTCGGCGCTAGGGTATACGGAACGTCAGCTTGGCAAAGGAAGGGGCAGAAAGCGCGTCTTGAATGGCTTGAAGTTGAAAGAGGTCACAGGTAGAGCCTCTTTTCCCTCCTTAATAGAAGGACAAACCTCTCTAGTAGAGCAAGGAAAAGACCCGTTACCTGTGACCAGTCAGGAGGAGCCTTGATACAAATTGTATCATTCTGAGCGTGGACTTGATACAAGGAGGTGGATCCGCTGCAACCGGTATTTCCGGCACCTATTCGTCAATTTGAACGTGGATATCTGTCAATTATTTGTGAAACCGAGAATGTCTACTTGTGGAATTGTAAACGACCAGATTCATGTCAGTTCTGAACGTAAATCCATGTCAGAAATTCCTCGGTCAAAGAAGTGCATTTGCCATATTGGCAAACTTTCCCTTGTCACCATTTGCCAGAAATTTTATGTCAGTTCTGAGCGTGACTTTATGTCAGATTCAGTGGGAGGCGGGCATGTCAAGCCCTGACACAAACCCCATACACGTCGACCAGTCGTTCATCGAAGAGAACAAACGCTCAAAACTAGTCACAACTAGGCAGAAATCCGGAGGCCCATGTTCCAGAGGTCAGCGACGAAAGAGGCGGCAGGAGGTATTCCGCCTCCACTTTGAACAGGGCATCCCGGCCATCAAGATAGCCGACATGATGCAGGTAAACCGTAACACCATCAACGACGACATAAAGTGGCTGTACAAGGAAATGAGCGACAAACTGGAAGGTCCTGAATGGGAAGGATACCTGAGCAAGCAGTTTGTCAGACTTGAAACCCAGCACTCCCGCCTGCTATCTTATCTTGCGGAAGCAGGAGACATGGACCAGAAGATCGTGATAGAAAAGCAACTTGCAGACATGGATTTCCGCCTCGCATCAATGATGGAGAAGCTAAAGTATGATTACGTCCAGTTCTGGGAACAGGTCATAAAATACGTCAACCGGATGGCAGAAAACGAGGACTGGAAGTATCGGTACACAAGCGTCTTTGAGAAGATACGGCTACCCAGAGAATCCCGAAAGATGCTCGACGAAATGATACGGAAGGAGAGGAACCGGGATGGCTGACTGGAAAATCACCACGGAGAACATGGACAGGATAGCCGCAGACATGGAGGCCGGATGGGAGATGTTCGAGGAAAAACTGAAGAAAAAACCAGACTGGATGATTGACGGAAACTCCACCTATGGAGAAGTACTGGAATTCCACGCTGTGACGCTCCCTTTCAAGTATCAACAGCTCATAGAGGTTGAAGAGCGACGGGCCGCGAGTTGCAGGGATATAGCCCGTATGATGGAAGACTCTATGGAAAGGGAGTGGTGGCTACGAAGGGCGGACGAAGCCGAATCCCACGCGGCCGAGATGCGACTCAAATTAAGCGCGGTCAGAAAAACAGCACGGGTAGCGAAAAAAGAGCTGGAGGACTTGCTCTAGGCTGTGGCCAGCCATGCTGGAGGATGAGGGGAAGGGCCATTAGACAATCTGGCCGCAGTCTGAAACTGCCATAAATAAACCAAAATTAATTGAACTTTGGGTTTATTACTATGCGCTACCGAACTGAGAAACACCTACCCTAAACCTGATGACAAGCATATTCGTGTTTACATTCCAAGAAAGAAATGGGGTGTGCTTGGAAGAGACCCTGCCATCTGGACTAAAGAACTCCTAGAAGGCGATTATTACAGTTGGGAAAGGGAATTTCTTGAATACAACAACAGAACCGACTACCAGTACGTATCCACACATCAGAAAGAATTGGTCTTTTCCTGCAACGACTTCCAATTGAAGGAACTGATAGACGTGAGGCCAGAGCCGGGTTCACAGTACATTCGCTCCACCACCGAGCCGTTTGATGACGAAATGGAGCTGAGCGAAGAGAGGGTAATCAACTGGCTTGTTCATTTTGGCCTTATTCAGAAGGAAAAGCAGCTGACACGCTCTTATGTTTCGGGACATGGAGACGGGACTCAAATTAAGCAGGTGGTAGAGAATACCAATGCGAAGAAGCTTATTCCTATCCACACAGAAAAAGAGAAGTTCCATAAGAAATGGCATAATAACGTAAAGATAGTCAAATCGGGTGGAACGCTGGCATTGGATTGACTGCTAGAAAATATTCTTATCTAAACTTTGGCAAATCCCTCAGGCAGCATGACCCTTGGTGCAGTGGCAATCGACACAATAGACCTCTTGCGTAATTGTGAAGATAGATAAAATGAGCATGTTATAGCCAAATATCGCACATCACTGAGCGAGACGCTTTGCGTATAACGTCATCAATACGTCATATAATGACGAAATACGACACAGCCTATAATTACGCAAAAGGTCTAATCTTTGCCGCTACAGCATCGCTGCCGCGTACCTTCTCCCCTATCTTCAGCACCAGGTCGACAAATGAGGTCAGGACTTCGGTGTACGCGTGGCGGCATTTCGAGCCTATGGTGTCAAGACAGGCCCCAGCCTGTACAGCCTCGGTGCCATGCTTTGATAGTCCCGAGCCCAGTTCCAGTAGGGCGTGGGCTATGAAGACCATGGTTATGTGCCGGTTGACACCTTTGATCTTGCGCAGCTCATAATCCCCAAGTCCCAGGCTCTGCTTGGCATCGCGGTAGAAAGCGTCAATGCGCCACCTCTTTGCGTACGTCCCTGCAATCATGGCCGGACCCCAGTCCAGACGGTTGGTACACAGAAAGACAGGGTCACCGCTCAGGTCAGGCTTTTTGTAAGACACAAGCACCTTTACCTCCCCCAGGTTCTTCAGGACGACGTTCTTGCAGTAGCAGTAGAAGGTCCGTTTCTCCCGCTTGTAGCGTACATTTACTGGCATGAACTTTTCCTTCGGTATCGTCTTTGCCCATTCAGACAGGCTTGTGGGCCCGCGTGGGAGGATTGCAGTCCTGTTGCTCTTGCAGCCAAACACCCAGTCCTTCTTGAGGGACTGTACCAGAGACACGGTCTCTCTGTTGAAGAACCACGAGTCGGCGGTGACACAGCTGAACGGCACGCCTTTTGCGCTGGCTCTGGATATCAGGTCGCGTGCAATCGTGTTCTTGTCCCGGAACTCGCCGTCCGGTACCTGGCCTTCCTTGGCGTATACCTCAAAGTCAAGCGGCAGAGACTTGTGTCCTCTGGTTATGTGCGAGGTCACCAGGTCGTGTGCCAGCGTGTACGTGCCCTCCGTATGGTCAAAGAACGTGCCTGCAAGGTCCATGTGCTTTCCGGTCTTGTGGTTCAGCGTGTCGTCTATTGACAGCACGCCGTCGCCATCTTCGCGGCTGAGCCCTTCCTGTATGAGCTCGTACCGCTTTTTGTCCAGCTCCTCGTCGCTCCAGCCAGAGTCGGTGATAAAGTGGTTCAGCGCGCTCTGGTCGCGGTGGGCAAAGAACAGGCTGTTCATGTACGATACGGTGCGGTTTGGCGATACCATGAGCCCGGTGACGTAGGTGGCAAAGTTTCTCAGCTGCGGCCTGTTAAAGACCGTGCCAAATAGCGGCAGCGCTGAACTTACGGCTGACGGGAATCCTGCTATTGGTATCATGGGACAGCGGAAGGAGGTTCAAAGCTAATTGGGTTGCAGTAATGGGCTGTTTACATGGTGGTGAAATGAAATTTGCCAAAGTTCAGATATAATTCCCCATTGTTCCCGCTTATGTGGCGGATATCAACTCACTTCGAGATCGGCTAAATCTACTGACGCAAGGAAGGATGGAAGCTTCAGGGTTGGTAGTTTCGCTTGCATTTGGTGCATTTTCGATTCTCACAATGTTTGGGAATACGGTCATTGTGTCGCCGGCTTGGATTGCTTTGTGCGTTGCATATGTGATCGTCATTTATGGTATCTGGGCTATGTTCCCACATTGGGCGCAAAATATTAGGGAAATTGAATACGTGCGTAAACGCATATCAATTGAAGAAAGGATATTCCCGCCGTGGTTTACACAAGAAGATAAAGAAAAATCTATTGCCCGTGATTCTAAGGAACAGGGGTTCTTCGATCGTCATTTCGCTGTAATATCTCAGATAGTCATAATAGTTATGGGAATTGTGCTATGGGTGACGCTTGCATTTCATTGCGGATTTGGTGATACTGAATTGCTTAATCCTGCTTGTTATTAGGGACGAATTCGCTAACTAGGCACCCGTGTAACGCGTGGGCTGGCGCTTCCCTTCTATTCAGCACCTCCCTGTTTATAACGACTACGCTCCTTTGGACCCGGGGTAACAGCAGACCTTGGCCATGCCTTTTCCGCACACACCCGTAAGCACTCGATGGTGCACTCTGATAGTTTTGCGGAGGCAGGCCTCCACACTCAAAACCAAGAGCTCGAAGGCTCATGTTGCACAAAGTGGTTCAGCCCGCTGCCCAGTCCCGGTATGTCCTGAGCCTAGTCGGTGTCACCTCCAAGCCTTGCAATCTTTTTCTCGCTGAGTTTTGGGTTCTCCCACTTCCAGTGCTGTCTCGTCTTTAGCATATGGTGGAGCATCCTGAGAAGCTTTCTTCCGGTGGATACGTGGGCCATACTCCCTGAGCCCGTCCTCACTTTGACAGACTGGTAGTACTCCCTGATAGGCTTGTTCTGCCTGATAACCGTGTCCACCATTATGGATAGCGCCCACCTTGCAGCCGCGGGGCCTTCCTTTGCCATCCTGCCCCTCCTTACAGTGCTGCCGCTGTCCCTGTTTGAAGGCACTATGCCAAAGTAGCTGGCCAGGTGGTCGTCTGAAGGGAACCTGTTGACGTCGCCTATGTACGAAGACAGCAGGGATGCCAGGTAGTAGTCAACGCCGCCGATGGTCATGAGCAGCCTGACGTCATCGCTCTTGAAGGCGTACTGCTTTATCCTGTCTTCTATGGCATCGCACTGTCTCTCCAGAAAGTCTAGCCTGTCTGTCATCGTGCGGAGTACAAGGTCCCGGTCATCGTTGAACTTTAGTGAGGAGATGGCCTTTCTTCTCCTGTCAGAAAAGTTGTCAGTACTTGGAGGGAGTTTGTGGTATATGCCCTCCCTCTTCAGGTAGGAGATTATGCTGTTCTTCAGCCTGCCAATTTCATTACCGATCTTCACCCGCTGTACCAGGAGGTCCCTTTTCACCTGCTCTTCTGGGTCCAACAGGTGTGATTCAGGGAGCATCCCTGACATATGGAGTTTGGCTATCTTCAGGCTGTCGGCCTTGTCGTTCTTCTTCTTGCTCTTTACAATCCAGGCAAGCTCCTTTGGGTGCACCACTGTCACGTCGTAGCCGTAGGACGCAAGTGCCCTGTGAACAGGGTACGCCATGCCTGTTGCTTCGAAAGCTACCTTCGCGTCCTTTGGTACCCGGCCTGCAAACTGCGCAAACCCATGGTCGTCCAGGCGGATGGTAAAGCTGTCTGTCACGTCTCCGTACGGTGAGAGTACAGTCGTTACTCCTTCCGTGTCGCTCAGGTCAAGAGCTGCAACCATCGTGTTCATGCGGCTTGATTTTACTTTCTTCCTCTTACCCATTTTGCTCACTCTCTGGTGATGGCGACTCCACCGCCAGATGTGGAGTCGCCCGGGAAGAGCCAGCCTCAGGAACGCGTTACAATACTGTCAACCCCGCTGCGGTGTATCTGGTGATATTCTGCCTACTCCTCCGTCTCCTTGCTGTCGCATATGTCCCAGTAGGGGCAGTTTCTGCACGCCTTGAAGCTGGGCGTGGCGTCGAACTTCTCCTCCAGTATAGCGCTGACGACTCCTGCCATCGCGGCCTTCACCTTGCTCACCTGCTGCTCTGTCACCGCGTAAGGTACTATCTCATCCTCCCGCACGTAGAACAGCGACGCTTTCTTGGGAAGCTTTCCGTAGAGTTTCTGCACGCCCAGGGCGTAGGCGTTCATCTGCGGGTCCTCTTTGATCGACCTGCTGTTCTCGTACACGCCGCCCGTCTTGAAGTCCACGACTTCATATTCGCCGTCAGGCGTGCGCTCTATCCTGTCGATGAAGCCCTTGAAGGGCACTCCTCCCACCTCTATCTGGAAAGGCTGCTCCACTGCCACGGGCGCGTTGGGGTTGGCAGCCAGCCAGCCAGCGCAGATACGTCCTCAGCATTTCCTTGGCCTTCTCCTTCGACTGGCGTTCCTCGGTCTCGGACTGGAAGGCGTTGGATCTCCACTCCTTTGCCAAAAGCTCGAAGGCCAGCTCTTCAGTAGGCTTCACTCCTTCCTTCTGCATCTCGGTAAGGTGCTGGGCCACGGCGTGCACTGCAGTACCCAGCTCGAAGTACTTTCTGGGCGGCTCGGGCACCTGCAGTATGTTGGCGAACTTGAACTTCAGCGGGCAGTCCGCGTAAGTCTTCACGGCCGTGGCACTGAGGTGCAGCTCTTCCCTGTTGAAAAGGGGCACCTTCTTTCCGACCAGCTCTGCGTCGAGGTTGCCGTCGGTGTTGTCCACCTTCAGTATCTCCGCAGGGTCGAAGCCGTCAGTTCTCCCGCTCTCCTCGAAATGCTTCACTCTCGCAAGCTCGACTATCCGCTGCACGGCCGTCTTCAGCTGCATCTGGTTTATCGCCTTCACTGCCTTGAGCTGGAGCTCTTCCCTTATCCTGGCAAGCCTCTCTTCGGCCTGCATCGCCTCGCCGGCGGGCGAGCCCTTGAATTCCACGAACTCCACAGACGGATTGTCTGTGAACCCTATCTCGTCGAGAAAGGGTGACGGCCTGGTATCCCTGACGTTCTGGCCGTACCTCTTCGCGTAAGTAACAAAGAGCAAGTTCTGAGCCCGGGTCATGGCCACGTAGAAGAGCCTCCTTTCCTCCTGCAGGTGCAGCTCCTTTTCGTCCTCTTCGATTTTGACGCCCTTCGACAGGTCGTTCGGAACATAGAACTCCTTTGACTGGTAGCGCAGCGGAAGCCTGTTGGCCGCGACATCGACCACGAAAACTATCGGGAACTCCCTTCCCTTGCTCTGGTGTATCGTCGTCACCTGCACTACGTCGTCCGTCTCGTTGCCCTCTGCCAGCTCGATGTCGAACTGGCCCATGAGGCTGAGGTACTTCAGAAAGTCGTCCAGTGTCCCGTGCGGGTTGAGAGACTCGTACTCCAGCGCTATCCTGTAAAGCTCGTTGAGCAGAAGCCTGTTGCGCCTGTTTTCCGGCGAGTCTGACAGCACGGTCCGCTTGTAGAGGTCTGACACAGACATCATCACCTTGTGTACGAACTCGCTTATCGTGGCCTTTGATTCGAGCTCGCATATCTTTTTGATCTGCTCCGCAAGCTCGGCACACTCGTCCTTCTGCGTCACACCGGGCAGGTCGCACGCGGCAAGCGTTTCTAGGACGAAGTCCATGTCTGTGGGGTCTTCTCTTGCCTTCTTCCTGGCCGCGTGGTTTATCCTGGCGATGTTCTGCTCGGTTATGCCGTGGCCCTTCATCAGCCGGGTTATCTCTACGCCGGCCGTCGTTGGGCAACTGGCCACCTTCAGGTACGCCATGAGGTCGCGGACTATGGGCGCGGCAAAGATGTTGGCCTCGCCCACGTAGACCGAAGGTATGCCGTAGGCCTTCAGCGCCTTGGAGAACTTTCTTCCCTCCATCTTCTTCCTCGACAGTATCACGAAGTCCCTGTAAGTCGCGGGTGACTCGGTCCCGTCCCTCCTCTTCAGTGGCTTGCCCAGCAGCTCCCTGATCTTGCCGACGACGAACTCGACCTCGGCCGCTTCCGTGGAACAGCCCGCGACGACCACTTTGTCGCCGTCCTCGTTTTCTGAGAACAGATCCTTTGGCTGCCTCTTCTGCACCCCGGACAGCAGCTGGCCTGCCACCTTGACGATGTTCTTGGTGCTGCGGTAGTTCTGGCTCAGCACCACCACTGTCGTGCTTGGAAAGTGGTCCTTGAAGTCCTGAAAGTTCGTCAGGTAGGCGCCCTGGAATCTGTAGATGCTCTGGTCGTCGTCTCCTACCACGGTCACGTTTCCGGCCTTGGCCAAGATCTTCACCAGCTCGAGCTGCGCGTAGTTGTTGTCCTGGAACTCGTCCACCAAGATGTGTTTGTACTTCTTCTGGTACTTGGCTAGCACGTTCGGCTTCTTCCTGAAGAGGTCTATAGTCAGGAGGACCATGTCGTCAAAGTCTATGACCGCCTTGCCCCTCTGGAATTCCTGATACTTGTAGTAGACCCTGCACAGGTCGGAGAGCTTTTGGGCAAAGTCCCTCTCCTTGTCGGATATCTCCCGCTCCAGCTTGTTCTTGACGTACTGCTCCAGCTCCTGCGGCGAAATGAGCTCGTCCTTGAACGTGCTTATGCCCTCGATTGTCGAGCGGACGAGGTCCACGGCGTTGTTGCCTATCTCGAGGTGCTGCAGGTTGAAGTTGTCGATGTTCTTCAGTCCCCAGACGAGGGCGGCGGACTTTGTGATCACGCCCGAAGAAACTCCCACGCCGGAGTCGAGCACATTGTCCTCCAAGACCTCCTTTGCAAACGAATGGAAGGTGCTTATGCCCATCTCAGTCATGTCCATCCTCTTTTCCAACCGCTGCTTCATCTCCTCGGCCGCCTTTTCGGAGAAGGTCAGGCAGAGGATTTCCGACGGCTTGACGCCTTTCTTCACAAGGTGAATTACCCGTTCTATGATGACGCGGGTTTTGCCGCTACCAGGACCGGCGACTACCAGAAGGGCGCGGTCCGGGCTTGCCGTGACCGCTAAACGCTGATCTTCATTTAGAGAAATACCAGTCGTCGCCTGTGCCATATTAGAACAATCTCCTGCTAGATCGATCACTGAATCCAGTGCTAATATTGTTGTCGCCGTCTTCCATGTTGAGGTCGAAGCGGCTCAGTTCCTCATCGCAGTTCTCGCATACGTACCTCGCCTTTTCGTCATAGTAGATGGTCAGCAACGTGTGACAGCTTGGACACTCATAGTCCGCCTGTGACTCTTCAATTACAACTTCTTGCTCTGACATCATGATGCATCACTGATAGAACCTGAAGTTGTCAGGCGAGCATGCCATTATGCCTTCCATCCTGGCCACTTCTTTCAGCTTTCTGTCATATGTCAGAAGTACTGCGCCGGTGTTCCGGCAATGGACAAGGTAGATGCTGTCAGGGTAGTGACAGTAGTCATAGCGCACAGTCAGGGCGACCGCATCTACCAGAGCCTCGTCGTCTTCTAGGCGAACAATCTCGCTTCCGTGTGCAAATGACCTGACGGCCTGCTCGGCCGCTTCTTTAGAAATTCTGGCGACCCTCGCGACCTCTGATATTACCAGGTCAGGTACCAGAAGGGCCACGTCTTTGCGCTTGCTCAGCCTTTCCTTGAACGCCACTGCGTTTGGCCGCCCGTCGAGGGCGCCTATTACCGTGCAACAGTCCAGGAGGACTGCGTTTTTTTGTCTTGATTCCATGCCTTGTGATGTGGGAAAAAATTATTTATTGCCATTCATGTTAATAGCGTGAATAAGCTTAATATAGTGAATAATATTTTTTTGTCCTTGTGACAAGCAATCTCAGGATCCATGTTGCCCCCGTAGGCTTTGACCCTGTTCAACGCGTAGCCGCGCCTCTAATTGAGCAGCGAGCCGACAAGGCCTATCTTGTTTCACGTTCAAAACAAGATCCTGCCACTGAAATTGTAGACAAGGTCGAGGCGGCCCTTGCCAAGCACCCTTCTATCGAAATCAAGCGTGTGTATGCGAATATCTGGGATCTCTTCTCATGCCTCGAAAAATACCGGGACATTTTTGGTTCTGAAAGAAGACATCACATCTACGTCAACGTCTCCACTGGAAGCAAGATACTTTCTATGGCAGGGATGCTTGCATGCATGCTCTGGGGAGGTACGCCATACTATGCCAAACTTGACTATGAAGAAGGCGGTCCGACTGCAGGAACAGACAAGCGCAAGGTGACAGGAATTGATTTTCTTCCTGTGTACCAGATAAACATGCCATCTCCTGAATCGCTTCAGGTGTTGGGCTTCCTGGACAAAGCGGGGGGTAAGATGAGCAAGAAAGAACTCATAGAAGAGCTTCAGTCTCCCGAGGTGAAGATGATTCCGGTGTATCTGCCGTCGCAGCCGCGGAGCGCACCTCACAGCAGGTTGCGGGCCATACTGGATCCTATGGAGTCGCATTGGCATTTCGTCGAGGTAAGAACTAGGGGAAGAAGGAGTAATGTGCTGCTGACGGAGCAGGGAAAGAATGCGCTGAGGATTTTTGGAAGCGGCACATATCAAGGCGGCGAAGAGAACTAGCGACCAGATTTACCGGAACAGGCCTGTGCGTAGCTATTTCACCGGCAGGTAATGTCCCTTCCTGGTCTGCAGCAACTTGTAGCCCCTTCTCTCAAGGACCTCCCGGACCTTCTCAAACCCCTGCATGTCAGGGTGCATCTCGCGCACTATGCTTACCAGCTCGTCATGATTTGCTGCAGTGCTAATGCGCGTCACTATTTCATCTTCTCGGGCTTTGTTACCGCTGGTAATTTCGTCTGCAGGAACTTCATTTTGTAGTGGCATCGATGCCTGCGCTGGTCCCACATGGACACTTTCATTTCCCTTCACTTTCTTAGCTTCATTTCTCATGGCTAGTATGACCCTCATCTCCGCTGGCATGATGCCTCCGGTTCCCGATATCGTTTCTGCCTCTGCGGCAGAGCCGCCCAACTTCTCTTTTCTAAAGCGCTCGACTTCTGACAGGTCCATGATGGTCACCTGGTACGCATCCTCTGCAATCCCCCTCTTCTCTGTGAGGAACCGCCGTATCGTTTCCTTGTCCTTCTGATCAAAAACGATGTAGTGCACGCCGAATCCCTGCTCCACGTTCTTTCTGTAGTTGATGACAACCTGCTCTTCGCGGTGCAATGGGTCCGTCTCTATCTCTATTGCAGTGGCGTCTCCCCACGCCTGCAGGTCGTACCTTTTCTTGCCATCCGAGTCTGCCCACTGCACCTCGTTTATGGCCACGATATCGGCAAGCTGCTCGTGCGCGTCGCCAAGGTCTATCTTGCAGTAAGTGAGGTTGTTCCAGAAAGTCTCTGCGAGGTAAATTATGGCCGCCTTGTGTTTTTCCTTGCCAGTCCTGGCACCCATCATCTTTGTGTCAAAGAAGCGGTGGTAGGCGCTGTAGTCAAGGTCAAGAACTTCCTTCTCTGTTCCTTCGTGCAGGTCGTACCTCTTGTTGACTACGTGGTCCAGACGCAGCGCCTCTATGCTCTTGTCCATGGCTTCAGGGTCTACATTCTGCTCGCCGTACCTCCTGACAAGCTCGCTATAGATCTCCTCCTTCGTCATCCTCCGTGTTCGAAGCAAATAGACAATCTTGATGTCAAGCGGCAGCCAGTCTGGAACGTATCCCTTTTTCTTTGCAGGCATGTACTTGTTCAGGTTGACGTCTGAACCAAAGCGCATTACACTGTGATATGCCCTAGATTTCCAGTCATCCACTGCAGCATTCTTTGAAAGTACCAGTTTTGTGGTTGCCACCCCCGTTATAGGAGGCTGTGCCTGGCTGTAGAAAGCAAAGGTGTTCAATGAAAGCGACGTCAGTTCGTCCGGCGTAAGAGGCATCACCGTCTCAAACATCTTGGCAGTGGCAACGTCTGACTTGAAGAGGATCACAGTCTTGCACAGCGCGCCAAACGACCTTTGGATGTCGACTGGAAAGTTGTTTATCGTCTGGCTTGCAAGGGTCACCTTGACATTGAACTTTCTCACTGTTGTCAGCAGGCTCTGGAGCTCCGCCGGCGAGAACCGGTGCGCCTCGTCCACGTACAGGTAGAACGGCGTTCGCTCTTCCCTTTCAATGTCCACCCGCCGCATAGCCTCTACGTACACGGTGTTCAGCAGTATGGACCCCACAAAGTCTGCAATGTCGTCAGACATGCCCGACGACAAATCCACAATGACAAACATGTCCCCGTTCATGGCCTTGCCCATGTCAAAGCTGGACTTTTGCGTGTCAAAAAGTGACGCCACCAGTGGGGTGGTCAGTATCTTGTCTATCTTGTTGTAGGCAGCAGTGCCGGCATCCTTCTTGTATGACGGAAGGATGTTTTGCAAAAAGTTGACGGTGCTTGGGCTGCTGATGGTCCTGATGACCTGAGCAAGGTACTTTGGCGACGATATCAGGCGCGATAGGTCCCACAGCGTTGCGCCTTCCATCTCCACCAGGGCGTTTGCGCCGTTTCTCAAGATAGCCTCAAGCCTGTCTCCCCAGCTCTTGTAGTACATGTTCTTGAGCGCGTTTACAAAGGTCATGGCCACTATGTGGCGGTCCTTTGGGTCCTTGCACTCTAGCGGGTTTATCTTGATCTGCCTGCCAAACCACTGCGGGTTCATCGCGCTTATGTATATCACCCTGTCCTTCAGACGCTCCGGGATTGCTGCAAGTGCTTCTCTAGCCAGGTCGCCGTGCGGGTCTATTATCATAAAGCCTTCATTTCGCATTATGTTCTGGTAGACAAGCTGGCCGATTGTGACTGTCTTGCCCGAGCCGGTTTCTCCAAAGAGCGCGATGTGTATCCTGTCTTTAGAGTAGATGCCGTACGCCTTTGTCCCGTCGTTGCTGTATCCAAGGATGTCAAGGGGCTGTCTGTCTTTCTCGCGTGTATCCGTCTCATCGCCTATGTGTATCAGCTCCACCCCTGGACCTAGGCCGTTCTTCACCTTCATCGCCACCCTGGCAGCCTCGGCGTCGATCTCGTCGTCTATCTCCCTTTCAGCTCCCTCTATCTCTGCCCTTATCTCAGAAATCACTTCCTCGTCTGCCCCTTCCTCTGTTTCGGACCCGCTCTTCTTTCGCCTGAGCCTGTCAAAAAACGGGAACATCGCAATCGCAAGCGCTTTCCGGCTTAAAAGACAACACCGGCGTTTGTTTTCGACATGGCGCAGTCAGGAGGAAGGGTATCGAAATGGGTCCTAGTAGCAACACTATCCGCATTCATGCTCGCGACGTTTCTACCAACCGAGCTCCCGGCTGAAGGAGCCAGTGGCGGAATAAGCGGCAACCTCGGGATAGGTGGCAGCAAGCGAGGACAGGTTATCGTCAAAGAGGGCGGTGGAAGTCCTCCACCACCTCCACCATGCACAGTCTCAGTAGGCATGAACTCCTCACCGATCACATATGCAGGCTTGCCTCGCAACAACCCGGACGGCTCGTACTATCCCGGCGACGCCTTCTCCGTCTCGCTTACCGTCAGCTCGCAGCACTGCACAAGCGTGAGAACCTCTGTATCGGGCGACTCTGGCGTCAGCATCGCCTGCCCCAATTGCACGAATACCAGGGTTGATGTTTCCCCCTTTGCCATCCCGGGCTCGTACGTGGTCAGGGCTTCTGCGGTTGGTACAGGACCTGGAGGCAGCGGCTCTGCAAGCACTGCCCTGTCAATCTTTGTGGTTAACCCCATGATAACCGTCAGGGTGGTTCCGGCAAACGTCACAGATGCTGACGGCTACCTGATGCGCAACGCCGACGACACCTACTACGTAAACGACGCTGTCGCCCTCATGTACCAGGTCGACTACAGGTTCAAAGACGCGCGCAGGGGAGTCATAGAGCCAGAAGTTACGAGAACCCATCCGTACCCCCGGATTGCAGACCTTGACTGCCTGCAGGAGTCGTGCGCGCTTGTGGTTCCTGCAACTGCAGCCACGTCAGAGTACCGCGCTAATTTCGAATACGCAACCGGCATTTCCGTTGCAAATGCTACCGCGCCGCAGGGGCTTGGGCAAAAAGAATTCCGGTTTGACGTCAGGCTCAAGAATGCAGGCGTGTACACCGGGATGGGAACCACATATACGCACACGGTTTCAATCGTAGACTACAGTCCCGTATTTGCCACCACGTATCCATACCTCAACCTCAAGGACGGAGGGGACAGGTCTTATGAAAAGAATTTGGTGATAGGGTTGCACTACTTGGGATCGTCAGACACAGACGGTACTACAAAGCCGCTGCGCAGGGCTAAACTCAACCTGTACACGAATCAGGTCAGTGCCCTTGTAGCCGGCACAAACGCGACCGACATTACAAAGCAGGCAGATTTGACTTGGCTTTATACTCCTGACTTTCAGGGTGATTCCACGCCGGGTCCTACGACGGTTACAGAGACCAGGCCGGGCAGGCACGCCATGATAGAGCGCGCCGGCTACGCCAAAATTGCAATGGAGATGTCAGGGTACGATCCTTTATCGTTTACACAGCTTCAGAACGTGACTGCCACTCCGGCATTCTACTCCAAGGATTTTGCGGGCAGAGGACTGGTAAAGCTCTTCGAAACGATTTACTCGTACCCCGACACTTATTTTGCAAACACGGTAACTGCAAAGGTTCTTGACGGCAACGCCATAGCCGCGGGGAGGACCGTCCGGCTTGAAGTCAGGCCGGCTGACATCGCGACAACCACGATATGCGAATACTATGACAAGCATGCCCTCTATGTTACAGGAGACTCGACGTTTTCAGAGATGGCTCTGTCAGACGCGTATCCTTGCTCTCCCACTTCCCGGGAAAGAGGCGCCGGCGTGGTAGAAATGCGCACCAACATGACCGGCCTGCTGATTCCGAAGATCTACAATAACCTCCATCCTGGTGGGATTGCGACCCTGCCGCCCGACATCGCCCTTGGCTCTCCATCCTCAATCCAGTTGCAGGTGTCAGTCTCTGGCACAGGCAAGGTCCGGACATATGACCTTGTTCTCTATGCACATGACAGGGACGCAGAGATCATAGCCAACATAGGCCAGAATAACGCGCTTGAAGTGGAACGTATGGGAGCCGCTGTTACCGTGAAAAGGCCTGCCAACTTTGGCGCGATAGCCAGCTTGCAGGTGAATGGCGTTGCCGTATCAGAAGCCTGTTTTGATAGGTGCACTCTTGACATTCCAAGCGCGGCCGCGATCGTGGCCACCAATGAATGGGGCGGCAAGGCTACGGCTATCGTGGCCGCGCCTGTGAAACCGGACAGTTCTATAGCCCGGCCGCCGGCCGTGCTTTCAGAAAACAACGGTCAGAACGTCATCCTCGCAATCTTTGGCGCGGCCGGCGCGGTGGTTGCCGGCATGATGTTCAGAAAGTATGCGTCGTGGCTGGGTGATGCCTTCTACTAACAGATGCGAGGTGGGTGGTACAGATGCACATTCAAGCAATTTGAGAAATTCTTCTGTACATCCAAACCTTGGCCTTACCCTTTTCTCTTCCAGAATAGCTGAACCCGCATTTTGCGTAATAGTCTATTTTGTTGGTCTCCAAACACACAGCCGTGCATGCGACCTTCGGGTTGATCTCTATGGCAAGACCCATGCAATACATGCAAATCCAGTAACCAATTTTTCTTCCTCTGTTCTTCTTGTCTACGCCCATCTGCCCTAGAAGGAGTGTAGGGTAATACTTTGTGCTTGCTCCGTCCACCACATCTGCAGGAGCAAGCTTTTTGATCTCTATCGCCGACATTGAAACTGCAAAGAACCCGACTATCTCGCCCTTGTATCTCACCGTGTACACCCTGCTCAGGTCGCTTGAATCGTATATCCTGGCCTTGGTACGGATGAACTGGTCCACGCCTAACGGGTCGGTACCATCGTCTTCGGTAAAGTCCATGCCAGAATAATCATCACTGGGAGAGAAACGCGAAAAGTCCAGCTTGTCAGGGTCTATCAAACCTTGCAGTGCTTGTTGTAGAACTTGTGGGCATCACTTAAGGATTCCTTCTCTTCGCTAGAAAGAGGTCTGGACATGTATTCCAGAAACTCTTTGGCATCCTTGCCCTCCAGAACCGGAACCCTGATACCATCGCTTGCCATGTTATTGACGTGCTACTCTGGATCAATATGTTAGATAAACCTTGCTTCAGAGGCGCATAAAACCACTTTGAAACGCTTGTAGCGCGCTTGCGTACCCCTTGGTAACCCCTTAAAGCCCCTTACAGATTCACAATATGGTCGATTACGACAAAAGCTTGGAATTCTTGTCACCTTTCAAAGCCAGCATCTTTCAATACTCGTGCCTCCACCTTGCAAGCGCGTCTTTTTCGACGTTGACAAGAAGGTTCCACCGGGTGCTGTAGCTGCCCTTGTGGCTGACAGTCGGGTCGAGAGGAGACATACCCGGAGCTATATGTTTTCTCATGTCCTGCACGGTATCTTCCTTCAGGCCTATTTCAAGGGCCTCTGCAAGAAAGCCGAGCCTCTTGATTATGGCAGAGTTGCCCATCCTCTTTGCATATCTGACTATTTTTTCAAAAGACGCGTCATCCTTTGCATTCCAGACGCACTTTGCCACTTCGGATATCCCTCCGCAGTATTCCGGGTGGTCCAGCGCGTCGGCAAGCGTCTTTTCCCTGTCAGATATGTTCACCCTGTCCGACCCTATGGATGCAGGTGAAAACCCAAAGAACTTTTTCCTGTTGAGCGTAACGAAACTGTACCGCACGTCCAGTATGGTCCTGTTCTTTGCCCTCTTTGGAGTCGCTATGAAAACCGTGAAAGGCGTCTGTTCCGTCAGGTTGTAAAAGTTGAGGGCGCTCCAGTACGCTATGTAGTAAGGCTCCACAAGGTGCGAGCCTACTACGAACTCGTGCTCTGTGTACTTTGCTTCGACGCCGGCGCTAAGGGGTACTATGAGGTACGCCCCTCGCCGCAGGTTCACGACCCATTTCTTTTTGGCAAGGTTTCTGGCCATGTCCTTGGCATAGGCATAGGAGCATCCCAGCTCCGCAACTATGTCCTTTAGGCCGAATATCTTCTTGCCCTTTCCGGCCAGCGAGGAGAGTAGCAGGCTCTCGTTCCCGGACAGGCCTTTCCTTATATTTTGTGATGTATTGGCGGTCGTCATACTCACCACCTTGACATAAAGTATAATGACCAAAGTTAATAAACATACGCCCGGGCGGTTGCACGTCGACGTAAAACGCCACTCATTTAGAAAAAGGGGAAGGGGGAGAGGAGATTATACTCCCCCGACTGTGACGATAAAAGTCTCTGTCGCTGTAGCACCTCCTACCCCGGTGTACGTCGCAGTGGCCCTGTACGTAGTGCCCGGAGCTCCAAGACCGCTGCCGAAATTCACGGAGCCTGACTTGGTATGGCCCGGAGCCATGTCGTTGATGGTGATAGTCGAAAGCGGTACGTCTGTGAGTGCGATGGTTGCTGACGTGATGTGCGCAGTGCCTACGTTCTTTACCGTGACTGCCCACATGCCCATGCCGCTTGGACCGTTCCTGACGACTTCGGCGTTCTCGACGATGGCCTTGACTCCGGCCTGCGAGCTGCTCGCGCTGCCAGCAAACACTGCCGCTGCCGCCCCTCCTGCCACGACTGCAAGCGCTATCAGCATTATCGTCGTGACGCCTCCGGCGATTGCCCTGTACTCTTTCTTTTGGTTTGTTGTCTTTGTAGAGGACTGTTTGTCTCCCATGCGATGCAAGGCCGGGTGTGCTTAAAAAGGCCGAACGTGCCTGCGCGTAAACGTAGCTACTGTCCTCCCGGAACCACTGGCAATGGCGATGCCACTGGCCACATGATGGAAAGCAAAGTGGGTGAAACAAGGGCGATGATACACGCCATGCCAAGCGGCAGGGTGTCCATCAAGGTCTGGTTTGAAACCTTGCCGCCGAGCGCGCCTGCGCACAGCGTTGTCAGCAGGAGCATCATCTTTATTGTTACAGGGTTGCTCGACATTTGCATGGCGGGGATGCTCAGCCCGGAACCTCCCACCGGCACACCTGAACTTGTAAACGAGGATATGGACTCCATGGCATGTACGGTGAACATCATAAAGAGAGGCGACGCTATTATCAGAAAGCCATAGACTGCCACTGACTTTTTCACCTTCGCAGACTGCTCCCTGACCCTCCCCAGGTACTCGGCAAGCCTGTCCAGCATAGCGTAACTCGCGGCCCCGCTTGCGGCCAGGACGGACATGATGAACATTACATACCTGATGTAAAAACCGGAACCTGCCAACACAGACGAGCTTTCAAGCGTCCCGCCGGTCGCTATCCCATATTTCATCCGCTTCACGTGCGGCCTCAGCGAACGGAACCGGTCCACCCCGGTGTGGCGTATGGCAGACGTGACGTCAAGGCCGGTCTTCATCCCCTCTGCGACGGCCCTGACAAACTCTGCGAGTTCTGACAGCAGCGTATCCTCGTGCCTTATCCTGCGCCGCACCACGATCCCGTGCGGTATTGCAAAGGCAGCTACGGACAACAACAAGGCAGTCACAAGATCGCTCTGCAAGAGCGCCAGTGAGATCACCGCGGCGGCCGCCCCTGCGGCCACCGGCAGGATTTGCAGTCGAGACCTCGCCCTGCCCTGCGGCCCCTTCACTTGGGCCCTGTCCAGCATGAAGAACACCCCAACTGCCATGAGCGGGATGGTCATGACAAGGACGACGTCCGGAACGCCGCCGGACGCGCCGTACATCAGGCCTGTTATGGGCACTATCATGAGCGCAATGAGCATCACCTCGCCTGCGGTGCCTGCGTTCTCCCTGAACCTCTCATATCTTGACTCAAGGCGCGCAAGGTACGTCTCTGCCTTGTTCTGAAAGTACTGGGCGGGGCTCTGGCCGAGGGAGACTGAACCCAGATAGCCATGCAGCAACGTGCGGAACTCTGCATTTGGATGGCTCTTTGCCAGGCCATCGATTGCCAGCTCCGGCGTGTAGCCAAAGGCGTTCACGTCGCGTCTGGCTATCTCGGCTTCTCTGCGCACCTTGGGCAGCAGGTCTTTTCTGGCCAGGGCCTCAAACGCGTGGATAAGGGGCTTTTCAACCAGCGCAAACATCTCGGCCAGTATCAAAAAGAACGGGAGCTCGTCGTCCAGCTCCTTCCTCTCTGCGCGCTTTAATTTCAGCGACAGAAACGGCACCGCGATGATTATCCCCGGCACCACTGCAAGGAGGATGAAATACGGATGGACGGTTGCAGACGCAAGCCCGGCTGCCATCACTATGGCAGGGGCACTCGCAAACAAGGCGTTGAGGTACTTGCGGGCCCGTGTGGTTGAGGACCCGGAAAGTGCCACGCCTGAGGCCGCCAGGCGCAGCCGCTCCTGGAACTCTCTTCTGGCCCACCTGTACGCCTGCGTCCTTTCGATCCACGACGGGACGGCGCGCACGCTGCTGACGCCAGCACTTTTCCTCCCGCTTGTCAACTCTGCGATGAACCGCCTTGCCAGTACGGACAGGGAGCCAAGCCCTACAAACAGGTCAAAAAGTGCGACGCCAAACCCGGCGAAGGCGGCAGGGTGCGCGGCAAACATCCACGCGTATATTGTCACAGCAGAGATAGCGACTGCCCTCGCTAAGCGCGTTCTCCATCGGCGTGTGTCCAAGAGCAGACCTTTCTGATGGGTGCCGTTCTCCAGGTAATCGCGGCTGATGGCACTGACATCTTTCTGCACCTCCCGCTTTTCCCATCCTTTCTCTTCTTCAGAGTCTTCAATACGGCTACCTGCCAGCTCCCGGATGTCGTGCCTGAGCTGCTGCTTCAACTCTGAAAAGGATTTGCGGATGTCAAACCCGCCTGCTGCCACTGTTCATCTCAACCCCTTTACTGAGCACTACCCGCCCTGCTTCTCGGGCCCGGGTGCTCTCCATTGCGCCTCCTTTGACCTGTGATGCCAGCCGGTCGTTTGCAAAGTCGTATGAAAAGACGTTCTCTATCCTGTACGAGCCGGCGTCCCTCACCATCTCGTCGATGAGAATGACGCGCCTTTGGAGCGAGCCATCCGGACCTACGATATTTCTCACCACGACAACGGCCCATATCAACTGGATGAAGGACTCTTTGACGCTCAGGGGCTCGCCGGTCATCCGGCTGAGCATCGCTTCAGTGTCAGTCGCATGAAACGTGCTTATCAGGCCGTGTCCGGTGGCAGCAGCCTGGAACATCTCGCGCACCTCCTCGCCCCGGGATTCTCCCACTATCAGTATGTCCGGCCTGTGGCGCAGGGCGGCCCTGACAAGGTCCATGATGCTGACGAGGTATGCGGCCTGCTGCGAAAAGCGCGTGAACGTGGAGACCCACAGCCTGTGCCTGAGCTGTACCTCTGGCGTCTCTTCAATTGTGATGTACTTCCAGTTTGAGGGCAGCTCGTTGACAAGCGCGTTTAAAAGCGTGGTCTTGCCCGTGCCGGTGGGACCCACAACAAACACCACGCCCTTTGCCCTCAGGATGGATGCGAGGTAATCTGCGGCCTCCCTCGGGAGCATGTTCCCGTCGACAAGCTGGTCAAGGCTGCGCGCGGTCTGCGAGACCTTTCTTACTGAAAAAGTCGAGCCACGGGAGGCCTCCTCGCCCAGAAACACCGCGTACCTGTCGCCCCTCTCGTTGGTGCCGTCCATGATGGGGTTTGCAACTGAAGGCGACCTGTTTACCCTGTGCATCATCCTGTGCACGAACCGGTCAGCCTCTTCCACGCTGTCAAACCGGATGCTGGTCTCCATGTAGTTGAACTCGGAAAACCTGCGGTGTATCACAAAGATGCTTTCCTGCGGGCGGGGCAGTGTTATCTCCTCGAGGTCAGGGTCGTTGAAAAGTACGTCAGCCCTGCCCCAGCCGAGCACCTCTCGGGAATACCTGTACATGATGGCGTTGCTCTCGTTTTCAACTGCCTGCTCGATCTCGAGAGCCTGCGCCGCGGCGTAGACCTCCTTTTTGAGGCGCTCGATGGTCATGACATCGCCGACAGAAGGCGACGACTGGAGCTCCTTCATCAGCATGGCATAGACGACCTTTCCGTGCTCCGAGAGTTCCGGCTCTTTTACCACGTAACGCCCTATCCCTCTGCAGTAGTCGCCGTAAATTGTAACCTGCGCCTCACCTACTTTGTACTTTGACAGTTCGCGCAGGCCTTCGTTTGGGTTTGCGTTCCGCGTTGGATTGGCAGCGGTCTCGTTCATCCTGCACGCAAACCCTGCCCGGTCTTTTAAGAGCAGGAGGGCTTGCTTGGTGATGTCAAGGTCCACCTTCCCAAAGTTTGCATTTGCGCTTGCTCTGGCCGCTTCGTCGCTGGCTTTGCCTCTGTTGTCCGGGACTGTAGCGGCAGAAGTGCAGAGTGAAGGCCTTACAGTATGGATCCCACCACTGATGCTCTCAGGGGAGAAATACAGGGGTGTGGTGATTGTGACCGATGTCGCAGATTACTCCCGTGAAGTCATGCTGGTCTCAAGCAGCCCGGACGTGGTCGTTCCGGACCGAGTCACTGTCGAGCCTGGCATGCACCATGGAGTATTTGACATCGAGGTTCGGAGCCCTGCGGCGGCTCCGGAATCGTCGACCGCAACTGTATCTGTCGTGATGGAAGGGATGTTCGGGGAAGCCAGCACGGTCCTCCACGATAAGGAAGCCGCAGGAAGCAAGGTCGTCCGCCTGCTTGCGTTCAACAGCACCAGCCTTTCGTTTGCCCGCGTGGTGGCCATGACAGAGCGGGCTGCAGGGAGCGATTATTCGCTCGATGCCGCCAACACCAGCGCGACACTTGCATAGCCCGCCGGGACTGCAAACGTTACGATTGACAGCAAGTCGGGCTACGGAGTAGTTGACATCCCCCTCGTAAACGGCCCCAACAGGATTTCCGTGTTCGGCCGGCCAGGCGAGGCCATCACCGTAACGAGGGTGCCAGTCAATCCTGCGATTACAGTCAACGTTGCCGCGCTCTCGATAATCCCTGCCTGGTCGCCGGAATGGGGTTACCAGGGGAGCTGGGTGCTTGCGGATGCCGAGCGCGGCGGCAAGCCAGTCAGGGGAGACTTTGAAGTCGTCGCCACTTCGTCAGACCCGGACGTCGTCGAGGTTGAAAAGGAGAGAAGCATCTGCAGGCTTCCTTGTGCAGTACCTGTACGTGGGCATGGCGAAGGGCGCTCGCAGGTGGGCGTGCAGGTCACGGGCATTGGCGGCGGCATTGTAGAAATCTCCACCGTCCCTCCGGTGCGATATCTTGCCTCTGCAGCCGACCTGCAGGGACTTGCCAGCAAGTACATCGCGCAGAGCACCGGCACGTCGCAGTTTGCGATTAACAGCACTTCGCTCTCCTCTTATGCGTCGGAAAAGGCCATCTCGTCCACGGTGACTGACGGGCCTGTCCTGGGACTCGTCGGCCACTACGCAACCCTTTCGGCAAATTATACCGCCACAGGAACAGGAGGTACGTCCTCTGCCCCAACGACCTTCTCCAAAGTGCTGCCGATTGTCATCCCCGGCGTCCGGTACCAGATGTCGGCAAACGGGGCGGCAGAAATAGAGTGGAACTTTTTCAATGGCCTCATGAGGGGCGATTCGGGTAGAGGGAGCGACGCGATAAGGGGCGGAGTGCCGTCAACCGTTCTCAAGAGCGTCCCGGTAGGGATAGGGTCGTCGCACGCCGCCATGTCTTCTTTTGACGTACAGTTGAGCGAGCCGGTGGGGCCTGCAGAGCTGAATGGAGAGCTCACCGAGGTTATCCACCCGTGGACCGGCGTAGGCCTTGCAGGCTACCTTGTCAACGGTACTCTGAGAGGTTATGCCAGGGAGAACGGTGGCGTTTCGGTAGCGGCCTTTCCCTCCTCTTCAATCGAAGGCGCCGTGCTGCCGTCTGAATCCCAGAAACTGCAGGTAGACTTCCCGCCCATCGTCTACCCTGCCGAAGGCTTTGTCTTTGCCGCCCACATTGTAAAGGGCGGCGTCCTGCTGCAAAGGGTGGACCCGATGTACGAGCTTGGCCGCGCAGACCCTGGCAAGGCCGGCGAGGTGCAGGAGATAGAAAGTGTGTTCATACATTCTCGATATGTTGCAAGGGCCACCGTGTCAGTGGTCATGAACGCGATAGAGCTGAGCGTCGAGTGGCCGCAACTCCTCAAGCTGGACAGGCCGTACAACATAACCGTACTGGCCAGCGTGCCGGGCGCAAAGGTCAGCGTCGCGGGGGATGTGAGGGGTACGGCGTCCGGCGATGTTGTCACGCTTTACCCTTCAGGCCCGGAAGGCGACAAGAAGGTGACGATTACCGCGTCGAAACCCGGGTGGACCACGACCACGGTCGAGCGAGTACTGCCAGCGAAAAAGTACGTCAACCTGATGATCGATGCCCGTGATGGAAAAGGAAACCCAGTTTTGGCGCCGTTTACGATAGAGTATCAGACTGTAGACGGCAACGGGGGCAAAGTTGATGGGGTGACCCCCTACACGCTTGAGGTACGGCCGCTTGCTTCAAAGCCGTCGCTCAGTTTCGGCGCTGCGTCTGAAGAGGAAAACAGCGGCGTGAACTATGCTTACAGGAGTACGCGCGAAAGTGATGCCGGATTTACCGGCATATTCGAGCGCCAGACCAGGCTCACTGTCACGGGAGGCGCTGGCAGCGGCTACTATCCCCCGGGTCAGGCAGTGCGCATAGAGGCCGGCCCGGACAGGCAGGTGCTGGGCTTTGCAGTAGTAGAGAGGTTCTCGCACTGGGAGTATGACCCGAACTCTGTCTACGTTCGCGACAGGGCTGCCAGGGTACAAGATTGATCTGGACCCCTTCTTTTAGACACACTTTTGGGCCTTTTGAAGAGGTACTTT
>JBBISN010000101.1:0-2041 GCA_037441265.1 Nitrososphaera sp. | reverse complement strand
TTGCAAACAATAAAACATATTAACAGTTTCAAAGCGATATTGTAGCATGATGAATTGTCCTGCCTGCGGCGCAGTGATGGTGTGGTTAAACGGCTCAGTCCTCCACGATCCGCCGACAAAGTACTACACATGCAGGAAATGCGGGCTGGACGTTGTCAAACTGCCTGACGGTTCAATTGAAATGAGTCCGACAGAGCAGCCGGCCCAGTGATTCTTTTTACCTGCTAACCAGCGTAAACAATACTTAAGCAATTTGATCGCTAGTGATACAAGAATTACATGTATCCTAAAGAACTACTTCAAATTCTTAAATGCGAGCCACAGGTAGCCTTTTCCATGGAATCGGTAAATATGTCCGAATTACGTGAAAAAGGACTTTTAATCTCAAGAGCAGTGGAACAGACCGGCGTGGCTTGCCCGAAAGGATACAAACTCGTTCAGTGCAACCTGGACAACGTTCTGTTTCTGGAATGGGACCCAATATGAGTCTGGGAGCCGACTGCCAACCAGGTGCTGAGGCTTACAAAATCCCCGTGCAGACTGGTTATCTATAAAGTGGATGGGACAAAGATGCTTTTTAATTTTAAGGAAAATGACTACAGGTACATAGTGAATGACAAATGGCTGGTAATGTACAGTCAGAATAAGGTAGAACTGAGCAAATAGAATCTGCGAGCCAGAGATACAGACTCCAGCAGGCAATGTATAATAATATTTGGCACATGCATTTTTGCAGATGAAAGACCAGAAACGCCCTTCCCTGCGAGAGCAGCTTGAAGACAGCAAGCGGATCATAGTGCTGCCCGGCGTGTTTGACGCGCTGAGCGCCAGGATAGCCGAGCAGGTCGGCTTTGAAGCCATGTTCCAGACCGGCTACGGGTCTTCCGCTGCGCTTTTGGGGATGCCTGATTTTGGACTCCTCAATGCAGGTGAGACCGTCGACAACGCGCGCCGGATAATACGGGCAGTGCAGGTTCCTGTGCTGGTGGATGCAGACACGGGTTACGGCAACCCGCTCAACGTCTGGCGTCTTGTGCAGGACCTTGAAAGCATGGGCGCGGCAGGCATATTCCTTGAAGACCAGATCTGGCCCAAAAGATGCGGCCACATGGTGGGAAAGGACGTCATACCAAAGGACGACTATTTGCCAAAGCTCAAGGCAGCCCTTGAGGCAAGGAAAAGCAAGGACTTTATCATAGTTGCCCGGACCGATGCAAGGGCCCCCCTGGGCCTTGAAGAGGCCATAGAAAGGGGCAAGGCCTACCGAAAGGCCGGCGCCGACGTGGTGTTTGTGGAGGCGCCAAGGACCGTCGAAGAGCTGAAGCGGGTTGCCGACGAGATAGACGCGCCGCTGGTTGCCAACATGATAGAGGACGGCGTCACGCCAAACCTGCCGGCCAAGGACCTGCTCAAGCTCGGATACCGGATAGCCGTGTTTCCGCTTTCCGGCCTGTACAGCGCAACCTACGCCATGCGGGAGGTTTTTACCGAACTAAAGAAGACCGGTGGCACCAGCAAGACCCGCAGGATGATGGTCCAGTTCAAGGACTTTAACAAGTTTGTAGATCTGCAAAAATACATGGGCCTGGAAAAGAGGTACAGCTAGAAGGCAAGGCATGGTATCAAAAAAGAAAATCAGTGAAGAAGAGCAGCTGGCAATCCTGCGAGAGATACTGGCCGAACTGAAGAGGCTTAACGCAAACCTGGAAAGAAGGCCGGCACCAGAAACATCGGGCGGGACGGAAGAAGAAGACGATTCCGAAGAACTGGACTATTTTGAATGATTTGCTGGCGGCCCCCTCCCTCTTTGGTACTGCTTGGGTTATATCGCCAGGTCTGAGCCTTGCCATCTGAATGGCTGACATATACTCTAGCCGGTTTGCAACCAGATCCAAGATATTGCAGTATTTTTGCTCTAGATGCAACGCTGTTCTAAAAGAAACGCGTAGCCCCATAAACCGCATTTCAACTACGGAGGAATGCCCGTCGTGCGGGTCTTTGCTGATAGAAAGCCTGAGGGAACGGCTGCAGGTCAGCGGCA
>JBBISN010000100.1:0-2345 GCA_037441265.1 Nitrososphaera sp. | reverse complement strand
GTGCGGGGGGTGGGATTTGAACCCACGGACCCCTGAGGGACGGGATAACCCATTTTTCGAGATCTTAAGTCCCGCGTCTCCAATATTGTAAGCCAATTTGGCCAGGCTCTACAACCCCCGCGCGCAAACAGAGCATGGAGCTGTCTGTAATTAAATCTTGACCGTTCGATACCTTAATCAAACCCTCAGACTTTGTTCTTGCTTGCGCCTTGGTAGCTCAGCCTGGTAGAGCGTTACCTTGGTAAGGTAGAGGTCGCGGGTTCGAATCCCGCCCAAGGCTTACCACAATGTCACAGGGACGTTGCTGATTTGTCATAACGCTGTAGTAAATCTAGCATTGACAGGCAACTGATAACAACACGGTACAAGCAGGTTTTATGACCATCATCTGCGAACAATTCCTCATGGAGCTGCTGGAATCATTCCTTTGGGTGGCGCTGGGATTCGTGTCGACATACGTGGGATTGGAGATCGCCTGGAAAGAAACCATCCTGAAGAGAAAGATGGTAGAGGTTGCTGTCCACTAGGCGGCTTCCCATCCTTTTATTATTCTGGCCGGATTACCTGCCAAAGATTATTTTCATGTAATACGAGCCAACGAGTTTTTCCATGGACGTGACGCATGAAGCACAGTACTGGCCGTCCCTCAGCTTTGTTTCAAAAAGTTTGCCGCGCTTGCCGCATTTGCTGCAGACCTTCAGAGATTTTGAATCTGCTGATTGCCCCACCGCCCATTCTGCAATTGCCGTATCGATAAAGATGCCGCGCGATATTGTTTGACTGTTTTGTTTCAGCGTATTCATCTGCGGGTTATAGTCCCTGCAATGATCTCTCTCTGAGTCGAGATTTTGTTTAATTTGGAAACCCTTTATAGAGCAAATTGCTATCAAAGATCGTGTCAGCAGCCCATGAATTCAAGCTGGTTTATTCAAAGGAATTGCCGGAGCTAAAGTCTGTACCCTTCCTTGTTTGCGGTTTTCCAGGAAGCGGGTTTGTTGGCAAGCTGGCTGTTGACCATCTGATCCAGGAATTGAAAGCCAGGCATCTTGCGGACATTTACTCAAGTGCATTCCCGCCGCAGGTCATGATAAGGCCGGACGGCACGGCGGAACTGATGAAAAACAGCGTGTACTGGTGGGAGGAAGGCGATTCAAGCCTGCTCCTGCTTACCGGAGACTCCCAGCCATCACTTCCGGATTCAGAGTATTTGCTGTCGGAAAAAATTCTGGACCTTGCTGGCAAGTTTGGAGCCCAGCAGGTGTTCACCCTTGCAGCCTACATCACCGG
Organism: Nitrososphaera sp.; assembly: GCA_037441265.1. Lineage (GTDB taxonomy): Archaea > Thermoproteota > Nitrososphaeria > Nitrososphaerales > Nitrososphaeraceae > Nitrososphaera. The sequence goes on along the minus strand of JBBISN010000100.1, from coordinate 1,058 downwards.
CGTGTTTGTGGAAAAGCCGCGTGTATTTGGCACGGCCACGGATGCTGAAGTCATCAAGACTTTTGAAGAGAGGAACATCTCTGCCATGGACGGCGGCAGCATAACCGGCATGAACGGCCTGATCATAGGAGCTGCCAAGCTTCGTGGCATGAAGGGAATGTGCCTGCTTGGCGAGACCTCTGGTTACGTGGTCGATGCAAAAGCTTCCAGAGCGGTGCTGGAAGTCTTGCTGGGCATGATAAACGTCAAGGTGGACATGACCAACCTTGACAAGAGAGCAAAAGACACGGAAATGTTGATCCAGACGATAGAACAGCAGATGGCGTCAGGCAGGGGAAAGCCCCCTCTCGAGGTACAGCAAAAACCCCGGGACACTGGGTACATCAGTTAAATCTTTTTCAGCTTGCCGAACTTGCCGACACTGAGGCTGTTCTCGCCCTTGAAGGTGTTGATGTAGCCGTTTTCCACCGAGACCTTGTCGCCTGCTTGAACCTTGCTGATGTCGTCACCCCACAGCGACAGTTTTATGCTGCCACTCTCGTCAGAAATTACTGCATCGGCGACGGTACTGGTTCCACCGCTCTTCAGGTTGACGGTTCTTGGCTGGCCCAGACTTTCTATCTTGCCAACAACGCTTACGTTGCGCATCCCAGCCTTGAGTTCGCTTATCTTCATGCCGATTTCTTGAGAAACAACTTGTAATAAAGGTTAGGGTCTAGACGTTGGTCACTACCTGGGTAAACCCGCAATCGGTGCACACCACCTTGGTTCCAGCCACGGTCTTGTCCCGGATTTCGTGCACGGTCTTTGTGTGACATTTGATGCATAGTCTGGTTACTGTCTGCGGCTTTGTCATACTGCAGTATCTTGGGTTGCAAAAGGGTTACAAATTAACTTTAAGGTTATGGCCGCAACTATGAAATAAGGTTCTCAGACCAGAACGCTTGCATGGAGGGGTAGCGAAGCCTGGTCAAACGCGCAGGACTCAAGATCGATGCGCACGACATCATTGCTTCTCGCTACATTCCAAAAACGGCGAGATGAGTGATCCCGTCCCT
>JBBISN010000099.1:0-2473 GCA_037441265.1 Nitrososphaera sp. | reverse complement strand
TTAAATAAAGGGCGATCTAATATACAATCGTGAAGTGGTTCTGCTGTCCGAACTGCAACGCCTGCTTTCTTGATACGACTCGATACGAGGAGCACGTCATGGCGTACCACAGTAAAAGCAGGTCCAAATCACCCCGGCTTGTGGAGGCCGCCGTCCGTTCACAGTACGACTCGGTAGAACGCCTGCGACTGCTCCTAAAAGACGGATACTTTATTCATCGGATATCGCACCCGCATACCACAAACGGGATAAAATCCACCATGGTGGAACTGGTGAAAGGTCTGGGTGTGTGCATGATAACCACGTTCGGTGAGGAGGCCGACGCACTGTCTGAATTCGTGGGCATGCCTGTACCCATGGATTAAACGAAGAACCTATTTCTAAGGCTCAAATCCAAAAAAAGAAGATGGAGGCCAAGCACACCGTCGTTATCTCGGGCTCAGACAGCATAGTTGCGGCCATCTCAAAATACCAGTCCAACATCCAGAAAACCTGGTGCGCCTGCGTGGATGCCTGGATTCCCGCCTTTTCCATGAGCGAAGGCGTAAGGCAGGGCTACATTGCCGCAAAGAATCGGGGTGTGCAGATAAGATACATCACCGAGGTCACTTCCCAAAATTTTGCCCAGTGCAAGGAGATCATAAAGTTTGCAGAGCTGCGCCATCTTGCCGGGATAAATGCCAGTTTCTCGGTAAGCGAAACCGAGTTTGTTGCCGGCCTGCGCGCCGGAAAATCCCTAGAAAAACTGGTCTACAGTAACGTCCCGGAAATGGTTGCTCACCAGCAGGGAGTCTTTGAGACATTCTGGAGTAACGCCACGCCTGCGCTTGAGCGGATAAAAGAGCTTGAAAGCTGATATACCATGCGACTCTTTTGTAAAACATGCCTGTAATCCAGATAACCATGAGTCAGGGGAGGACAGTTGAGCAAAAACGCGAACTTGTACAGGTCCTGACCAAGGAGGCGGCGCGCATTCTAAAGACGAAGGAAGAAAGCATCCGGGTCCTGATTTACGAGGTATCAAAGGAAAACTGGGGCAACGCCGGGGTACTGGGGCTTGACATGAAGTAGCTATCTCTTCCTTCTATCGACGACAACGATGACAACGCCGACAATCATGACCATGATGCCTGCAATGATCACACCGACTCCTGCAATGACGCCGCTGAATATGTCGGTGTTCACGTTCTCCCTGCCTACACCCGGAATGTGACCGAGAACCACGTTGACAGACGTTGGCGAGTCGTCGATGTTGGTTACGGTCAGGTTGTAGTATCCTGCAACCGTGGGCTCTGCGCCTGTTGCCAGGTTCTCCGTGAACGTGGAGTTGAGGCCTGCATTTCCGGCAGGGTCGATCAGAACCGCGTTGAGCCGGACATCGGGCTTGTCAGACGATACCACGACAGACAGCGGCCTTGTGGTGTTTGCTACATAAAGCGAGACTGTTGCCGACTTGCCGGCATCGATGGCCGTGCTGGGCAGGATCGATGTCTCCTTCTGTATCTGCTTGGCTATGGGCAGGGCATATACAACGGTCAATACTATTCCAATGATAAAGACCGCTGCTCCTCCCATCAGGAAATAGTGCCCGCGTTTCAACGTCATTAACTTACTCTGCTTTGTTATTAATCCTTGGCAAACTTTTCCATGATTTCTCCCATGCACTTGGTGCACTTGTTCAACAAGTCGATTCTCGCAAACTCGTTAGGTGAGTGGATCCTTGCAAACATGTATGTGCTTCCTACAGAGATGCACGGCGCCTTTAGCACCTTGACAAAGGAGTACATCGGCCCGGTGCCAGCCGACGATACGCTGACGATGGCATCGCCAAACGCTTCGCGGGCGGCCTGCTCAACCTGCTTTACAAACGGGTTGCTTATGGGCGTCCGGGCAGCTGCCTCGCCGTGGATGAACCTGGCTTCGATGTCACCAAAGCCGTGCTTCTTTAAATGCCGCTTCAGACGTTCCAGCTGCCTTTCCGGCACCATGTCTGGGACAAGCCTGAAATCGATCTTGACGGTGGCCCGCGATGGAAGGACAGTCTTGGCCCCCGGACCGGTGTAGCCTGAATCAAAGCCGGCTATGTTGCAGGTGGGCATGCCGACAAGGGCCTTCTTGACGTTTACTCCCCGGGCGTTGTTTACGAATTTTTTGACGCCGTACTCTTGCTTGAATTCCTTGTCGTCAAAGGGCTCTCTAGATATCACCGACAACTCCTGCTTTGAAAACGGCCGGACCTCCTTGTACCAGTCTTTGATAAGTATCCTGCCTGACGGGTCGCGCATAGTCTTGAGGGCAGAAACAAGCCTCCATGCCGGGTTTTCGATGAGCACTGCAAGGCTTGAATGGGCGTCTCTGGATGGCCCCCTGGCTATCAGCTCGACGTAAAGCAGCCCCTTCATCCCCAGGCTGATTATGGGCCTGTCCTTTGCGTCGACGTAGCCAAACTCCCATATCACGCCGTCGCAGGCAA
>JBBISN010000098.1:0-2694 GCA_037441265.1 Nitrososphaera sp. | reverse complement strand
AGGTTGCTTTTGCGGCTTTGGCAAGATTAATAATTGGTTTTGAATGCAGCCAAAAGTGCTGTTTTAGCAGTGACATCGCAGAAAGGGGAAACCGGAGAACCAAAGCTAAAGAGATCGGTCATCGTTGTCGCCTTCATCTCCCTTGGCCTGGTTTACACCACCATGCTGGTGGGCGTTTATTTCAGTTCGCTAGAGCAGGGTGTTGCATGCACTGAATGGCCCCTCTGTCCAAACGGTCTGTTCGGGCCGCCGGAAGACAGATACATTGTAGAGTATGCCCACAGGATGGTTGCTGCCATAACCGCATCTTTCATCTACGCAACTGCAATAATTGTGCCTTCCAGCGTAAGGAGGGCCAAAAAGGCAGCACTGATAGCAGCTGCTCTGGTCTCAGTCCAGCTGGTCATAGGGTTGCTTACGGTGCTCACTTCGCTTCAGCCCCTGGTAGTTGCCAGCCACCTTTCCACCGGAATCACCATATTTGCATTCATGCTATTGACGTTTCTCTGGGTCGGGATATGGCGAAAGCAGCGGGCAACAGGGCCGTGACTGCCTGTCTGAATATTTATAACCGTCCTGACACGACCCTCACAATATGTCTGACTCTATTTTCTTCTCACCCAAGTCAATAGCCGTTATCGGCGCATCTGAAAAACCGGGCATAGGCAAGACCATCTTTACCAATATTGCACAGTACTACAAGGGCAAGATTTACCCCGTAACACCGTCAAACCCGACGGTTGGCGGCATCACGGCGTACAAGAGCGTGATGGACATCCCTGACTCGGTGGACCTTGCCGTCGTGGCCACGCCAAGCAGGTTTACCCCGGCCGTCATGGAAGAAGTGGGCAAGAAGAACATCAAAGGCGCGATCATCGTTTCTGCCGGATTCAAGGAAGTGGACGATGTCGGCGCCCAGCTGGAAAAAGAGGTCGCTGAAACATCCAAAAAGTACGGCATAAGGGTTATCGGTCCAAACTGCCTTGGCATAATGAGCCTTTCGCCAGACAACATGATGAATTCCACCTTCCTCAAGGTGACTCCAAAGCACGGCGGCGTCGCGCTGGTCTCGCAGAGCGGCGCCATCTGCGCTGCAACGGTCGAGGATGCCGAGGCCCAGAATATCGGGTTCTCCAAGGTCATAAGCATGGGAAACAAGGTAGACATGGACGAAAGCGATGTCCTTGAGCTTTTGGCCGAGGATGACGACACCCGGGTCATCGTGATGTACCTTGAAGACATCCGCGATGCAAGGCGCTTTATGGAGATTTCAAAGCGCATAACAACTGAAAAGAGAAAGCCCATCCTTGTCCTCAAGTCCGGCAGGACGGAAGAGGGGGCCAAGGCAGCCGCTTCACACACCGGCGCGCTTGGCGGCTCGGATGCAAACTATGAGGCGGCTTTTGCGCAGTGCGGCGTGATTCGCGTCGACACCATGGGCGAGCTGTTTGACCTGGCCACGGCATTCTCAAAGCAGCCGCTTCCAGATGGCGGCGTCGTGATCGTTTCTAACGCCGGCGGTCCGGCCATTATCTCGACAGACGCCTGCTCAAAGTACGGGCTGAAGATGGCCGATGTCTCACCGATACGGGAAGACATACAAAAGGTCATACCTGCATACGGATCGCCACGGAACCCGGTAGACATTGTTGGTGACGCTGATTTTGGCAGGTTTGAAAAAGTACTGCAGCTGGTTCTGTCGCAGCCTGGTGTGGGATCGGTAGTGACCATGTGCACGCCGTCAGCCACGCTGAACTACGACGACCTTGCAAGGGTTCTGGTCACAAAGTCAGGCCAGTTTCCAAACAAGACAATACTTGCATCGCTGATGGGCCTTGCCGAGGGAATCGAAAATAGAAGGATAATGTCGGAGGGCGGCGTTCCCTACTACCTGTATGCGGAGCCGGCCATAAGAACCCTCAAGGCGATGTATGAATTCAAGAACTGGGTTGACAGCGCCGCAACCAAGGCCAGAACGCTAGAGTTTTCCAAGAACAAAGAACAGGTCAAGTCGATCTTTGAAACCGTCAAGCAGCAGGGCCGCAAGAACCTGCTGGAAGAGGAAGGCTACGAAGTGCTTAGGGCATACGGATTTCCCACTCCAAAGAGCATACTTGGCTCAACGGAGGAAGAATGCGTCAGCGCTGCCAAGGAGATCGGATACCCTGTTGTCATGAAGATAGCTTCGCCGGACATCATCCACAAGTCCGATGCCGGTGGCGTCAAGGTGGGAGTAAAAAGCGACGACGAACTTCGCGCAGCCTTTAGGACCATTACGGATAACGCCAAAAAGTACAAGGCCGATGCCAAGATAAAGGGCGTTCTGGTGCAGGAGATGGTCAAGTCTGCCAAGGAGACCATCCTTGGTGCAAGCCAGGACCCAACATTTGGGCCGGTGATCATGTTTGGCCTTGGCGGTATATACGTCGAAGTGCTCAAGGACGTCGTCTTTAGGGTCGCGCCGATAGATGAGCGCGAGGCTGTAAAGATGGTCGAGTCCATAAAGACGATAAAACTGCTCAAGGGCGTCAGGGGAGAAAGACCGTCAGACCTGAAGGCCATAGCTGATTCGCTGCAGCGCCTGTCGCAACTGGTCACCGACTTTCCAGAGATAAAGGAGTTTGACATCAACCCGCTACTGGTGCTGGAAGAAGGAAAGGGCGCCAGGGTGGTCGACGCCAGAATAATCCTGAA
>JBBISN010000097.1:0-2713 GCA_037441265.1 Nitrososphaera sp. | reverse complement strand
CAGTAAAAGCATTAAAGTTTTAAGGCATTCACGTTTTAAGACATGGTCTAGAAGGAAACGTGTCAGTCGGTTGCTTGATATCCTCACCACCATTCTGCTCATCGCTGTCGGACTTGGTGCCGGCACCCTAGGATCGGTGCTTGGCGTAGGAGGCGGCATCATCATGGTGCCGGCCCTCACCTTCATCGGACTGCCCCCTCAGCAGATAGCCAGCACGAGCCTTTTTGCCGTGACATCGACCAGCGTATCATCCACCATGGCGTATTCCCGGCAGAAGCGAATCGAGTACCGCACCGGCCTGGAAATGGCAGCCTTTGCCATACCTGGCGCAATACTTGGGGCTTTCATCTCAGGCGGGATCACTGCACCGGATTTCAAGCTGTACTTTGGGATCCTTTTGATACTGGTCGGGATTTACATCGTCTACCGAAATTCCATTCTCAAAGAAAAGAACCAGCCAAACAGCAGGCCGGCCTTCCGTGCGGCAGTTTACGGAAGCACGTTTGGAGCCGGCATAATATCGAGCTTGTTTGGCGTAGGTGGTGGCATCATCTTTGTCCCGTTGATGCTGCTGGCCCTTGGAATGACGATGCACCGCGCCGCGCCGACTTCGCAGCTAACCTTGCTGATAACCTCGCTTGCAGGAGTCTTTACCCACGCCGCATTGGGGCATCCCGACTATGTCTATGCGCTGGCACTGGCCGGCGGGGCGTTTGTGGGCGCGCAGTTGGGCGCCAGGTGGTCGCGTTCTGTAAAGGATCTGCTGCTGCAGCGAATGCTTGGGATCGTGCTTATCGGCGTGGCCGTCAAGTTCATTGCAGACTGGTTTTCTGCAAGATGAGCTGGCGATATCTAAATTGATTAAAAAGTAGAAGCGGGGCTAGGCCCTTGCTTCGTCGATGTAGAATATGGCTTCATTGCGCTTCAGACAGGCGCCGGCCGCCAGATTCAGAACCGAGCTGTGCAGCCTTTCTGCGTTTGGCTCGGCACCCTCGCTGTTTCCAGCCAGCACCAGGTGCAGCTTGATGGACGAGCCAAGGACGTCTCCCAGCTCCTGGTTCACGGTGGCAGTATACGGCCTCAGGGCTCCCCTGAAAACGTCGGCCCTTGCGCGAAGAACGCCGGATATCTTTTTGCCCACCGGCGCATCCGGGCCGACAATGACTACGGTGCCTTTTGAGCCCTTGTACTTGGACGGCTCGGATACCGCACCCGGCGGGGCCATGGCGTTGACCGCTTCCCGAACTATGAGGCCGGGTGTGTAGATAAAGTTGTCAACCAGGTCGTCCCACTGCTTTCTGGACATGGTGCTAAACGCCGTGTTGTAGTCGTAGTCGCCAGTAAAGTGTATCACCGAGCCTATCTCGCCAAAGTTGGTCCTGGCAACGTTAAAGATCCCCCTCACCCTGTCCTCGTCCATCAGGTTTATGGCATGGCTGTGGAATTCCTTGAACTGCGGCAGGTCGTTAAAGTTGTTTGTTAGTATTATCACCTGCTTGGCGCCTGCCGACTGCGCCATCTGGGCAACCTTCTTGACCCGGTCAATATCCTTCTGGGCAGAGGAAGTAAGGGTCATAACTATCACCTTTCCGGCCAGCTGCGGATCAGAGTTGTCAACGGATGTGCCTATTATGGGCTTGACGGGGTAGAACACCCTGTCGTTTGGAATCACGCGGCCGTTGATGAGCTTGCTTATCTTCTCGTCTGACAGGTTCATCACCATCTCGGCCACCTCGTCCTGGGTCAGAAATTCGCTGTCAACTATCATCTTGCTGGTGTTGCCCTGTATCTTTTCTGCAATTTCCTGCATCTTGGCCAGGGCGCCTGCAACGACCTCGCTCAGCTTCTTGACGGTTTCATCGTCCTGCTGGCCTCTTTTCTTGGCTATCTCGGCTGCGGTATCCATTACCGCCTTGGCCACGACGTCCTCTGCATCGCCAAGGTATGGCAGCGCCTTTGCCGTCACGACCTCGATTTCCGTGGATGCAAGGCCCGGGTATCCACCCACGCGGAGGAACTCTGCCGCTGCCTTTGGATAAACGGTCTTGTATATCCTGTCCGAGTGAACGGGGCCGGGGTTGGTGGCTATGGACCGGATGCCGCTGTCTGCCAGCTCCCAGGCAAGGGCCTCGGCAAGCCGGTTCTTGGCACCCTGCGAAGCGGTGTACGGCGTCCTGAACCGGTACGGCCTCTGCTCGTACCTGTTTTCCTCGGAGAAGAACGTAGAGATGGTGATTATCTTGCCGCCCCTGTCCATGGCCTTGAGCCCGCTGGCGGTGGTCCAGAAGGTGCCGGTAAGGTGGATGGCCACGCACTCGCGGAATTCCTGGACGCTGGCGTTGGTAAAGGTCTTGACCGGGCCGGAGACTCCGGCGTTGTTGACAATGATGTCTGCCTTGCCAAACTGGCTCTTGATGCCCTCAAACATAGAGTTTATGCCGGCCTCGTCGGAGACGTCCACTCCCGGGAATGTTGCAACCTTGCCAGAAGAACCGGCAGCCTTGATGATGTCGTTTAGGATCTGGGCCGTCTGGTCCAGCGGCTCCTTTCTTCTCCCCATGATGGCGATGTTGGCACCGTTTTCAGCAAATTTCTTGGCAATGGCCTGGCCTATGCCTGTCCCACTTCCAGTAACTACAACGGTTTTACCCTCAAATTTCAAATTACTCAATCGGTATTCAGAAAGCTTGGCAAGCCTCTAGGATTATTAAAG
>JBBISN010000096.1:0-2788 GCA_037441265.1 Nitrososphaera sp. | reverse complement strand
TTTTGATAAAGCAGAAAACCCGTGCCTGGAGAGGAGCGCCGGCGACCATACCACGGTCTTGCCCTGCTCTCTGCCCTGCCCGGCAAGCGCGGCAGCAACTTCAAGGGGCGGGTCTATTATCACTATCATGCTTGCCTGCTTGATGGCCGACATGACCGGCTCGCCAGTCACATGCTTTGCAGTCATCATCTTGTTGGCCTCAGCATGGGTGAGGATCATGTCCTCGCCGGCGCTGTCAACAATCACATAGGCCTGACCGGAAGCAACCCCCTCACGCTTCATTATGCACGACGTGTCGACGCCTTCATTTTCAAGGATCTTTATCTGCCGGTCTGCCACGTCGTCGCAGCCAAGCATGGCCACCAATCCCACCTTCGCCGGGCCCAGGATTCTGGCGGCTGCCACGGCGGTGTTGCCGCCCTTGCCGCCGGGAACAGCAATGACCCGGCCAATCCGCACCTCCTCGCCGGGACGGGGAAGGTTTTCTACAAAAAGCGTGACGTCCCAGTTTACCACGCCGCACACAAGCAACTCTGGCATCGCCGGTATGCAGCAAAAGCAGCCTAAAAAAGATGATTAGGACATGGGCCGGTCTTCGGTTTTTGCCGGACGTCTTGCAACTATCCCGTCGGACCTGGCAGTCTGACCGACGTTCAGTTCATCTACCATCACATGGATTTTGTGTACCTGGTCCTTCTTCCAGACAGAGCATCCTATGGGCAATTGCTTGCCGCATTCCGGGCAGACGAAATAACTCATAAATATCATCGTACAGTAATGGCATTTAATCTAACCGGCGCTGCCTCAGAGAACCTTGATTTTCAGTCCCAGGCTACATCGTAAGCATTCTGCAATTGTGGAAGGTGTCAATATTACAAATCATCATATAATATTTACAATGTGCCATGAAGAATAATACAGTTCTTTCATAATAAAACTATAATAACACGGCGGAGAAATAATGCTAGTCAACAATAGTGTTGCTTATGGCAGATAATAATAATCCAAACCAGGAGCAGTTCAACAAAATGCTCAGCACCTGGGCCGAGAGTATGAAACTCCCAACCATAGGGCCCATGTATGCCTTTTCCAAGGAATTTGGCGAGTTCGCCAACGACTTCATCAGCCTGGGAAAGGTCATGTCCGACATGAAGACCAGCCTTGACCAGTACTGGTCCATGGTAAACGCCACCTACGCCAAGGCCTCCAAGGAGACCATGGAAAAATCACCCAAGCAGTTTCTCACAAAAGAGGATTTTGAGGCCTACAGAAAGGTGATGATCGAGGCCTTTGAGAACGCCTTTACGGACCTGTTTTCCTCGACAGAGTTTTCCAAGGTCTACGGCAAGGTCTTCTCAAACCAGCTGGACATGTCCAAGGGATTTCAAAACATCGTCGAGCGGAACTTCAAGGCGCTGAACCTGCCCACTAGGTCAGAGATGGATGAGATCCTAAAGGACATACACGACCTCAAAAGACGCGTACGTGACCTGGAGAAGAAAGAAGAGACATGACACAACTAGAACCCTTGCCAAAACCAGAGCCGACGGGCCCTGCAGCGCCGGATCAGCCGGCCTCGGCAAAAAAGCCCCTGGCAGAGGCCATCAATGAAGCCAAAGAGGCCTACCGCAAGCTGGAAAAAACCAGGGAAATACTGCATAACGCTGGCTCAGTCGAGGTGGGCCAGACTCCCCACGAGATAGTTGCCGAGACTCGGGCATACCAGCTATTGCATTACAGGCCCATGGTCTCAAACACGGCCAAGGTGCCGATACTGACGGTTTATGCGCTGATAAACAAGTCCTACGTGCTGGACCTGCAGGCAGACAAGAGCTGGATAAGAAGCCTGCTTTCCCAGGGGTTTGACATTTACCTGGTAAACTGGAAAGATCCGTCCGTGGTGGACAAGTACGCCTCGTTTGACGATTATGTCAACGTGTACATCGACGACTGCGTTGATTTTGTTCTAAATAAGACAAAGGTAGACCAGCTTACGCTGCACGGCTACTGCATGGGCGCCACCATGTCGACCATGTATACTTCACTGCACCAGAAGAAGGTGAGAAATCTGGCCCTCATCGCTCCGGTAGTCGACACGTCCAAGGACTCGACGGTCATTGGAAACATGGCCAGGAACATGGACGTTGAAAAGATGCTGGCTACCGTTGGCAACTTACCGCCAGAACAACTGTACGCGTGCTATGCGGCTTTGAAACCCTTCAAGCAGGGCGTCGCCAAGTACTTTAACCTGGTGCAGAACATCGACAACGACTCGTTTGTGGGCAACTTTTTACGCATCGAGAAGTGGCTGTACGACACGCCGGCTATCGCAGGCTCGGCCTTCAAGCAGTGGATAAACGACATCTACAAGGACAACCTGCTGGTGAAAAACGAGTTTATGCTTGGAAACAAGCTGGTGGACCTGTCCAAGATAACGGTCCCGCTTTTAAACATCGTTGCCGACGAGGACCACCTGGTCTCGCCGGAGTGCAGCGTTCCCCTCAACGACGCGGTCTCCAGCACCGACAAGAGGTTGATGCGGTTCCACACCGGCCACGTCGGTCTCATAGCCAGCTCGTACTCGCAGAACAACGTGCTTCCCAAGGTCGGCCAGTGGCTCAAGGCCCGTTCCAGCTAGGCCTCAAAAGCGCTCGATTAAGAAAAAGATAGGCAGAGGGCACTCCACAAATGCCCTCTTGCCGATGAACAAGGTCCTGACCAAGAGTTGGACGTTTTGGATATTAGGACTTGTGGTACATTTGGCAAATGTACTAATGACATGCAGTGC
>JBBISN010000095.1:0-2799 GCA_037441265.1 Nitrososphaera sp. | reverse complement strand
ATGGAGTACGGCGGCATAGAAGTCGAGACTCCAATAATGTACGACTCAAAGCACCCGTCGATGGAGAGCTACTTCAACCGCTTTCCTGCAAGGCAGTACAACATTGCGTCTGACAACAAACAGCTGTTCCTGCGCTTTGCCGCCTGCTTTGGGCAGTTTTTGATAGCCAAGGACATGAACATTTCGTACAAGCACATGCCGTTCAAGCTGTACGAGCTTACCCGATATTCATTTAGGCGCGAAAAGAGCGGCGAGCTGGTCGGCCTGCGCCGTCTAAGGGCATTTACAATGCCGGACTGTCATGCCTTCTGCAAGGACATGAACCAGGCAAGGGAAGAATTCCGCAAGCGCTTTGAGCTCTCCCTCAGCGTGATTAACGCCATCGGCCTGTCAAACGAGGATGTTGAAATGGCCATCCGGTTCACCGAGGATTTCTGGAACGAAAACAAGGAGTTCATCACCGAGCTCATCAACAGGTTCGGCAGGCCAGTGCTGGCAGAAGTCTGGAAGGAACGCTTCTTTTACTTTACACTGAAATGGGAGTTCAACTACGTCGACGGGCTGGGCAAGGCCTCGGCGCTGTCCACGGACCAGATAGACGTGGAAAACGGCAAGCGCTACAACATAGAATACGTGGACGAAGACGGGACCAAGAAGAACCCGATAATACTTCACAATTCTCCAAGCGGCGCCGTCGAAAGGGTGCTGTATGCGCTGATGGAAAAGGCCGCCAAGGTGTCAAAGACCGGCGGAGTGCCATCCTTCCCCCTGTGGCTGTCGCACACGCAGATCCGTATAATCCCGGTAGGAAAGGAACACCAGCAATTCTGTGATAAGATACACGAAGAACTGTCGGCAAACCAGATCCGAGCCGATATCGACGACCGGGACGAGTCCGTCGGCAAAAAGATCCGCGAATCAGAGACGGAATGGATCCGCTACACCATAGTGGTGGGAGACAAGGAAATCGCCTCCGGCAAGCTGATGGTGCGTGACAGACTTGAGGGCAAGCAGCGCGAAATGACCCTGCAGGAACTTGTAGACGAGGTCAGGGCGCAGACCAAGGACAAGCCGTATCTGCCACTGAACCTGCCAAAATACCTGTCAGTCAGGCCGCAGATAATGGTGTAACCTGCCTAGACAGCGGCATCTGCAGCTTCCCATCTTCATCTTTTCCATGAATTCCATGAGCTTAAAAAAGGCTATTTCCGTGCGTACTGCCTTGACAAAATCCTCAGCAGCGTTTGTGTGGCGAGGGTGCCTTCACGGTAGTCGTCGTTTTTCAGGCCGACTTCTACCATGTCCATGCCTATCAGCTGCGCAGATGGGCTGATGGCTTTTACCAGCTTAAGGACCTGAAAGGGGTCCAGACCAAAAGGCTCCGGCGTGCCAGTGCACGGCACGTACGGCAGGTCATATACGTCAATGTCAAAAGAAATGTAGATCTTTTTGCCCGCGGTGGCCCTGCTCAAATAGTCTGCAACAGCCTCTATATCCTCATGAACCTGCCATGCATCAAACGTCGTAACACCGTTCTTGGCTGCAATCTCGTTTTCTTCTCTGTCTGTCTGCCGGATGCCGATCTGAACGAAATTCTCGCCCGGTATGTACTCCAGCAGATGGTAAAAGGGCGTGGTGTGGCACATCTTCATGCCCTCGTATTCCGGCTTCATATCGCGGTGCGCGTCAAAATGTATCACAAACGGCCTTTCCTTTGCAAGGGCTTTCAACTGATAGTACGACAGGGTATGCTCTCCTCCCATCATCACAGGAATCTTGCCTTCCTGCCGCAGGGTCTCAACCGCCCCCGGGATGGTCTCGTCAAGAAATGAAAGCACCCTGCTGACGCTTTTTGTCCTTGGAATTTGGATGTCTCCAAGGTCGTAGATCTTGCAAAGATCGTAGATGTCGGCCTTTTCGTCCAGCACGAACGTTTCTATCTGGCGCGCAGACGTCCGCCTTATGGCCTCCGGGCCCCTTGCGGTCCCCCTGCCAAAACTGGTCGTGGCATCCAGCGGGACGCCGTAAAAAACCACCTTTGATTCTTTAAATGAAATCTTTACCGGCGTGTCGGCAAAGCTGTAGCCTGCTCTTGTCTTTTCCGGGACGGTGAACAGGTTAAAAAAATCCATGTAGCATTGCTCACCCGGTGCAGATAATAAACCTACACGGCCTTGCCCCAGAACAGCTCGTCAAGGCTTTGCTGCCGCGGCTTGCCGAGCATGGACTTGAACTCAAAATTCAGCGCAGCGAGTACCTGGTCAAACGTGGATTCCATGGTCTCCATGTATTTCTCTGTGTCTATTTCTTCAGGCCTTGCCAGCTCCACTGGCTTGACACCATCTCCTGTCTTGGTCTTGACGTACGAAATGATGTCTCCGGCCTTGATCTCACGTCCCCTGTCTGAAAGCAGCTTGGCCGCCTTGATGTGCTGCGGAAGGCCCTTGTACGTCTCTACCTGCGATTCCCTGCCGTCCATTGTCCTGGCGGAATTAACCTTCTTGCCGTACGCTCCGATGGACTTGTTTATCATGACGTTAAAGCTGAGGTCCTGAAGAGGGATCTTGTAGGCTTCAAGGTTCTTGGCATCGCGCTGTATGATGTTTTTGATGCTCTCCTTGGCAGTCTCAAAGTCCTTCTGGGAGTTGACCTTGCCTAAGATGGCCAGAATCTCGTAAAAGGCACTCCGGATGAAGGGCGGCGTATGGGATTTCTTGCCTGTAAGACCCTTGACGTCGACGGTGCCGTCTGGAAGGACGCCAAGGTAGTTCTTTTTGAGCTCGCTGAATACCACGTACC
>JBBISN010000094.1:0-2866 GCA_037441265.1 Nitrososphaera sp. | reverse complement strand
TGGCCCTGCAATGATTTTGCTGCGCGTTGCCTTGCAGTGCAAACTTAATGTATATCCATATAATAGATAGCCTCAAGCGCCATGTCCAAAGAACTCTGCAGGGATATCCTGGCCCTTGATCCCGGCATCAGGTTTGCCGGCATCGTCAGCCGCAAAGGCGAGATGCTGTTTTATGAATACAGAGACGACGTCAAGCCGCTGCTCACAGACAACGAGGCAAACCTGTCCACGCTTCAGTCCATAGCCAGGGTGATAACGAGGGAGACTTTTGAGAGCAAGCTGGGAAAGGCAATGTACTCCATCACGGTTTACGAGAAGGTAAAACGCGCCACCGTGCCGCTTCACAACGCCAACAAGGACGTGCTGGTGCTTTCTTTTGACACCGCTGCCCGGCCCGGTCCGATAATTACAAAAAAGATACTGCCGACGCTCAAGATCGCCTTTAGCAATGAGCATGCAGAAGACGAATGACATCACTTGCGCTTCCTTGCAATAAGCAGGCCGGCAGCCACACCCGCTGCAGCAAGTCCGATTCCAATAGCCATTATCATGTCCAAAGTTCTCTTTTTCAGTTCCGCTTCCTCCGGACCTGTGGGCAGATCCCTGCTTCTGGCCTGAAGTATTGCAGTCTCGGAGCACTTTTCCGGCCTGATGCCTAGCTCTGCGCATTTTTCCAGCTGGTCCTGAGTGGGTTGTGATGGTGCATACCCAGAGCCCAGCACGGCCAGATCGGCTTTGGCCTGCTCGATGGGCGCTGTTCTGCTGCACAGGCCTGCGTTGAGATCACCATTTCCGCCAGCGTAAGCATAAACGAGATATTCTTTGCTTTCTTCAAACGGGTAACCGCAGGAATCCTCATCTGCCGCGGTGATTACGACAATAGAGTCTTTGTCCTGCGGGATTCCCTTCCATGCCCGGCCAACATCAAAAGAAACAACCTTGCTCAACTTGTCTGCCTTGATCTCTGTCACCTGCCCGGAAAATACGGCGGTACTCTCCTTGAGTGCTTCATCAGCCGGCTTTGGAGCAAGGCAGCTGCACGCAAACGCCGGCCTGCTGCTCTGCCAAAAGACGGCAATCATTGCACAGACAAGCAACGCTGCAAAAAACAGCCTGCCGCCATTTCCTGACATCGCTCATTAGTGTGAAAACGTTTCTTTTCTGCTTTGCTGGCAAGTGTTGCCCGATGTTAGGTCTTTAATTCACCACTGGCCCGCCGCATCGCGGCTTCATGGGCCAGCTGTTATCAAGACGCACTCCCGCAGAGCCAAACGGTATTGACATGAACTGCAGGTCGTCAACGCTTATCTTGTTAGAGACGTACAGCACCGCGCCGTTGCCTGCGTCAACCATCACGACGTACGCGGTTCCAGAGTCCGGGTTTACCACGAAAAAGCCGTATGTCCGGAATCCCTGCACTACACCCAGGCGTCCGCTGAACACCTTGCCTCCGTCTATCTGTATCTCGGCAATGTCTACAGCCATGGCAAACGGGATCCTATCCGCATCTACAAGTGAGTTCTTGAGCTCTTCTTTCATATTTGCCAGACTCCCAAGATGAGCTGCCTTTCAGCTTTCTTTTTGATGGCAAAGCCTATCATGGAGATATAGACTTTAAATGCAATATTAACAATTGATAACCTATGATAGGTAACAAAGTTACCTTACTCTTAATTTATCTGACCGTCTGTACCCCGGTGGGTTTGAGGACCAAGGTGGCAGCTAGCGACATTTCCGGGCAGTTGATTGTGTTTCCAGCCGTTGTGCAGTGGCACCTGAAAACATTGAACTGAATTGGTACACGAATATCGCGACAGGATCTACATCCGAAAGGACATCCTCCTAAAGCTGTCAGAGTACGGCGAGCTCAACCAGAGCAAGCTGATGAGCTACTGCGGCCTCAACAACGTCAAGCACAGGGAGATCATCGAAGAAATGGTGGCAAAGGGGTTGATAACAAGGACCGAAGAGCCGTGGGGGAACAAGACGATAATAAAGTACCGGGTCTCGCAGAAGGGCAACGAACTTCTCAAGGCGATCTTGGAGCCCTACGAGTTCCTGTTTCCAAGGAGGGAACAATGATGGGTAACATAGTTACTATACGTTTTTTTAATGAAGGAGGGAAACGATAGCCGTGGCGGCAAGTCCTGATGACAAGCCAAAGGAGAACATCTTCCATATCATGGATGGCATCATCGAGCAGATAGACAAGACCAAAAAGATATTCATAATAATGATACTTTCCATCATGATAATCCCGCCGCTCTCCTTTGCAATCACGTTTGCGCTGTTTGGCCCGCCGTTTCCGTTTGAGGGCTTTCGCGGTCCGCATAGAGAGTTTGAGCCTGCCTTCCCGGCCTTTGCCTTTGTACGCTACGTGCCATTTCTCATAGCCCTTTTCTGGCTCGGGTTTGGCATAAGGCAGTGGTTCATACTTTCAAAGTGGACCAAAAAGTACCGGCAGTACAAAAAGATGCAGGAAGAAATAGACAAGAAACTGGGCGACGAGCAGCCAGAATCCTGATTTCAAGTTTATAAGGAATGGATGTCTGTTACAGTCCGATGCTACTGCCTGAAAACTGCTCCTTTAAGGTAGGCAAAGAGGAATGCCCACTTCCACCATCGTACGTCGTCTCCATCAAGGCCACAGACGGCGAATACATGGTAGCCGTGGTCTGCGAGGACCACAAGGAGGCCATTGGACAGAGGCTTGCCGCATCGCAAAAGGCCGGCAGCGTCCCGGCAGGCATGATCCACTTTGAGCCGATAAAGGCCGTGGTCACGGACTGCGTCACCGGCATGAACGAAGACTATGTCGAAATCGAGCTGAACCGCGGGATCAATTCAGACAGAAAGATCTAGACAC
>JBBISN010000093.1:0-3005 GCA_037441265.1 Nitrososphaera sp. | reverse complement strand
GTTGTTATAATTATCAAACAAACGGATCGGCTTTACTGGAAATTTTTCTGCTAGCAGCAAGCAACGGTAAAGATGTTTTATAATTCCTGAAAGCATTTTACAATTTTCTTACAGTCGTCCTCTAAAATCGTGGTCGGCACATCTGCCAAAGTATAATCTTTTATCTCTGCATTACAGGAGGAAGGACATGAAAATCGGGCTTATAGGCCTTGGTCTCATGGGCTCAGCTATGGCAAGGCGGCTGATAAGCCAAGCCCACGAACTCACAGTTTACAACCGTGACAGTTCCAAGGCCAAGCAGTTTTCAGACCGGGTGTTTGTTGCCTCAAGCCCCAAGGAGGTTGCATCAAGGTCCGATCTCGTGATAACCGTTGTTACAGATTTTTCTGCCGCAAGCCAGGTGATACTTGGAGACAACGGCATAATCCAATCCGGCGGCAAGCCCATAGTGGCCGATGCAAGCACCATCGCACCGTCGCAATCAGAATATCTTGCGTGCAGCCTGAGGGAGAACGGCATAGAGATGCTTGGCATGCCGGTGATGGGCGGACCTGCCGCAGCCGAGGCCGGGGAACTGATTCCCATGGTGGCTGGAAGCCGGCAGGCCTTTGAGCAAGTGCAGGGCGTGATCCAAGATCTGGGAAAGCAGGTCTTTTACATCGGAGAAAAGGATGGGACTGCCAACGCCATCAAGCTTGCCCTGAATCTGAACATCGCGCTTATAGCCACCGCCGTATCGGAAGGCATTACCCTTGTCAGGGGATGCGGCATAGACCCATCAATATTTGTCCAGGTGCTCAACTCCACGTATTTCAAGACCGGCCTGTCTGAGAAAAAGGGGCCCAAGATGGTGCAGGATGATTTTGCGCCATCGTTTCACCTAAAGAACATGCTTAAGGATCTTGAGCTGGTCACAAGCACGGCCCAGGCTGCCGGGATCTCGCTTCCAAGCACTGCCATCGCGCAGCAGATCTTTAGGGCCGCAAACAACAGTGGGTATTCGGAGATGGACTACACCTCCATCTGCGCGTTTCTTGCACAGATAAACGGGCTGAAAAAATGAAGCTGAACATACTGAAGGATGTCAAGACAAAAGAATTCACGGTGTTTGCGTCGCTTCCCGATATGGGCCGGGTAGGCGGGCTTGTGTCCTCCTTTCTGTCGCAGAACCTCAAGACGGAGCTTGTGGCAGAGATAGTATCCGGCGACAAGCCCTGGGTGTCGTACGCCGACGGCGTGGTAAAGAGCGTAAGCGACGTCTACAAAGTCTATTATGACAAAAAGCGCGAACTGCTGATATTCACCGGCGAGTCGCAGCCGCAGGATCCGGGCCAGCTTTACGCGCTCTGCAACATGTTTCTGGACTATGTGCAGTCTCTGGGTGAGGTCCGGCGACTGTACGGGGCCGGCGGCTATCTCAGAGAACAGCTGACCGGCGCTCCTAGGGTCTGCGGCGTTGCAAACAAGCCGGAATTAAAGAAGCTGCTGGCCAAAGCAGGCATCGACCTGGTGGGAGCCGAGATCACCACCATCACGTGGTTCAACGGACTGATACTGGGCCTTGCCGGAGAGCGGGGCATAGAAGGCATCGGCCTGTTTGGAGAGATCGCTGAGACCACGGTGCCGCAGCCGCTGGCCGCAAAGAGCATCCTGGCAGCGTTTTCAAAACTTGAAAAAATACCCCTTGACACAAAGGCCCTTGACCGGCAGTACGACTCGATACTTGAAGAGATACAGAAAAAGAAAGAACCATCCAAGTACGGCCCGGGCATAGGCTAGTGGATGGGCGCTCCAGGTGGGGCGTCCTCTGTTATTGTCAGAAAGACAGGCCTTCCTTCTGGGCCGTCTGCTGCCAAAAGCATGCCGTTTGAAGTCATGCTGCCTATGGTTCTCGGCTTGAGGTTTGTGCATATCACCACGGTCCTTCCAACAAACTCTTCGGGCTTGATCCACAGGGCTGCGCCAACCGCGACTTCGCGTTTTTCACTTCCAACGTCGACGACGGCCTTGAACACCTTTTTCATGCCCGGTATGCTCTCGGCGCTTAACACCTTGCCGATTTTCAGCTGGACTTTGGAAAACTCTTCAAACGTGATAAACTCAGGACCGGATTCGCTCATACTGCTCTCAAACTATGGGGGGTATTAATTTGATTGTCCATGGATCCTCTTGGCGACCTCTGCAAAAAACATCCTGTCCGGAATAAAGGGGCGGAGCCTTGCGCCTGCCTTTTCCCTTCCAGAACCAATGATGTACCTGGGCTTTGGATCGGCAGAATTGATTGCCTCAAGGATGCAGTCAGCAACGGTGGAGGCCGGCAGCCCCTTGGGGACATCATGAAGGTATCTTCTGTACGCGCCGGCAAACCTTGAATTCTTGATCGTCATTGCCTTGGATTCTGTCACCGAGTGTATGTTGGTGTCAATAACTCCTGGGTTGATGTTGACCACACTGACGTTTGTGTTCCAGAGCTCCATCCTCAGTGCGTCAGAGATGGCCTCAAGGGCGTGCTTGGACGCGCAGTACGCCCCGACAAGGGGAAGGGAGATCAGGCCCGCAATCGAGCTGACGTTTACTATCCTGCCCTGACCCTCTTTAAGCATGTGGGGCAGGACCTTCTTGGTAAACCCCACAAGGCCAAAAAAGTTGGTCTCAAACTGGATCCTGATGCTTTCCATGGATATGTCTTCAACGGCCCCCGGCTCGACGTAGCCGGCGTTGTTGACCAGGCCGTATATGCCGTCAGAAGCCAGTATTGATTCTAAGATAGCATCAAACCTTTCCGGCTTTGTGATGTCAAATTCAACGGGCGTATAGTTTTCTGCATTTATGGATTTCAATGCATCGTAATTGCGGGCAAGGCCAAAAACCCTGTAGCCTGAGCCTGACAGCCTGATGACTGTGGCCTTGCCTATGCCGCTGGACGCGCCGGTTACAATGACTGTTTTCAATTGGAAAATCCAGCAGTAAAGTACTATTTGATTAGATTGGTCGCTGTAACCAAT
>JBBISN010000092.1:0-3050 GCA_037441265.1 Nitrososphaera sp. | reverse complement strand
TTAAGAATGTAGATCGTATCATACATACACAAATAACTTCAACCATTTCCGGACACGTTGTCTGTCATAATCTGTTTCCAGCATGGAAAATGGTCGTCGAAACGCTCTGCCCTGTCGATCCGGATGAACCTTTTCATGATGTTCTTCAGTTCAGTATACTGCATGTTGAGTTATCTGCCGACTTTGTACTATTGAGCACAATCAGTGAAAACAGGTTTCTGCCATACCTGTGCCTTAATTGTTTGAAAAACTGGTAACGAACAAAGTTGTCTTGAAAGATGCATCATAAAACAAGATTAGACTCTAGGACGAGATACAATCATTTGCCGAATTAATCATGATGGGCCTGTACAGCGTACCACAAGAAACTAACAGACTCGTTCAAGTCTTAAATCCGCAGATCTCGCACTTTTCAAACACAGTCCCGTCAAGGTGGTCAAAATGCGCACCGCATGCCTTGCAGGTGTGGTGGATATCGGTATAACCGTCTGGAGCAACAAAGCTCTTGCCCTCAAGACTCTTGCTTTTGCAGACTATGCAGCGGCAGCCGCAGACGATCTCCACGTCCTTGCAATTGTGATAGTTAGTATAATAACCTACTCAAGGACGGGGATTGCCAGCTGTATGTCCGGTGTGGACTCTGGTTCGCTCCAGTCCAGATAATTCTCCTTGGGGATGGCGCCCAGCGGGTCGTAGGAATCAAACCTTGTCTTCTGGGTTGCCGAAACAACCATGTGCGTCCTTATGCCGCCAGTTGAGGCTATGGTGGACATGGCGACTTCGGTGGTGCCCTCTTCTTTGAATATTCCCTGGGCGTAACTGACGATCCTGTCCAGCGAGCTTATCGGCAGCTTTTCCCCGCCCACCACGTAAATCATGGCCCTTTTGATGGCGCTGGTATCGGAGATCTGCTGGTGCAGCATCGCAGCCGAATCCCGAAGCGAGGTTTCAGAGTCGCCGCTTTGCTTGCTGGTGCAAAGCAGGCTCATCTGCGGATCTATTCCACTCAAATGCATGGAGAAGAGCACCTCGGTGATGGCCGTGTTGGTTATGGCAAAGCATTCTTCCTTTGTCAGTTCGGGGTTGTTTTCAAGAAAAGAGTCGTTATCCATGACAACGACAGAATGGGAAGACTCGCGGACCCTTTTGAGCGCAACGCCGGAAGCAAAAATCCGGTCTTTTTCAAAACCAAAAGGCATGATTGCAACAGAGATGACCGTTGCGTTTTCCTTGGCTATGCCGCAGACAACCGGCGCCATCGCGGCCCCGGCCCGCCCGGCAAGGTTGGAGATGACAATTATAGTGTTAAATCCTTCAACGGCCGACCTGATCTGGTCTTGTTTCAAACTGGCAAAAGAGCGAAGCTTGTAAGTCGACGGGTTGAGCCACTGGCCCGATCTTACCAGGATGTGGTTGTCGTTGACAAGGTCGTTCTTGTCGTTGCTTATCAAAAGGCACCTGCAACCCATGGCGTTGCTTGCCGCCGTGGCAATCCTGCTTCCGGCGCCGCCAATCCCCACAACTAACAACGGATCCTTTACTGGAAGGCTGTCTGACATGATACTCCCGAGATCCCCCGACATCAATGGAAGGATTTGGTTAAAAAGCTTTGGAGGTTAATTACAGGCTGCCTCTGGTTTAACAAAGTTGAGCTAAAGAGCTCTAGCTTTCAGTGAAAGGCTTGTGTAGTCGACTATTTGCACCTGCAGTTTTGAGCCCAGCGTAGCCGATCCTGATAAAACAACCGGTTTGTAGGCATAGTTGCGGCCCTGGACTGCCTTGCCTACTTCGTCTATTGTTATCTGGCCCTGCCAGCCTGCCCAAAGCGCATTCCGGTTTCTGGATACCTCCCTTGCAACGGCGTGGAGGCGCTCAGACCGTTCCTTGACAACCTTCGTGCTTATGCGCACTCCCTTCCATCCTGCCGACTCGGTGCCCGGCCTGGCGCTGTACCGGGAGATGTTGACAACGTCAGGTTCTGTCTTTCTGAGGAGATCGATGGTCTTTTGCAGGTCGCTTTCCGTCTCGGTTGGGAATCCCACTATTACATCAGTAGATATGGTAAAGTCCGGCATCTTGCTCCGAAAAGCCCGGACCGCGTTTGAAAACAATTCTGCGGTGTGGCCGCGCTTCATCTTTGCAAGGATCCGGTTGCTTCCGCTTTGCACCGGCATGTGCAGGAACCTGAACAGCCTGTCGTTCTTGTAAAAGACGTCTACAAGCTCGTCCAGCATTTCTGGCACGTACTGCGGATTCATCATGCCTACCCGGATCTTAAAGTCGCCGTCTATGCGGCAGCACTCACTGAGAAGCTCTGTAAGGCTGGAGCCATTGTCACGACCGTAGCAGCCGTTGTCAGTCGAGGTGAGCCAGATCTCTTTGCAGCCAGCTTCTACGTCTGTTTTGATCTGCCTTACAATGTCGCCGATTCGGTAGCTGCGCAGCCATCCCTTGGCCATCTTGGTCTGGCAGAACGTGCATTCGCTCATGCATCCGCTGGCAATCTCTATGATGCCCACCACCGGGTTGAGCCTGACTTTTGGGATGTTTATCTTGTCTGGGACAGAGTCGTCCAGCGCCACCAGTCTGGCGCCGGCAAACGCAGCATCGACGATATCAACAGACCTGTCTATGGAATGCGGCCCCATCAGGCTTGCCTGCGGGCTTAGCAGTTCCACCTTGTCCTTGTCGGCCTTTGGCAGGCAGCCTGCAACAACCAGCGGCTTGCCGGTCTTGCTCAACTGCTTTATCCTGTGAACCATCTTGTGCTCAGTCGTATCTTTGACAGAGCAGGTCACTATGAGATTCAGGCTTCCCTCCTTTCTGCTTGAAGCGATCTCATAGCCTGCATCCTTTAAAAGCCCGGTTATCATCTCTGAATCCGCCATGCTGGCAGAACAGCCGTAGGCCTCTATCCAGACCTTCTTTGACTGCCTTTCAGCCTGGGGCCTTTTGATCAGCGTGATCGACGGGATCAGCCGCGGCTTGAGAGACCGGACAAACATCACGGGTCTGTAGAATGCGATACTTTAAAAGTTATTTCTTTTGCT
>JBBISN010000091.1:0-3056 GCA_037441265.1 Nitrososphaera sp. | reverse complement strand
GGTTTAGATTTTGTATAAAGCGCCGGGAGAGGGACTCGAACCCTCGAGTCCCGAAGGACATCAGCTGGCACGTCTGCGTTAGATCTCGAGGCTGACCCCTTTTAGGGTCTACCATGACTTACCTAGCTTGGGTACCCCGGCGTTCAATGTTGCCACAGCGTTGCAATTTAATCCTTGGCCGTGGCCAAAAATTATATAATCACCCGGCCCAGACTAATTCCGTGCTGGCTACATCCATAAGACCGCCGACCGTCGATGAAGTGCGCAAGTTGACCGTATCGGACATTGCCATGGCAGCCGGTCTTGCCGATTCCCTCCGTGACAGGCTCCGCGAGTACGTCAAGATAGACGCGTTTACCGTGACAGACCCCTTTGGGGAAAAGGACGACTGCAACTATTCGGTGGTCATGGACCGCGAGAACCCAAACCGCGTTGTGGCCATGATAGTCAACAAAAAGGATTCACTTCCCCAGCTACCCTGGTCGGCAATCCTTGGCGAAAGGCTGGCAAAGGTATCTATCTCAAAGGCAGATGCCAAAGAACTCAAGCATGAATTGATGCCCAAGGAGGCAGGCAACTTTTACCCCTACCGGCGAGCAGGCAAGATAGCCGGCTATTTCATGTTTGCATTCCAGATCTGCGGCCAACGCTGATCCTGTCTTCCTTTACTTCTACGACCGAGATCTTGTGGAACTGCTTTATCATCTGTTCAAGGGATTTGCGGACATCTTCCTTGTCTGCAGATGAAATACGCAAAACCTCGTGATACAAGTCATCAAACGTGATTCCGTTGCACATATTCCAAAGCGATATCGCGGTGTCGTTGACGCGATAGGCCTCGCCTTTGGTGTTTATCAAAAGCGGTGTTCCGTCCTGATCGTTTCCAACTTCGCCCCTGCGGACTATGATTTTGTTGTCGCCGATTTCCCTTCTTAACAGCATGACATCGTCATCGTTCAGCTCTTCCTTGGAAATTCAGGTTATTATTCATATCTGTCAATTGCTGCAGCCGGCTTTCACAACGCTAATTAGTAAAAAGGTGGCAAGGATCAACCGTTGTTTGGCAAGTCTGTAAAGAATGTTCAGAGGCGAGTGATGCTAAAGCGCCAGGCTGCTGACGGTATAATCACCTTTGCCAGGACCTGGCATCCAAACGAGGCCATCCTCGTCCTGCAGGGAAAAAGCGACCGAAAGAACCACCAGATAATAGTTGACAGCCTTGTGGTGCCGCCCTTTTCATCCAACGGACCGTTCTTTTCCGGCTTTTCAATGTACGACCTGCCCTTTGACAGCTCGTACATCGGTACCGCGCATTCGCATCCCGGACCATCCAACAGGCCGTCGCTGGAAGACCTGAACCATTTCTTTGGGCTGGTTTCTGTGATAATCCACCACCCGTACGAATACAAGACCATCGGAGCGTTTGACAGGAACGGCAACAGCATGGAAATAGAGATATCTGACTGATTCAATCGTTTTGTGGAAATAGCTAGTAAAACTTAATAAAAGAATCAATCCAATTAAACATGATACAATTGAACTGGATGGCCCAGCAGCTGGCTTGGATTGGTATATCTCTTGCTATAAGCTTGACGTTGACATTCTTTCTGGGCTGGTGGGGAATTATCCCGTCCATCGGAATATTCATTGCCATCTCGTTCTACCTGCGCAAGCGCGCCATGGCCAGGATGGGCATGGGCGGCAGCGGAGGCGGGTTTGGAGGCATGCTTGGCGGTGGAAGCGGAGGTATAAGTTTCGTGTGCATTTCCTGCGGCCACAAGTTCAAAGGCGGCGCCTGCCCGAGATGCGGCTCCAAGATGCGCCGGGCCGATTTCTAGATAGAAATGACGCTTGAAGAACTGCGCTCAAAGGCATTTTTCCAAAACACGGTGGATGTCTGGATAATGTACTGCGACGAGAAAAAGTGGGACTGGTACAACACCAGCGCGTACCGGCAGTTCATCCGGCACCTCACTTCAAAGGGCATCAAGATGCAGAAATTCCCGCTCTGCATAAAAGAGTCCGGCGGAATGTACGAGCGCGGCAAAGACAAGACGCAGTTTTTAGACGAGCTATCAAAATTTTCTTCTGACGACGCGGCCGCATACACCATCAAGCTCAGCGGCGACGTCCTTGCAACCATCCGATCCTTTTCCGTAAACTGACATCAACCCGGGGTCTACTAAATTAGAGTCCGGTGACATCATTATTTAGCAAGAACATCTAAAATCCAAAACTGCCATCACGGCTCAGTGTCTGAAGACCTGCCCGTGGGGGTAGTGGAGGAGCCTGCCGGAACATCCGAAAAGGTAGGCAGCCGGGAAGTGCTGTTTGACAGCATCATCGGCTACGATGACGTCAAGCGCCTTTTCAGAATGTCGCTTTCATCTGAAATGCCGGTGCACATCCTGCTGGTGGGCCCGCCGGCTTCAGCAAAGACGCTGTTCATGCTTGAATGCATCAAATTGGAGCGCTCGTTTTTCACGCTTGGAAGCCACAGCACAAAGTCCGGCATGATAGATTACCTGTTTGAAAAACGCCCCAGATACCTGATAGTGGACGAGATAGAGCACATGCCCATGAAGGACCAGACCGCGCTTTTGAGCCTCATGGAAACAGGAATAGTGGCCGAGACAAAATACCAGCGGACCAGAAACACGCAGCTCAAGACCTGGGTTTTTGCCACCAGCAACGGCACCGATCGGATGCTCACGCCGCTGCTCTCACGGTTCGTGGTGCTGCACTTCAAGCCCTACTCCTTTGTCAGCTTCCAGGAGATATGCAAGCACATACTTGGCCGGGAAGGCATCCCTGCAGACATTGCAGTTGCCATAGCCGACGCTGTCTGGACCAAGCTGAAGTCAAAGGACATCCGAGACTGCGTCAAGATGGGCCGGCTTGCCAAGACGGTGCAGGATGTCGAGTGGATAGCCCAGACCATGAAGAATTACAGGCCATAGATATGTATAGTCGAAGTGACAATTGGCGTCAGTCATGGTCGACCTTGGCAAGAGCAAGATGGCGATAATCTTTATCGGCATTGGAGTGGCGGCAGG
>JBBISN010000090.1:0-3306 GCA_037441265.1 Nitrososphaera sp. | reverse complement strand
CTGCAGAACCGATATGCACAAAGTAAAGGCTTGAACCAAACTTTCTGCCCATCTCCGAGACCTTGGCTATGCTTTCCGCTTCTGAGGATGCCGGCCGGCAATCCGACCATGCCTTCAGGCTGCCCATCCCGGCCTCTTTTGCCTTCTTGATATGCTCAGAACAGACCAACGGGTTCTCCGCGTGTACCAGTATCGTGGAATTGGCCTTTGCCCCCGCCTCGACTATGGAGGAGAGGAGCCTGTCGTCCATGTTTACCTCGCCGTCCTGGATTTCATGCGTTCCGGGATCGAGATCCATGTAAATGTGATTCAGGTCCGCTCCCAAGTTCATGTAGATTTTCAGCGAATTGATGCCTTTTTCCTTGAGATATTGTACGTCGCTGACTTGCTGCGGCTTTAGTATCGATGCATGGATTGCATAGTCTATGTAGTGGCTGCCCTTGCTTGCATCAAGGTGCCTGGTGATGTTGCGATAACTGTCGTACATCCGCAGCATCCGCATCATGGTTGTGACGCCGCCCACCGCCGCAGACCTTGATTCGGTTCTGGCTGCTTCTTCTATGGGAGTAAAAACTCCGTAATGGACATGAGGGTCTATTACGCCTGGCAGGACGTACTTGCCATTGGCATTTATCGTTCTTGAAGCCTGTACGTTTCCTGACGACCTGGTGACGGATTTGATCTTGCCGTCCTCTACCATGATGTTTGCTTCAGTTACCCCTACCTTTGGGATCACAACTGAAGCATTGGTTATCAGAATATCACAAGAATTCTGCATCTAGCCGCTGCTAGACAACTGGCCCTATGTTTATGCTTTGCCACCACGAGTCTTAATGCTGTGATGCGGTGGATGGGCTCGCAGGCCTTATCTTACCGTGACGGACTTGGCCAGGTTGCGCGGATAATCCGGGTCGACGTTCTTGCCAACTGCCAAATAGTACGCCAGCAGCTGCAGCGGGATGACCTCGACAATCGGGTAGAGCGTCTCTTCGCTCAGGGCCGGTATCGGGATCCAGTAGTCGTACACGTCTTCCTTGGAGTCGGAAATTCCCACCACCGTGGCCCCTCTTGCCTTTATTTCATGTGCATTTGAAATCGTATCATTGAAGGTAGAGTCATGCGGGTTTAGGATCATTACCACGGTATTCTTTTCCATCAACGCCAGGGGGCCGTGTTTCAGCTCGCCGGCTGCGATGCCCTCCGCGTGGACGTACGCCAGTTCCTTTACCTTGAGGGCGCCCTCCAAGGCGATCGGGTAGTGCAGAAATCTTCCAAGTATATACAGGTCCTTGTGGCTCTTTAATTCCTGTGCCAGTTGCTCTACTGTAGACTTGTTTGATAGCACCCTGTCTACAGAGTGGATCAGCTTCTCCTTGTCCAATCCAAGTTTGCCTCCACTCAACTTGTCAGCTACGGAGTAGATGATGATCAGCTGGGCAGTAAAGCTCTTTGTTGCTGCAACTCCTATCTCAGGACCGCTGTTTGTGCCCAGAAAAGAGTCGCTCATCCTTGCCAGCGAAGACGTCGTTACGTTAATAATGGACAGGATCTTGGTTCCCTGGTTCTTGGCGAGCCTTACAGAATCCAGCACGTCGGCAGTCTCGCCGCTCTGCGAGATGGCAATCACTACTGAATCCTTGTCCAGAGAAGACAGGACATACTTTGACTCGCTTGACATTATCGCCTCTACCCTGATCTTGGCGTATCTTCCCAGCACGTGCTTGGCAACCAGCGCAGAATGGTAGCTCGTTCCGCTGCCCACGATGTACACGCTCTTTGCGGCAGATAGAATCTTGCAGAACTGCTCAATCTTTTCTTCTTCTTGGTTGTATGCTCTTATGATGTTGAGTTTTTGCTCGTCGATCTCTTTCAGGGTGTGGTGGGCATACTTGCCTTTATCAATGTCGCCAAGTTCCCAGGCAACCTGGGTAACAGGACGATTGACCAGATTGCCTTCAAAGTCAAAGATCTCTGCCCTATCTTTATCAACAATTGTGATGTCGCCGTTTTCCAGAAAGACTGCCTTGTCTGTATACTCCAGAAATCCAAGCACATCGCTTGAAACAAAGTATCCTCCCTTTGCAACACCGATGATCAACGGTTCTTCGTATCTTGCCCCGCCAATAGTTCCGTCTTGAAAGACCGCCACAAACGCATAGGCTCCCTGAAGCCTTTTGCACGTCTTGATCAAAGACTGCTTTATGCTCTCTGTCTCGGTATAATACCGGTGAAGCAAGTGGGCTATAACTTCGCTGTCCGTCTCGCTGGCAAAAATATAGCCCTCACTGATGAGCTCGGTCTTCAATTCCTTGTAATTTTCAATAATTCCATTGTGAACTACTGCAATTTTGTTATCGCCAGCTGCGTGCGGGTGAGCATTTTTGTCTGTAACCCCGCCATGGGTAGCCCACCTTGTATGGCCGATTCCAATGTGGCCTGACATATGGCTCATGTCAAGCTTGTTGTTGACTTCGGCAACCTTTCCTGTTCCCTTGCGAACCAGAAGCTTTCCTTCATCTAGGGTAGCTACGCCAACGCTATCATAACCGCGATACTCCATCCGCTTTAAACTATTAACTAGAATAGGCGCGGCAAAATCCTTGCCTTTGTAACCAATTATGGAACACATTTTCTATTCCCCATGTGTATCATAACAGCACTATTTAAAGCTAAATACATCTTGAGCGGGGTTGTTGCGTAATTCCGTGTTACACCGCGAGTCATCTTGATTCCGTGCTCAGGCGTACACATCGGCATGGTTGTTATTACCGTAGAATACCATTTACAGTCCACAAAATGAATTAGGCAACAACCCCATCTTGAGCATCATCCGTATTGATTATGTCAGTTTTTGTATAAGAGCATTCTTATCGTATATCGGTATTTATTTTAGTATAAATACAAAAGTAATCTACTTATTAGCCAGAATCGAGAATTTTTCTCATAATATCTGTGCAAATCATCAAATTTAGATGGTCATATTACAGATAATTAAACCACAGCACTGATGTTAATTAGTGAATCGTGGAAAAAGCGAATGAATAGCTTCCCAACCTTGCATTCATTCATATTTTCCAGCTACTCTTTTGTGAATCGATAACACCTAAATCCAACATAACCTTACTACACTCGATTAACATTTCATTATATGAAGACCGGTTGACCAATGCAAAGCCGTGGTAGCAGGCAAACTACGTGCAGCTTGGTCAAATATCGCCGACAGGACGTTAATTGCGTAACAATGCACTGTTGGCGGGGTTGTTGCCAAATTCGTTTTAACAGCCAGTAAACGGTATTTCACGAGAC
>JBBISN010000089.1:0-3457 GCA_037441265.1 Nitrososphaera sp. | reverse complement strand
GCGATAACAAAATTGCAGTAGTTCACAACGGAATTATTGAAAATTACAAGGAATTAAAGACCGAGCTGATCGGCGAGGGCTATATTTTTGCCAGCGAGACGGACAGCGAAGTTATAGCCCACTTGCTTCACCGGTATTATACCGAGACAAAGAGCATAAAGCAGTCTTTGATCAAGACATGCAAGAGACTTCAGGGAGCCTATGCATTTGTGGCAGTCTTCCAAGACGGAACTATTGGCGGGGCAAGATACGAAGAACCATTGATTATCGGCGTGGCAAAAGAAGGATACTTTGTTTCAAGCGATGTGCTTGGATTCCTGGAGCACACAGACAAGGCAATCTTTCTGGACAATGGCGACATCACAATTGTTGATAACGATAAAGTAGAGATCTTTGACTTTGAAGGCAACCCGGTCAATCGTCCTGTTACCCAGGTTGCATGGGAACTTGGCGACATTGATAAAGGCAAGTATGCCCATCACACCCTGAAAGAGATCGACGAGCAAAAACTCAGCATCATAAGAGCATACAACCAAGAAGAGGAAAAGATGGAGCAGTTCTGCAAGATTCTGTCTGCCGCAAAGAGTGTGTACATTGTAGGCAGCGGAACGAGCTACCATTCTGCGCTGGTTGCCAAGCATGTGCTGGGAAGATATGCCAAGATCAGGGTAGAGGCGATAATGTCAAGCGAGTCAAAGTATGTCCTGTCTTCTCTGGACAAGGATTCAGTAGTGATTGCCATCTCGCAGAGCGGCGAGACTGCCGACGTGCTGGATTCTGTAAGGCTCGCCAAGAACCAGGGAACCAAGATCCTGTCCATTATTAACGTAACGACGTCTTCGCTGGCAAGGATGAGCGACTCTTTTCTGGGCACAAACAGCGGTCCTGAGATAGGAGTTGCAGCAACAAAGAGCTTTACTGCCCAGCTGATCATCATCTACTCCGTAGCTGACAAGTTGAGTGGAGGCAAACTTGGATTGGACAAGGAGAAGCTGATCCACTCTGTAGACAGGGTGCTATCAAACAAGTCTACAGTAGAGCAACTGGCACAGGAATTAAAGAGCCACAAGGACCTGTATATACTTGGAAGATTTCTGCACTACCCGATCGCCTTGGAGGGCGCCCTCAAGGTAAAGGAACTGGCGTACGTCCACGCGGAGGGCATCGCAGCCGGCGAGCTGAAACACGGCCCCCTGGCGTTGATGGAAAAGAATACCGTGGTAATGATCCTAAACCCGCATGACTCTACCTTCAATGATACGATTTCAAATGCACATGAAATAAAGGCAAGAGGGGCCACAGTGGTGGGAATTTCCGACCGCAAGGAAGACGTGTACGACTACTGGATCCCGATACCGGCCCTCAGCGAAGAGGCGCTCTACCCGATTGTCGAGGTCATCCCGCTGCAGCTGCTGGCATACTATTTGGCGGTTGGCAAGAACGTCGACCCGGATTATCCGCGCAACCTGGCCAAGTCTGTCACGGTAAGATAAGGCCTGCAAGCCTATCCACCGCATCACAGCATTAAGACTCGGTGGCAAAGCATAAACATAGGGCCAGTTGTCTAGCAGCGGCTAGATGCAGAATTCTTGTGATATTCTGATAACCAATGCTTCAGTTGTGATCCCAAAGGTAGGGGTAACTGAAGCAAACATCATGGTAGAGGACGGCAAGATCAAATCCGTCACCAGGTCGTCAGGAAACGTACAGGCTTCAAGAACGATAAATGCCAATGGCAAGTACGTCCTGCCAGGTGTGATAGACCCTCATGTCCATTACGGGGTTTTTACTCCCATAGAAGAAGCAGCCAGAACCGAATCAAGGTCCGCAGCTGTGGGCGGCGTCACAACCATGATGCGGATGCTGCGGATGTACGACAGCTATCGCAGTATTACCAAGCACCTTGATGCAAGCAGGGGCAACCACTACATCGACTATTCAGTCCATGCATCGATACTAAGACCTCAGCAAGTCAGCGACGTGCAGTACCTCAAGGAAAAAGGCATCAATTCGCTGAAAATCTACATGAACCTGGGGGCGGACCTGAATCACATCTACATGGATCTCGACCCGGGAACGCACGAAATCCAGGATGGTGAGGTAAACATGGACGACAGGCTCCTCTCCTCCATAGTCGAGGCAGGGGCAAAGGCCAATTCCACGATACTGGTACACGCGGAAAACCCGTTGGTCTGTTCTGAGCATATCAAGAAGGCAAAAGAGGCCGGGGTGGACAGCCTGAAGGCATGGTCGGACTGCCGGCCGGCATCCTCAGAGGCAGAAAGCATAGCCAAGGTCTCTGAGATGGGCAGAAAGTTTGGTTCAAGCCTTTACTTTGTGCATATCGGTTCTGCAGCAGCATTGGACGCGATACTGGCCGAAAAGGAGAAGGGTAGGTCCAACTATTACATCGAGACCTGCCCGCACTACCTTACCCATACCACAGATTTTGAGGATCTAACCGGCAAGGTGGTTCCGCCGATAAGATCCAAGGGCGATGTTCAAAGCATATGGTCCGCACTTAGAAACGGCATTATCGATACCATCGGTACAGACCATGTCGCCAATAGGCTGGAAAAGAAGGTGGGTAAAGACCTCTGGTCGTCTTTGGCCGGATTTCCGGGAATAGCCACCATGCTCCCAGTCCTGCTGAGTGAGGGGGTGAATCAAGACAGGCTCAGCATAGAAAGGGTGGCAGAGGTAACAAGTTACAACACCGCAAGAATACTCGGGATGTACCCCAGAAAAGGTACCATACAGGAAGGCTCCGATGCCGACCTGACCATGGTTGACCTTGAACTCGAAAAGAAGGTTACCCCGGAACTTTTGCAGTCCTATTCTGATTACACGATATACGACGGGTGGAAACTGAAAGGATGGCCCACCCTGACCATGGTAAGGGGAAAGATAGTCATGGAAGACGGCCAGGTAGAAACCGGGGCTCTGGGCCATGGCCAGTTTGTGCCTAGGCCCGTCGCGCAGTAGCTATTTTTTGACTGTCTTGTCCTCCACTCCAAATATCTTGTACCTGGATAGTATCTTGTACATCAGGAATACAATGAAGGCGATGATGATGAAGTCGATGATGTTGGATATCAGATCTCCATAGGAGAATGTGGATGTTACCCCGGTCACCGTGTTTGTCGCATTGTAGGATAATGTTTTCAGGTTACCTGACGGCAAAGCCAGACCAACTATCGGGTTGACTATATCGTTGACAAAGGCTGTTACTAGTTTGGAAGCTGCTGCGCCTATGACAAAGGCAATGGCAAGGCCAATCACACCAAAGGTCTTTAGGAATTCTATGAATTGCTCCATCAACGATTTCTGTTTCGGCGTGTCACCACTCATACCAACCTTGATAGAAGATGTATTGTTAAAAACCTGTCTAAAAAGATGTTACTAGTTCTAATGTTTTAAAAATATGTCATCTGACTATTTCTGCCCAGTTATCGGT
>JBBISN010000088.1:0-3873 GCA_037441265.1 Nitrososphaera sp. | reverse complement strand
ATTCAAAAGAGATATCGTAGCTGAATAATTGACTGACGGTTATTGAGCGCCTTTTATGGCGAAGGCATTGCCGGGTGCATTTCAGAATTTTACGATGCTGCAAAGATTCGATCTTGTGTTATTCTTACCTACCAAAATGCAGCAAACTTGTTCCTTTTGGAAAAGTTGATGGTAGGTGGGAAGAGATTAGGAGCGTAAAAAGAGTGGATGGGGAGAGATTCGAACTCTCGACCACCTGTGTGTGAGACAGGTATCCTAACCAGGCTAGACTACCCATCCACCTGACAACTGTTTTCTAAAAGATTGATTATATATTTTCAGCTACTGGTTGTAGTTGACCAGGTACGGGTCAGGCTTGTAAAATGACCCATATTTTGAGGCCATGTCTTCCAGGGTCTTGACCACTTCTCTGACGCCTAATTCCTGCACGGTGGCAAACAGCTCTTTTTTCAAACCCATGCCGAGTTTCAGGGCCTTCTCCAGGTCCTCCTTGCTGCACACGTCGTTTGAGATGAGCCAGGCAGCATTGTTGGCCGCCACTGCAACCAGCTTGATGGGGTTGTATTTTGCAGCCTCTTCCTCTGTAAGGTTGATCCTCTCGTATTTCTCGCCCTTGTACTCGTAAAAGCCCTTGCCGGTCTTTTGGCCCAGGTTCTTTTCGTCGAAAAGCTGCTTGACTGCCGGGTGGGGGTTGACGACTGTAGCATCGCGGGAGTGCATCTCGATGGTGGCCTTGTGGATGACATCCATGCCCGTGTAGTCGGCCAGCTCGAATATCCCCATAGGAAATGACATCCTGAACTTGACGGCAGAATCGATCTGGGTCATGGTAGCGCCGTCCCTGTCCTTGCAGTAAACGGCCTCATGGACAAGGGGTATAAAGATGCGGTTGACGATGAAACCGGCGACGTCCTTTCGGCACAGCACCGGCTGCTTGCCCACCTTCTTGATGAAGTCCAGCGCCAGGTTGGTGACGGATGAATCGGTCTTGCCGCCGGGTATGACCTCCACCAGGGGCATGAGCTGCGGCGGGTTGAAAAAGTGGATGCCCACAAAACGTTCCGGCCTGTTGGTAAGGGCGGCCATCTCCGTTATGGGAAGGGTGCTGGTGTTGGATGCAAACACCGTCTTTTTCTCTGCAAAGCTTTCAACGTCGGCGTAAACCTTCTTCTTCAGGTTCATGTCCTCTGGGACAGCCTCGATGACCATGTCCGCGTCCCTGAGGGCCTGTTTGAGGTCCACCACCGGCGTGATGCGGGCAAAGATCTTGTCGGCCTCGGCCTGAGACATCTTTTGCTTCTCCACAAGCTTTCCAAGGGACCATTTGATCTTGTCCATCGCCTTGTCAAGAAAAGACTGCTCGATATCGCGCAGCGTCACGGTATACCCGGCCATGGCAGAGACCTGCGCAATGCCGTGCCCCATTATGCCTGAGCCCAGAACGGTTATCTTGTTAACTGTGAATGACATTCCCCTTGATCCGGCGCCGGGTAATTTTTAATGTTGCTGCAGAACAAAATGAATACGTAAGGCTGTTGCAGGACCCGCTACGCGGCCAATACAAGCATGGCAACATAAGTAGCAAAGGTCATGCCGATAAAGACCTTTGTTATGTTCATGGACCTGTCAAGGGCTTTTGAGTAGTCTTCAAACTGCTGCTTGCCCATCACCTTGACTGCAGACTGGGAGCTGCAGACCTCGAATCTTGCCCTTGCTGCGCGGGACACGGCTTTCTCGCCCATGGCTCTAAAGGCAGCGGCAGTCCTTTCATGGTTGCTGGCAGTGCCAAGGGCAAAGTATCCCTCGCGGGTTCTCTTGCCGGAAGTTGAATGCGTGTCGGAGCTGCAGACCTCAAGCATCGTCACTTCCCCGGATGCGGCGATTATCTTGTCCCGCAGCGTGTTTTCCATGTTGTTTGAATCGGCCCATCCTACGGCGTATTTTCGTCCTCCCACAGTCATGGCCATGACGGCAAGGCCAGCCTGGCCAAGTTCAGCCGCCCGGCCAAATTCGTTTGCCGGCAGGTCTTCAAGGTTTGCATACCCTATCTCAAATTCCTGCTGCGGCCGGCGCTTCAACTCCTCAAGACACTCCTTTGCCGCGGCCATCAGGTCGCCCTCATCTTCCGCGCTTATCTGTCCGCCCATGGCATTGTGGCAGTCGACAACCAAGACATCATTGAATCCAAGGCTTGAAGCAAGAGATTCCAGCTGGGTGCGCATGCTCTGGGGGACGTCTTCCATGCCCTTTGGGGCAAGCGAGAGCATGATTAATGCAGACTCGCCAAAGGCCAGCCCGGTGGCAGTGGCGTTTCCCTTCCTTATCTGGACTGGTTCTGCGCATCTGTCGCCCTTGACCTGTATGGAAAGCCTTTGAAGACCGGATACGTATCTGCCCACCTCCCGCTGGGATGGAATGTTAAGTGAGTGATCCGAGACGCTGTGCATCACCAGCGCCTGTCTGGAAAAGGAATCGTACAGCACGTAGGGGAGGTTGCTTCCTCCAACCATGCTAAAGGGGCCAGGATGGACGTCTGGCAGCACCACCGTGCACAGCTGCTTTTCTGAAGAAAAGCGGATTACCTTGGTGCCTACCTTTGATTCGTAGGCCCTGCCTTCAAAGAATTCTTCCATCTTGTCTACCTTGTTCTCGGTCCATGCATCTAAAAACGCCTGCAGCAGTCTGAAAGTACTGGTCACGGCTGGCCTGCCGGCCTTGTCCGCAACAATGATCCAGACTATGCCCAGTATGACAAAGGCGGATCCAAAGGCAAGCGCCACGGGGGTTGCAATAATGCCGTAAAATGACGGCGGCAGGAAGGCAAAAAGAAAGATCACCGGCTGAATGAAAGCGATGGCAACCGCCCTTGACAGGCTGGAACCAAATACCGAGACGTAGATGCCGATCCTCAGACCGGCGGCAAGCATCATGCCGGCAACGATGTAGTCAGTGGTGCCTGCCGGCTTGGAAAACACGGCGTTGGCTGCAATTCCCATGATGACCGTGAGGGCCCAGAGCAGGTTGGCAAACGACGAAACATGAATAACCTTTGATCTGCTGACCGACGTGCCCCGCAAGGCCCGGTAGTCCAGCAGTGTGGTCCCAAAAAGCACGCCCAGACCAAGCGGCAGGTACACCGCCAGCTCAGAAACGTTGCTCTGGAGGTGGAATATGTGGGAGACTGCCACCACCACGGCGGCGCAGGCCAAGGTCATCGCATACGATGACTTGAGCGAACCCGGAGTAAGCCTGGTAAAAGACCATCTTCTGTGTATGTTGGAAACGTCGTCTTGTTCTGCGGCCAGCATCAGCGATCAGAGAGGAAAGACGATCCTGATGATGATAGAGATTCCTATCATCGCACCAGCTATGGCCAGCACGATCTGGGGTTTGATCTTGATGCCCTTAGTCTCGTCTTCAAAGAATCTAAGCAAACCAGCGCTTGAAGCCGGCAGCGGGGCATTCTTCTTCTTACTGCTCATTGTCATGATAGGTTAGTTGTTATCTTTTAAATACATTCCGCTATTGCTTCCGGGTCAGCAGCCTCAGCTTTTCAAGAATCCCCAGGTATCCTTCTATTAATTCGACCTTTTGCCTCTGGATGGCAATGTCGTTCTCGGATTTTATCTCTGCCACAAGGCTGACGATCTTGTCTTCTATGGTAGTTGCTGCCGTGGCAAGATCCGACCTGACAGCCGGCGCGCTTTCTGGTTTTGGCTCCTGCACGGATGAGGTGGTTTCGTTGCCGCAGTTGACGCAGGTAACCTTGTCGCCGAATTTTACTTGCACTCCTCCGCACTTTGGGCAGGCCTCGTTGATAAGCGAGCCGCCCTTTACAAGCAGCGAAGCGGCAGACCTGATCCTTGCCTCTGG
>JBBISN010000087.1:0-3899 GCA_037441265.1 Nitrososphaera sp. | reverse complement strand
CAAGAAGGTGGCAATATCTGTGGATGGTACGCAAGCAGGCACTCTAACAGTTGTCATTCCAAGGAATGTGATCGACGCTGTTGAAAATGGCGAGGACGTCAAGTACGTCGTGACTACAGTCGACCTTGAGTCAGGAGAGGACACTCAGATAACCGTCAAGGAGGTCGAAACCAACGAAGATTCGAGAACGCTGGTTGTTGACTATCCACAAGGCACGGACCTGATAGAAATCCAGGGCACGCAGGTAGTACCGGAATTCGGAGTCATTGCTGCACTGATACTGGCAGTCTCGCTGGTAGCAGTGATTGGCTTCGCCCGGTTCAGGGGCTCCATGCTGGGCTTTGGAAGGCTCTAAGCCTCCTTCCTTTTTCCTTTTTTCTATGACAATGCATGAATGGTTCGAAACTGTGTACTAGAGAAGATTCCAGGCTGCTGATCCGGCTTACGTTTTACTAATCTGCATACAATGACATCGCCACGGCAGGATCTATCATGAAGGTGCCCTGAAAAAGCACTACCAGGTTACTGTTTTTCGATTTTTACATGCGAAGGTAAAAAGTTATGGCGAAACTGATCGCTTCTCAACCGGAATGGAAATCCTTTCCATACCGGATTGGTGGAATACAGCTCGTTTAAGGCACTAATGGCATTCTTGGTAATCGAGTCAATGCCTGCAGCGTTGGACGCCGAGGCGATGGTGGCACCCGAGATTATGTGAGCTGCATATACCTCCTCTTCATCATAAAGTGGATCCAATCGCGGAGGGCTATTGTCTAACAAATCGCGTGCTATTCGCAGGGCCAAGGCTTCATCCGCGTTATCCCAAGTATTTATCTCAGATAGGGAATGTCTTTCCAGACAATCAAGGGGAGTGTAGGCTATAGCATTGGCTACGATTCCTACGGTTTTCTTCATTCCACTAAATGGAAGCTTGATGTCCGCGTAACCTTTTAGATCGTGCTGGGGAACTTTGACTGTCAACCATTTACCATTATCTTTAACATATTTCTGTAAAACGATCTGCTCTATAGCGTTTGCCCAGGTCTCTGAAACCTTTGCATCAAGATCCGGAAAATTACGAATCAGGTGGGCAGCCAGAGATAAACGGAGCAAATCCACCGGATGAGGATCAGAAATCGACCCTTCGGTAGTCAGCCTGCCTCTTGCTGCAGCAATAAAAAGCACCGCCATGCCGACAGCGGCTGCTGGCCCTAGATTCAAAAGGCCGCAAACATCAGAAGCTGTTTCGTCGATTCTAGCTTTCCAGTAATTTGTGGCAAATTCCAGCAGGGTGATTTTCCTTCCAGCGTATGTTATTTTCTCATCAAGCTCTCTGTCTTTCTCGTATTTTAGCAACTCCCGTTCTACCATAACAGTAATTTCATTTGCCAATCCTTCATCGGCGTGCAGAATATCGTGCCCGGCAGTTTCATGTCCAAGCGCTGCCCACAGTGCAATATTCCCGGCGTAGGCCGGCGGCAAGCTGACAATAGACATGCGCATCCTGTTCTTCAAAGGATCAGCCGTGTTTGCGGGTACCGTATACGGGCCCATGCTGGGATCCCCCCAAACCACGAGGGGAGGAACCGTCAGATACTCCGGCGGCTTTACGAACTTGCTTTCTTCCATGGATAGGAAGCCATCGCAAAGATCTGCTACACTTTCCTCAAACGCATGCGTGGCTTCAGCCAAGTAACCGGTAGCCCTTTGGCTGATCACTCCCAGCCATTCAGTCCAGGGGCTATCCAATTGAAATTGGTTCTGACCGATAGATACCATTCTATCATAATGCTTGGTGATAATTGCCCTCAGAGGATCAACAAAGGGTTCGTGGTATAGCTCCGGCAGGATTTTAAACCCTTTTTTAATCATCTGTAGGGTGGTTTTCTTGCTGGAAAAGTAATCTGGGTTGGGCGGAGGTTTCTTGTCGAAAATTATAGAAGCAGTCTTTTCTATTAAGGAATCTATGTCTTTTAATTTTGTAAGGTCAATGTAATGGTTGTCGTCTGCTGTCAATGAGTCTGTGCCTGCAACAAATTATTTAAGATTTCTTTTTAGAATTTGCTGGATAAACAAACCAGCGTTTACCGGGCACATAACAAGATCATCTGCATGCAGCGCATTGCACAGAAGTCCTTAACTACTTCGCGCCGCAATATACATTGGTGAATTAGAGTGTCTGATGCAGTACCAAACTGGGAAGCCATAATTCACAAGAACGTAAGAACCAGCGATCACAATGACGCGGGAAATGTGATCGACATCGAAGAAGACACAATCACCCTCGAAAGAGGGCCAACAGCAGAGTACGTCATTCCAAAGTCAAAGGTTGAAGGGTTTGATGGCTCGGAAGTAGTCCTGGCCATGTCCTTCAAAGAACTGGGCCAATACAGAAAGAAGTAACAGCGGATGAATAGTATTCGGCGTCATATCTCTCATTACACGCCGAAAATCTCTTTTTTCTAATCAATCCTTTGGTTCTATCATGCGTACGACACTTGGTAGTTGGGTATTGACAGCCCGATCAGACCGGATCTTTTTTTCTAAAGGGAGGAGTCTGTCTATTGCAATTTATGAAATGATTCTAGGAATTCGTTCCACTTTGTATCTCTGCTAAACAAAAGGTCTGCATAATCTCTGGAGTAGTCTTCTTCGAATGGGAAGTATATGGAAATTCCAGTAGCGTGTGCAACGCTTGAACCCCACGTTGAATTGGCGATTACAAAGCCGCCTCCAGATGTGCTGCTGAGAGATTTTGTTATCTTTGTCGCTGCTGACACTATTTCCTGATTACTGGACAGGCGTTTAATCAGCTGATTTGCGAAATCTCCGAGGTCTATGTATTCTGGGTAATAGAACTTTTGGGTTTTGCTTCTGGCAAAAGTTACCTGCGGAGCAACTCCGTCCAAATTCTTGAGAAATGCATCAGCCAGTTCATTGACGGCATCTGCAACCGGCTTAATCTGTGCAGTATCTAAAGAAGACTGGGTTGCAGAACCATCATGAACCGGGTCACCGTTCTTTTGATACCACTCGCCGTATCTGGTAGAGATGATCTTTGCAAGTTCTGCCGGAGTTGTCCCGGGGTTGCGGGCAAGATCCTTTAATATCGACGCATAGGGCCAGCCAGCACCAGGCTCTGTTTCCTCAGAACCTACAATGAAATTCGCGGTATCCTTCATCTCGTAGCAAATCTCAAGCATATTCATGAGACACGCATCAAAGCCCAGAATGTCTATCTTTTTCCCATCGGGCAAAGCACCAGCAATTGCGCTGCGTAATTCTTGATTATCTAGATAGTCTTGCGAGCCGCAGTCAAGGGCAATAGCCCTGTCCACTTTGTTACGTTTGTGAATCTTGTTCACGGTAGTGCGGAATATTGATCTTCTCAATCCCTTAAGCCGACTGACCAACCTTGGTTTGGCCCCGCGAATAGAGTTATAGTCATAATCGTCTGGCAGGTTTTCCCAGCCTCCTCCGTGGTTCCATACGTTTACAAGATAGTGCTGCGCGGGATAGTTCTTTATTCCCCACTTGATAAAGTCAGACAATACTTTTGGGTCGCCAGAATCGACGCCGGGCATCTTTTGAACTGCGGAAAGCCTGTTCTTTTCTACTCTGTAACGTGTGGTTCTGTTCTGCTCAGTGTCAAACTGAACGATAATGTTTAACGCAGAAGACGAGCCCACCTTTTTCATCTCGTTGAGGTCCTCGCGGCCAGCACCTTCCAAATTGTTGTCGCCTGCCATGTAAATTAACCAAGTCCATGCTGCTTCTTTGGGCATACCCAAATATGGACATAAAAGCGAACTATTTATCTTTTAATTGGAAGTCGTTCTAAACTTTTAGGTAATACCCAAAGGTTTGGAACAGGAAATAAATGACCATTTCCGTGGTAT
>JBBISN010000086.1:0-4075 GCA_037441265.1 Nitrososphaera sp. | reverse complement strand
AGCGAGCCGCCTATGAGTATTGCAGCATGCTTGTTGCGTCTTGTTGCCCAGTACGAGAGGTCCAGGAGCATTGCCGATGGGATCCACACTGGCACTACGATGAAGTCGTACGGATAGCCAAGTGCGAACCAAGCACCCTTTGCAACCCATGTGTAGATGGTTATGATCGTCGCGTAGTATGTGGCTGTTCCTGGAACTCCTGTGAAGAGCATGTAGTATATCATACCGACCACGAGCATCGTTGATTGGCCGATCGAGAATACCACATAGGAAGTCCACATCCAGTCTGTGTAGAACAGGTAGTCTCCTGTGTTGATGGTTAGCAGCGTGCCGTTGACGGCGACCACTACTATGAATAAGTAGTGGGTAGTACGTCTTAGCCAAACCATAACCACTAACTTATGGCACTAGTATATAAAATTTTATTTTTGGATTTTGGAGGTTGCAATTTTGCAATGCATTGTA
The DNA here is from genome assembly GCA_037441265.1 of Nitrososphaera sp. Lineage (GTDB taxonomy): Archaea > Thermoproteota > Nitrososphaeria > Nitrososphaerales > Nitrososphaeraceae > Nitrososphaera. The sequence goes on along the minus strand of JBBISN010000086.1, from coordinate 3,610 downwards.
CACGTAGTGAATATATGAATGCGGGGGGATACCTTGCCTTAGCCTAAGCCAGGCCGCCGGGCCCTTTCTGATTTAGTGGTTTGGCTAAGACAGAACAGGGCCCAGCTAAACATGGCACGATACGGTACAGTATCTTACGTATTTAATCATTATCAAAACAAAGCTTTGAGCGTTGTAGTCTTTAGATGCAATGCAGTGTATACATCCTGTTAAAATAGGCAGCAAGAATCTGGCCTAACTAAATTGGATCAGGAAGTTGTAGGGTTGAAAGTGCTGTTACTGCTTTTGCATCGGACAAGAGAATAACCATGGCGTGCAACAATATCTGTACAAGATATCAAACCCAGGGCATATCTCCGGGTAAAAGATGGTATACCGATGGACGCAAGAGATGTACTGATTGTGAAGTGTACATGATATGGCCCGGTTCTAGATGCCCATGCTGCGGAAGAATTCTGAGGACAAGACCGCGTAACAGGTTTGGCGTCTACAAGCGGGAGAATTGAAACTACGATTCATTGCAACGTTGAATAGGAGAAAAGGTAATGAGCTGCAAGAACATTTGCGAGCGTTATAAAGCAAAGAAACCGCATCAGGTGGGTCGGTACACCTGCGGGCAGAAAAGATGCCAGACATGTGAGATATTCATCATGTGGGGCGGGCCAAGATGCCCCTGCTGCAATTGCCAGCTAAGGACGCGACCGCGGATCCAGCAATCAAGATAATCTGCATGGATTGATGCCCGTCGTGAGCGGTGTCAAAGAAACCTTTCCGCCCATCCTTTCGTTTGCTCTTATCTCGTTAAGGACCACGTTGATAATGTTTTGACATCTTTGCGGTTTGACTCTATTACTTTGTCTGCCATGGCAATCAGATCCGCGTCATTGGTCTCTTTCTTGAAATCCTCCATCATGCTTGCAAATTTGTCATGATCGACTATCGAGCCGTCCTCGTTCCTGTTTCTAGCCAGTGCCCTGGCCACTTGCAGTTTTGATTCCATCCTCTGCAACTTTTTATCTTTGATCGATTCCCCGGTTTTATTCATCAACTGATCAAGACCTAGTTCTGTCATTGCTTCATCGTATCCGCTCTTCAAAAGCTGGTCTACTGTCTTTGAGGAAAAATCAAATGCCTTGCCAAATATGGTGTGGCTGTCATCGGCGCGCTCTATGTAGACCGTCTTGCTTATGCTGAACCTGCCTTCAAGAATATCTCTGTAAATCCTTTTTTCACCGTTGCGCTTCCTTGTCTTTGTCTCCGAGTACAAGACGGACCTGAGCTTGCTTTCCATCAATGCCCTCCTGTCGTCGTCAGCAATGTTCTGGATTGCCTCACTTGCAACGTTTTTCAGCAGCCTGCCAAGGTCCAGGTAATCCGTCACCGTTGCCGCCGCCTTGGCATCGTATTTAGTTCTGTCATGAAACTTGATGTCAATTTCCCGGTCCTGGATCGAGTCAGCATCCTGGGGGACCTGCTTTTCTATGGATGGGTAAAGGTTGACGATGTACACTTCTAGTTCTGGCACTCCCTCCGCTTCCCTCCAGTAATTCTGGTGCGCCTGTATCACCTCCCTTAGCGGTGTGTTGCTAAGGTATGCCCCGTCCCAAAAGTACCTTGGACTTTCTTTTCCATCCTCAACCACGTTCAGGGCTGGATACTTGTACCTGAGGTGGGTGGACATGCTTGCCGCTACATGCTCTATACCAATGCCGTCGTAATGCATGACCCGGACGTTCTCTCCGCCGTACACGGTCTTGCAAATGCTATCAGTTCTGGCTTCATTTTGCTGCTTGTGCTCATCGTATACATGCCGGACCAGCTCAGCAGTGCTGCCGAATTTTTGATCGCATACCTCGCATTCTTTTCCTCTGTATTCGTAGCTGTCAAAGGCTACTGCAGTGGTGCAGTCCTGAACGTCTACGCTTACAAGGATCAGCCTTGGCTGCCCTTTTTCATAGCTTGTCTTTATCCTGTTTTTGAGGGGCCAGTAATTCATCATGGTTTGTGCCAGCGGGTTGTTGTCGAATCTGATGAACTGAGGGGTGGGAGCAAAGAACTTCATATCCGGCTGTACTATGGGTCCAGCCGACAGGACTTTTGGAACGCCAAGTTGTATGGACCACCAGTACGAGTAAAAGCGCCTAGCTGACTCGGATGTTGCCAGGGGGCCCCAGTTTTCAGGCCAGAAAAAATATCCGGCTATGAATGGCCATATCTCTCGCCAGTCTTTGGGAGAGCCGTCATCGCCGCTGCTCTCTTGGGATCTGTAACCGGTGTCTCGGATATTCTTCCAATAGTCCCACCAGCTCATGAGCATGGGGTTTAGCCATACGTTATCTATCCACCACTTCAGATGAAATGGGTTTGGATTTGAAATATCAGACCAGAATCTGCCAAGCTCGTCTTCAGAATGGTCCCAGTTGTTGCCATTCTTGTGTACAACAAAATTGACCAGGATTGCAGCATTTACCGCGCCTATGGATGATCCGGCCACGATATCAAACAGCGGTCTGTCTACGCCGTTTTTGCTGTCCTTCTCTCTAAGGGTCTCACACAGGGCTCTGTAGACGCCTGCCTCGTACGCACCCAGCGCGCCTCCGCCCTGAAATATCAATGCACGCTGAACCCTTCTGACGGTGATCTCTACACTATCCTTGCCAGCAACAGTTGATCCTTTGGTGACTGTCAGCTCAAACTCCAAAGCGTTGCTGATGGCCTTGTCTGCAATGTACGGTGCCTGAAAAGAAGCGTTTGGGCTATTTTCATTGACCAGCCTGACAGGGCTGCCAGAGATCTGTTTCCAGCTGTACGATAAATTTTCACCTCCTGCGTCTTTTGTCTTGGCTCCAAGGACCACGGTTGAACCTTCAGAGACAGTCTGATCCACTCCGGCGTTGGCTGCATTTGAAGGTGTACCGGGCAGATCGTTTGGCTTTTTTGGCATGTGTCACTTTTGTGCAGCTATTACATAAGGAATTCCCTCAAAAGGAAAAAGTTATCATCAAATCTTATGATTAGTCAATATGGTCATAGCCCATAGAGTCAAGAAATCAGATTGCACACCTCTAGAGACTACTACTGAACCATCTTTGCCTGCCGCTGCTCTTACAAGATTCACTAGTTCTCTGTTGGAGTCAACAATGTATCTTTATTATAAGGCAAGAGACTGTGGGAACCACTGCTGATGGCTTTGAAGGACAAGAAACACATCGATAACCGGAATGAATTGACAAAAGAAGAATTACGGATGATAGAGGAATCGGAAGCGGACATAAAAGCTGGAAGGTACAAAACATTCAAGACTGCCAAAGAGCTTGTCGCTGATTTGCAAAAAGAAGACTAGTTATTTCGATGTGGAAACTAGTAGAATCTAAAGCATTCAAAAGGGAAGTTAGAAAGTCGCCTCATTATCGCAAGTTATTGAAGATCTAGAAAACCTGCAGAACGCCAAGGACCCTACCAAGCTGGGCTCAAGAAAACACGGTCCATTGAAAGATTATTATGCATACGATTTGGGCAAATCATTAAGATTGATCTACGCAGTAGATTTCACAACCATGACCATATTTCTTCTGGCATTTGGAAAGCACAAGGACGTTTATGGAAAAGA
>JBBISN010000085.1:0-4080 GCA_037441265.1 Nitrososphaera sp. | reverse complement strand
TCCAAGGTCAAGACCGGCGACGAGCAAAGCGGCATAAAGAAACTGGCCGAATCCAAGATAATGGACGTGGTTCGCAGGTTTGACCCAAAGGCCGAGATAAACATAGTCTCCAACAACCGCGTCCAGGTACGGGTCAGCAAAGAAGCCGCGCCCAAAATAATCGGCAAGGGCGGCTCCACAATATCAGAGCTGGAAGAACTTCTTGGCGTCAGCATAGACGTGGAGGCCAAGATCCCCACCCTGGGCAAGGAAATACCCTTTGAAGTCAGCGAGGCAGGATCGTCGGTGACCCTGCTGGTGGACGAAGAAGTGGTGGGCAAGACAGTTGACCTCTACATCGAAGAAGAATATACAATGAGCAGCCAGGTGGGCAAAAAGGCACGGGTGAAGGTGGACAAGCGCTCAGAAGCCGGCAAGAAAATAGTAAACGCGATACTGGCTGGCCAGGAGATCCATCTGTTCTTGAGCAGGCGCTAGCGCGCAAGCCCCTGGCTCTTGACGCGGCTGACAAATTCCTCCAGTTTTTTCAATGTTTCTGGGTGCAGGTGGTGCTCTATTCCCTCTGCGTCACGGTTGGCCGTATCCTCGTCCACGCCAATCATCTTTAGGAATTCCGCAAGGATCCCGTGCCTGTGGTGTATGCTTTTTGCCACCGCCATGCCAGACTCGGTGAGGGTGATCCCCCTGTACTTTTCGTAATTCACGTGCCCGCTTTCGTTTAAGCGCTGGAGCATCTTGGTAACGCTTGGAGAGCTCACGTTCAGGTAGCTGGATATGTCCACGGTGGTAGCGTAGCCCTTGTGCTGTATAAGCTCGTAGATGACTTCCAGATAGTCTTCCATCCGCGTGGTTCTGCCCATCTTTCTGACGTTATGTGCATCGCGAATGAATTCCAGCCTGTTGCCAGCCTTGGATTCGGGATCTTTCTTAATCAACGTGGGCGCTCCGCATGATAGACATACCTGCCAGAAATAAATATTAACGCTGCAACAAAAACTTTGCAGCATCTTGGATACCGTGGTTTCAGCCAAAGACCTGCATTTGCTGGTTGGCCGGCAGTCAGATCTCGTTGTCGTGGATGCAAGGCCGTTTTCCGATTATTCTGAAGGCCATGTCCCCGGCGCGGTGAATATCGATCTCATGCAGTTTCACTGGATAGATACCTCATCAGAAGGGATAAGGCAGTTCAACAAGCAGGCCAGGATCCTCCTTTCCAACATGGGGGTGTCAAAGGACAAGCTTGCTGTCTTTTACGACGATGTGTCCGGGCCTTCCGCGGCAAGGGGCGTGTGGCTCTTGCTTTATTTCTCCCACAGGAAAGTGGCCATGCTGGATGGCGGCCTCAATGAATGGAAGGCGAGGGGGTTTGAAACCGAGACTCGGACCAACGCGTTTTCGCACGCCAATTTTAGGGGCAGACCGGACAAAAAGATTCTGGCCGGCTATGCAGAGATCAAGTCCGCGATGAGAAAAGGAAAAACCATCATACTGGACGCAAGAAGCAGCGCCGAGTACAACGGCTCGGCAGTGCGTGCGGCGCAGGCAGGCCACATCCCAAAGGCTGTGAACATCGACTGGGAAAATAACATCGCCGGCTCTGTTTTCAAGGACCAAAAAACGCTTTCAGAGATGTACAGGGACATCCCAAAGGATGCCCAGATAATCACGTACTGCCAGGGCGGCTACAGGGCGGCCAACAGCTTTGTCGTGCTGAAAATGCTGGGCTACAAAAACGTCAAGATGTACCTGGGCTCATGGGGCGAGTGGGGCAACAGACTCGACCTGCCGGCTGAAACAGTTACTTTGGGCCATAAATGAAGTCAGAACTGATTTCAAGCAGTTTTTTGTTGGAAAGAAAATAGCAGTCTGCCAACCCTATCTTTCTGGCGGTTTTCAGGATCATGTGCTGTGCTAGAAATATGGCATAAAGAAGCGACTCGATGCTGCTAGGCGACGAGCAGTCAAAAAAGGTGGAACAAACGCTGTTTTGCTCAAGCCTTACAGACAACCTCCTGCCCATTTCCTGGGTCCCAAACACCATGACTGAATCGTTGTCCTTGGTCCCAAAAAGCGGGGAATGGCAAAATTCCTCAAGGGGGTAGGCAAACGCCTTTGCGCCAAAAACCTCGTTTAGCTTTAGCGCAAAATACATGGCAGCAGGCAGCAGAAATGCGTCGCCCAAAAGCACCGCTGGCCTGCTGACATCAATTCCATTAGCCGTTTCGCTTGCCTTGTTGTAGATGTCCGGCAAATTTGCCGGGCATGCTGTCTTGCCTTTTGTGGCAAGCATGATGCAGGAAAGCAGGCTTGACGTAAAGCCAACGGTGCCGGCGGTTTTGCCCAGCTGCGTGTGATTCAGCTGGACGACCTGGTCGCAGGCTCTTGCCAGCTTGCTTGAAGGGTTTGCGGTAATGGCGATGGTCCTGCCTTTTCCCCGTACGGCCTTTGCTGCAGATATGTTGGCCTGCGTATTGCCGGATATCGAAATGAAAAATACCGTCTTGTTGCTTGCAAGATGCGGATTGGCCAGCAGGTCTGTTGGATAAACACAGCTGGATGGGCCAAAGTACCGGGTTGCAAGACCTGCAACATAAGAGTCGCCGGAACCCACAAAGACACACTCTTCAAATGCCAGCCTTGGTGGCTGGATTTTTGGCAGATCTTCAAGCTGACACCTCATCTCTGACGCCATGACGTCTATGGAGTTCATTGGATATTACAGTCTGCTGAAAGATAATAAATATGAAGAAAAGATGCGGGCAGGATTACTTTTTCTTTTCGCCCTGGCCTTCTATCACGATCATCGTCAGAGTTGAGCGGACCTTGTCGATCTTTCTGACCTGCCAGGTTATGGTCTCCCGGAGCTTATCCATGCTGTCGGACTGGACCTTTGCGATGATGTCGTATACGCCGTAGACGCCGCTGACTTCGACGGTTCCGGGAAGCTTTTTCAGCTCGTTTATGATCTCTTCTTCAGAACCCAAGTCACAGTTGATCAGGACATATGCTGTGGGCATGCCTAGCTGTTTTCGTGTCTCTGTTATTAAACCGATCGCATCAAAACTTTTCCTTGGACAGCTTCTTGGCCTTGATATAGTCTACAAAGTAGAACAGGTACGCCCGCTCGTTGATCTTCAGGACCCATGGAATGAACGACTCGTTCTTGCTGCTCTTCTCTCCTATCTCAAAGCCAGACTTTTCTACCAGCTCCCGGAATGACTGGCCGTCGTACGTCTCTCGAGGTATGGGATCGCGGTTGTAGTCATACGGATCAGCTATTATCGTGCTTGCATGGGGTTTGAGAAACCTGTGTATGGATTCTAGAATCTTTTTGGCGTCTACAAGCTCAAGCAGGTTTAATGCAAGTATGAGGTCAAACTTGCCCGGATTAAACGGCGGGTTGAGCGAGTCAGCCACGCAGAATTCCAGATTGCCGTACTTTGCTTCATGCATCCTTTTTCTTGCTTCCCGGATGAATGAAAAGGACGTATCAATTCCAATGGCAAAGGCGCACTTTTGGGCCAAAAGTATGGTGCTGTACCCCATTGAGCAGCCCATGTCCAGAACCACGGCGTCCATATCGGGGTTTATGCCGTGCACGACACGGTTGTACATCTCGTTGGGCCTGAGATGCCACCTAAGCGTCTTTAGCAGCCGGTCGTCTGCAGTATGATCGTACTGTGTCCATCTGTACGGGACAAACCAGCTTCCGCCTTCCTCGTACCTGTCGTTGGCCACTGATGAAGGCGACAGCTTTGACCCGCTTTCTTTGAGGAATTCCTTCATCTCCTTTGAACTGCTGTTCAAAAGCCACGTGCCGTACATCTGGGACCTTCCTGCGGCGTACGCTGGAAAATCCTTCATGACGATGGCCACGCCCTGGATTATCGGGTAGGTGGCGCCGCATTCCTTGCATTTCAGAAAGCCCTCGGTGCACTCGTTTTCGTTCTTGGGGTCGGCTGAAAGTACTTCCAAAGTGAGCCGGATCTGCTTATCCTTGTGGTTCAGACAAACAAGGTGATGCGCAAACTGGACTTTCATGATTAGCATGCGGCTGCGACAACCAAATATATTCTAGAT
>JBBISN010000084.1:0-4221 GCA_037441265.1 Nitrososphaera sp. | reverse complement strand
GAATGTGGAAAAAATCCTTTATAGAAAAGCCTGCAAGGTGAACCAATAGAATGGGCAAGCACGAAAAGAAAAATTCAACGGCGGATGGCTCAAAATCCGGCAAAAACAAGTTCATTGCAATAGGCGTCGGAATAGCTATTGCAGCCGCCATTGGAATTGTGCTAGCAGTTTCAATGGGCAACAAGCCCCAAACTTTTGATAATTCTCGGACCGTGCCTTGGATTCATGTGCATGGATTAGGCACCGATCCTTCTGATGCCAGCGTTCTTTACATAGCCACGCATGGCGACTTTTACAAAAGTGTAGATGGTGGCGTCCCTGTAAAAGTAGACAAACAAAGGGCAGACTATATGGCCTTTAACGCACCGCAGACTCAAGGAGTTCCGTTGTACTCCAGCGGGCATCCTTCAACCGGCGGAAACACCGGTCTGATAAAGAGCATAGACGGCGGGCAGACATGGCAAGTTGTTTCAACCGTTTTAGATCCGCCAGTAGACTTTCATGCAATGGCAGTCAGCAAGAGCAATCCCAATGTCATCATTGGATTTGACAGTGGTGGGAGGGGCCTGTTCAAGACCACGGATGCAGGCAGCACATGGGACAGGTTTGACTATCCTGGCCAGTATGTTACTGCGCTGGCAATTGCACCAGATGATCCTAAAGTGATATTTGCCGGTACTAGTGAAGGTGTGTTTCAATCTGGTGACGGCGCTGCAAGCTGGACACAACTCAACCAGTACAAGGGAATAGCAGTAATGGCGCTGGCCTTCGATGCAGAAGGTAACCTTTACGCTTCTACCGAAGAATTTGGTCTTGCAAAATCCTCCGATCTTGGAAAGACTTGGCAGAGCATCGATCGTCCAGACAGCCTGACAGCAACCTCGATAGCAGTTGATTCCCAAAATAAGGTACTGTACGTGGCAGGATACGCCGCTCCTCAAGGCTATCAAGAAGTATTCAAGGGTGGCCTTGACGGCTCGGACTGGCAGCTTGTAGGCACAAATAAAGGCTAAAGCGAGTCCGCCATTGACTTTTAAACAGCACCCTTTCGGGCCAAAAGTATTAAATCATTCTTTGACCCATGTACCCTGTCATGGATTTTTCAGCTTCAGACAGAGTAATCGAAGAGCTGAGAACCTTTGTTGACAGGCTAAACGAAGAGTCCGAGAAGGGCTCGCTGGTGGTAGTCGAGGGCCGGCGTGACGCTGACGCCCTGTCCAGGATCGGCTTTACCGGCAATCCCGTGGTGTTTCACAACCACAAGGGCATCGTGGACTTTGTAGACAGCCACGGCGACGTGGGCAGAAAGATCATCCTCCTTCTGGACATGGACAAGACCGGCAAGTACCTGACCAGCAGGCTTGTATCGCAGCTGCAGTCAAGGCAGAACAACGTCAGCCTGTTCTACAAGAACGCGCTGGCCCGCATAACCAAGGGCAAGGTCCGGCACGTAGAAGACCTGTCCACCTACGCACCGCTGGTGACCGGAAACTCGGGCCTGCGAAAGGACCTGTACTTTTACACCTGAGCGCGCCTCAATTACCACAAAAGCACTTATATTCAAGAAACAGAAACCTGTCCCTAGTAACTAAAATACACTACGAGGTTATGAACAAAATTGCCTAGCACAGGTATAGTTAAGTATCATGTTAAGTTAAAATTTGAAGTTGACGGTCTGGTCGAGAAGGCCGATATAATCGGCGCAATTTTTGGACAAACCGAAGGGCTTCTCGGTCCAGAGATGAACCTCAACGAACTGCAGAAAGTGTCAAAGGTCGGAAGGATAGAAGTAAACGTCGAGACGAGGGGCAGCATGGCCAAAGGCGACGCCCTGATACCCATGAGCACGGACATATCCACCGCAGCCTTGATTGCCGCCGCCATAGAAAGCATAGACAAGGTAGGGCCGTTCCAGGCCAAGTTCCAGCTGGTCGGCATAGACGACATCCGGGCCATCAAAAAGAAGGTCATAGTGGACAGGGCCAAGAAAATAGTCCAAGAGTGGGCCACCAAGACCATAAGCGAGGGCGAGGAGATGCTCAAGGACGTCTACGACGCCAGCAAGCCCGGCAAGCTCACCGCCTACGGCAAGGCCCAGCTTGCATGCGGCACCGGCGTTTTTGATTCTGAATGGATAATCCTTGTTGAAGGCCGCGCAGACGTCATAAACCTGCTTCGGGCCGGCTACGACAACGCCATCGCCATAGAGGGCGCCAAGATAGACGAGACCGTCGTCAAGCTCACCGAAGGCAAGAAGGTCGTGGCTTTTCTGGACGGCGACAGGGCCGGCGACCTCATACTCAAGGAGCTGCAGGGCGTAGTCAAGATAGACAAGGTCCTCCGCGCGCCCACCGGCAGGGAGGTAGAGGAGTGCACGCCGCTAGAGATATCCGAGATATTAAAGGACGCCTATGTCACAGAGGGCGCACCGGCGCCAGTCCCGCAGCAGGCTCCACCTATTCAGGCGGAGAGAAGGCACCCGCGACGGGACAGGGGTGAGCGCGAGAGATACCGAGAACGCGAAGAATACCGCCCACCACCGGTCGAGCAGCCGGCAGCACCGCCAGCGCCACCGGTTCCGACGACCAGCGACAGCCCGGAGATAGTCTCGGCCATCAAGGACGTCTTCCCGCAAATAAACGAGACCCTTGAGGCAGTCATACTGGACGGCTCCATGAAGCAGCTGCTCAAAGTGCCGGTATCCGAGGTCATCAAGAGGCTTGACAGTGCTGAAGGTGCCAAGATGCTGGTCATTGACGGCATCGTGACGCAGAGGCTGGTTGACGCCGCCGACAAGGCCGGAATAGAGTACATCGTCGGCCACAGAACAGCCGAGGTCAGAAAGCCAGCCAACCTGATGGTCAGGACATTTGGCGACGTAGGCATCGTAAGCTAAATGCCAGAGATCAAGCTGCAGCACATACTTACCCTGGTCCAGCTCCTTGAAAGCGGGGCCAGACACAACTTTATTGAGGTAACCACTGCAGACCTTGGAAGCAAGATAGGTCGCTCGCAGCAGGCGGCATCAAAGCACCTTCTGGACCTGGAGAACGCCGGCTACATCGAGCGGGCAAGGCGGGGCCAGAAATTTGCCGTGCGAATAACGGACAAGGGCTTTGACGAGATCCACGGCCTCTTTCTGTCATTACGCTCAGCGCTGGAATCCACTCCCACGTCCATCGATTTTGAAGGAAACGTCGTCTCCGGCATGGGCGAGGGCGCGTACTACATGTCCCTTGACGGCTACAAGCGGCAGTTCCGCGAAAAGCTGGGCTTTGAGCCCTATCCTGGAACATTGAACGTGCGGCTTGTAGATCCTGTCTTTATGAATGCAAGGCGCGACCTTGGCCGGTACCCGTCCATATTCATAGACGGCTTCTCAGACGGCCAGCGGACCTACGGCTGGGTCAAGTGCTACCGGGCCACCATAAACAACACAGTGAGCAACGCCGCGGTCCTTGTTCTGGAACGCACGCACTACGACGACAGCATGCTGGAAGTCATAGCCCCCACGTCCATAAAGGAACTGGCGGGCATCAAAAACGGCGACCGGATCAAGGTGAGGGTTCTGGTCGGTCAGATGCCGTAAATGCTCTCCCCAAGCTCGTCTTTTATCTTGGAGCTCTTCGAGCCGGGTATCGGAGTTGAAAGACGGACCACCCGAACGTTGAGGTTCAGTTTCTTGCAGTTTTCCGCAACGTCTCTTTCCGTGTGCGCCTGGTCGTACCCAAGGGCGATGATGTCAGGTCCGACGTACGCCACAGTGTCGTAAAGCGTGCCCTCGCGGCCGATGATGGCCAGGTCCACAAAGTTCAAGGATGATACTAGTTCGCGCCGCAGGTCCTCGTCATGGTAGATCTTCCTGTCTTTTTTTATCTTGAGCGCGGTCGATGTCCGGGCCACTACAACTACCAATACGTCGCCCAGGGACTTGGCTGCCTTAAGCGTGTGGATGTGCCCAGGGTGTATCAGGTCAAAAACGCCGCCCACCAGCACCACCTTTATGGCGTCGCGGCCAAAATCCGTCAGGCGATGATCCTCGACCATCCCCAGCTTGGAAAGGCCTTTCAGGGTTTCATCAAAAAATGCATTGTCTATGGGGAGTCGGGCCCTCATCCTGTCGTACGCAGAAACGGAAGGATCCAGCTTGCTGCAGTAGATGGATGCAAGTGCCGCCTTGTCTATCGGGTTCATCTGCTATGAGATAGCAAGTAGGCAAAC
>JBBISN010000083.1:0-4366 GCA_037441265.1 Nitrososphaera sp. | reverse complement strand
TTTTTGAGTATACACAATCATATAGGATCCGGTCGATGTCACTCACATCCGGTGCTTGAGCGTAAAGCGCAGGCAGAACCGCTTTCCTTCCGGCACGTCCTCCACGCTCAGGAAGCTTGGGCCAAAGTCCAGCGGGATCTTGGTAGGAGGAGAGCACCACTTGCCCACCATAAAGTCGTCGGTGACCATCCTTACCTCGTCGTGCCAGTTGGTAAAGTCGTACATGTACATCTGTTCAGCGGTCAGCGTGACGCGCGATATGCCGCTCAGCAACCCGCCAAAGACGTACTGCATTTGCAGTTTGCCAAAATTGTCCTTGGTGTATGTAAAAGTCTGCACGTAAGGCGTCTGGGCGCTGTCTGACACGAGCCTGCCGGTCCACCGGCCAAGAACTTTATCGAGCTCCGGCGCCCTGCCTTGCTCTGAGTAAATCTTTTCATGGTCCGATTCGGTCATAAAGTCGACGTTGTACTTGCGGGACATGCTGAAGACCAGTATCTGGTTGCCGTTTGGCGGCACGCCAAAGAAGGCCTTGCCTAGGATCGTGTCCTTGTCTACTATCTTGAGCAGATCGTAGAACATGGCAAATTCCGGGCTCGTGTATTTCAGGTACACAACCTTTCCGTACCTGGGATGGTCCATCATCTCCGGCGCGTTGTCCGCGTACACCGGAGCGTCGTACGGATGGGTAATGCCGGCAAGTTTGCCGTCCTTGGTAAAGAAGCGCTTCCAGAAACCGCCGAAATACCGGACGGCCATCGTTGCAATGTCCTGGTCGACGGCAAAGAAGCCCTTCCACTGGTTGTTGTTGTATATCATCATCTCTTTTTTGTCAAACGACCAGGCATCCGGGCTTCCTTGCGCCGCGTTTATCATGGTCTCAATGGGCATCACGTTCTCCTCCCTGTTGAACATGGTTTCAAGCCTCGACGACAGGCAGTACATGGGCTGTTTTAGCGAACAGGCCTCGCCCTCCCTTGATACCAGGGCCATCTTTGCGAAATCCTTCCAGTTCTTGTTGATATGGTTGGCAGTCATGGTGGCAAGGGCCATCACCGTCACCTGCGGGTTAACGCCGACGGCGTTGGGAAACACGCTGGCATCGCAGACAAACAGGTTTGAAAAGCCGTGCACCCGGCAGTTAGAGTCCACCACGCATGTCGCCGGATCGTCGCCCATCCTGTTGCCGCCCTGCGGGTGGGCCGAAGCAATGGTCAGCCCGTCGGGATTGGCTTCGACGGCCCTTATCAGTTTGTCGATATCGGCCTTGCTTTCAAGCTTGACAATGTCGCGGTGTCCGCCGATAACTTCCCTTGCACCGACGTCAAACCACATCTCTGCAAGGGTGCGCAGACCCCTTGTAAAATCCTTCATCACCCGGTCTGATGGATCGTAGTGAACCTTGGGGTTGCCGGTGGCAGTCAGCGTCACCGTGCCGGTGGGGTCGTCGCGTACCATCACGCCGGCCATGGTGTAGTAGATGTAATCCTTCATCAAGAGCTGGTGGTTTTCAAAGAATGATGGTATACCGAGGGAGAACTGCAGTATTGGAAGGAATATGCTTTCTACCAAAAAGCCGCCGTCCCTGACGCCGTTGGTGACTCCAAACTGGTGGCAGGTAAATCCCATCGGTATGCCGTCGTAGGCGTTTATCTGCTTGTCAAACCTGCCAAGCAGAAACGAAGCCGGGTGGAAGGTTAGCCCCCTGCCGGCCCGGTCCAGAGCTATGGCGTTTTTAAGCAGGATCTGGGAAGACGCTATGGTGCCGGCCGACACGACGACCACCTTGGCATTTACCCGGATCTTGAATTTCAGGCTGCCAGTGGCCCTGTCCACAAAGTCGCCTTCGACGCCATCAACCACGCCTTCGTTGTAGGTTATCCTTTCTGCAGAGCAGTTGCAGTAAATGCGGATGTTGGAATCAGGATTTCTCACAGCCTGCCGGATGTATGTTACAAGCATGTCCTGCTTTGTCTCGTAGTGGCAGCCAAGGTGGCAAAAGCCGCACTGCATGCAGTCCCTGCAGTTTCTGTCGTTGCTGCTAGAGATATACCCCTTCTGCTCGCAGGCACGTTTTAGCATCCTGTTGTTTTCGTTCAGCTCATAATCTTTGACCTTGCTTACGTGTATGTTGGTCCAGACCTCGTCAAGGGCCTCGTCCCACACCTCGTCTGGTATGTTGGCGCCCATCTGCCGCCACTGTTCCCTGGTTACCTGCGGCGTTTTGAAGCAGACGGCGTCGTTTATCACCGTCGAGCCGCCAAGGCACTGGCCCTGCACCACGAGCATGCGCAGGTTGTCTGTAAATGTGGCGCCGCCGTTCTTCCAGAGAAGCGGGATCATCTCCATCTCTCGCTGGTTCATGTCCTCGGCATCGTAGTAGCCGCCCTTTTCCAGCAGTACAACGGACTTGCCTTCAAGCGCTAGCTTGCTGGCGATGATGGCGCCGGCGGCCCCCGAGCCTATGACGCAGACATCGGCATTTTCAACAATGTCGTGGTTCACCACGGTGTAGGCTTCGCGCCGGTCACGGATCTTTTCAAGGCCGTATATCATTTCTTGGCAGTCCGCCTCCATGGAATCGTATGGTCGTGATTGGGAAATTCTTTTGGCCTGGCAATCACCTGCGGCCCGGGATATCCGTAAATCTTGCCAGTACTAGGATTGGAATAGTGCAGCCAGCTGGTAATTGACCGCAGTAGCAGCGCGCCGGTCCAGTTGGGGTTGATCTGCGAGATGTCCGCGGTATCGCTTGCCGCGGTGAACAGGGTAATCATCCTCTGCGTAGAGTTTGCATACGGATCGTAAAACGGCGCTTCGTCCTTTAGCACAACATCAAACTTAAAAATGCCGCTCCTTGGACGGCTTTTTATCTCCGTCTTTTTAACCATGCCGTAATCGTCGCTGATGATCAGGTAAACGTCCGGGTTTTTTTCCAGAATATCGTACTTGCCCTTGAAGGCAATGTCCTTGAATTTTATCTTGAAGAAACCCTGCTTGTTGGTGAAGGTATTGCCCAGATAGTCGTCTGAAGACCCGAAATCGCTGTCAAAAGCCTCGACGAAAAGGTTTGCAACTGGTTGGCGTTTCTCGTCTCTAACACGACCCTCTACGGTGTACGTGCTGACCATGTCTCGGGTACATGTACAAATTACTTAAAGTTTGCCAAACTAGCCAAACACCCCCTCCCAGGCAGGTATGTCATTCCTTATTACATCACACTGCATGCAGCCTGGCATGCCGGAGTTATGGTACAGTGCCGCCCCAGCCTACGAATCAAAGAGCAGCAAGTCCATAATTCACCGGTTTGTAGTAAAGGGGCACAGCGGCCTGACAATCAACCCGTACCAAGGGTGCCAGCATCGCTGCGCATACTGCTACGCGACGTACGAGTGGTCGCCGGAATTCTACGACAGGATCTACGCCAAGATCAATGCTGCAGAGATTCTGGAAAAAGAGATGGCATCATGGAGATCTGGCGAGATAGGCCCGGTCATGATATCTTCGGCCACGGACCCGTACCAGCCGGCGGAGATCAAGTTCGGCCTGACAAGAAAGTGCGTGCAGGTGCTGCAGAAATACAACGCGCCGTACTATGTGTTTACCAAGTCTGCCATAATCGAGCGGGACTTGGAACTCCATGCCAGGTACAGGCACAACTGCTTTATCGTCTGGTCCATAACAACGTGCAGCGAAAAGATAAGGCGGGTAGTAGAGCCGGGAACCCCGCCGGCCAGCAGGATCTTTGACGTCATCAGGAAATTCGCCGATGCCGGAGTGTGCTGCGGCGTCAATGTAGACCCGATAATCCCGCTTGTGACGGACAGCGACAGTGAGCTTCAAGACGTAGTGGATTGCTGCATGGAGGCAGGTGTGAGCAACGTATTTGGCGCCACCCTCAGGCTTAGAACCGACATCTGGGAAAGGATGAAGATGACATTTCGGATTCTTGGGCTTGAAGAAGCTGCTGAGCAGTACAAGCAGATCTTTGGGTTTGAGGAGCCGCTGAACGCAAATTACGTCTCTGCAGACAGCAGCTATCAAGACAGGATACTTGTCAGGCTAAAGTCCATGATCCAGGAAAGGGGGATGAGTTTTGATTTTCCAAAACACATCTGCCCAAAGAATATCGACAAATCCTGCCTTGGACAGACGTCCCTTCTAAGTTACGTATCGTAAGCTGCAACCGTTAATACCCAATCTTTATCAGACATCGGTATGAGCTACCGCAACCCCGCGCCCACCGTCGATGTCATACTGCAGAACGGCCCCAAGGTCCTGATGATAAGAAGGAAGAAGGAGCCCTTTGCCAACAGACTTGCCCTGCCGGGAGGCTTTGTCAACGAGGGCGAGGCGGTGGAGGATG
>JBBISN010000082.1:0-4797 GCA_037441265.1 Nitrososphaera sp. | reverse complement strand
TGGACTGGGCGGGATTTGAACCCGCGACCTTTCGATTGCGAATCGAACATTACTACCCCTGAACTACCAGCCCAGTGCAAAAATTGCTGTTAAGACCCGAATATAAAAGATCAGAAATGACGCCAAGATCTACTGATAGCAGAAACTTACTGACAAGAAGGCATTTAACCGGGAAAGTGTTCTTTTTCAAGCAGTGCACAAGAACAACGTCAGGCGTCGCAAGGCTGGAGGCAACCTGAACGAGACTATCAGGATCGCATCCATGGTGCAAAAGGGTGTCGATGCTGGCAGATCAAGCCATGTAGAGATGCAGGCGCTCTCCAAGATTGCAAGCCAGAACATCAGATCAAAGGTGCGCTCCCTTCAGATGTCTGTGCATAAAGACGACGAGCTGCATGCCGTCCTTGATGCAGTTTCATCGGCCATGTCGGAAGGGTATGAGCAAGTCCTGGCGCCCAACGGAAAAATCCGCAGGGACAGACTTGACGCCATCCTGGCTGTAGACGCCGACATTGTCACGTGCCTTGCCATAATCGATGAAGAAATGAAATCCGGCAAGCCACTGGCCAAATCGACAGCGGTTCTAAAAGAACTTGTAAAGCAAAGAAAAGAGTTGGTAGACGCCTCTAAAGCTTGAGGTGCGTCTTTAGTCCCTTGTAACGGTTTCTGATGGTGACCTCTGTCACACCGGCTGCTTCGGCCACGTCCTTCTGGGTCTTGTTCTCCCCGTTCATGACGCAGGCAACGTACAGCGCGGCTGCTGCCAGTCCCATGGGGTCTTTGCCGGCGGATATCTTGCCTTCCTCGGCTTTCTTGAGAATCTCAAGGGCCTTTCGCTTTGTCTTCTCAGACAGGCCAGCCTTGCTTGCTATTCTTGCGACACATTTCACCGGGTCTACTACCGGCATCTTTAGGTCCAGCTCCCTTATGAGAAGCCTGTAGCATCTGGCCACGTCCTTTTTCTTTATGTTGCTTGCATTTGCAATGTCCTTGAGGGTTCTCGGAGTCTCTGTGTCACGGCATGCGGCGTACAGGGCAGCGGCAACCAGCGCAGAAATGGAACGTCCCCTTACCAGGCCTTTTTCAAGGGCCTTTCTGTAGACGTATGCAGCCTTTTCAATCACTGCGTCTCCCACTGCAAGCTTGTCCTTGAGCCGGTCCAGTTCGCTGAACGCCTGGCGGAAGTTGCGATCCACCGGTTCGTGAACCTGGCTTCTGCTGTCCCAGGTTCTGAGGCGCTCGATAGTGCTTTTCATGGATGCCGAAAGCGGCTTGCCCGAGGCATCCTTGTCTACCGGGCCGATTATCGTGGCAAGTCCCATGTCGTGCATCGCCA
The DNA here is from genome assembly GCA_037441265.1 of Nitrososphaera sp. Lineage (GTDB taxonomy): Archaea > Thermoproteota > Nitrososphaeria > Nitrososphaerales > Nitrososphaeraceae > Nitrososphaera. The sequence goes on along the minus strand of JBBISN010000082.1, from coordinate 3,461 downwards.
GTGACGTGGGGATTCCTGCCCTGCTTCTGTCTTCGTGCTCTTCCTTTGAGAAGGCGCGCCATTCTGGTCCTAACTCTTCTATTCTTTCGCTAACTACAAAACCACAGTTTCCGCAGAACATCTCGCCAGTGGCGTTGTCTGTTACCATGGATCCTTTGCCACAACGTGGGCAACGGTCACCAAACATGGATATATCTTTTACCAATTTCCTCTCACCGAAATTTCCTTTTTCCCTTTGCAGGCTTATATAAATATTTTATTCTAATATTTAAACTTTCGGTAGTACTACCTTGGCTTGCTGCGCTTGCGTCTTTCCGCCTTGGCGTATTTCTTGCTTCCAGACCGCTGGGCGCTGTAGGCGTGGGTCTTGTTGTTCTTCTTTGGCATCTTGCAGGAACTAGAAATCAACGCGCTATATATTCTATTTTCAACAAAAACAATAAATGGAATTGGGTAATGCGTGTATCCATGGAAGATAAGACCCGCGTTCCAAGATGGATCGTAGAAAACGATCCGCTCTGGGTAAAGTCTGTTGATTCTGACATTGGCATGCTTAGATGGACTAACAGGAGTACTGGCGCCCGTGCCGTCTGTCCGCCAACAGGCATGTTCTGTGAAATCATTGAAAACGAGACAAGCGGGGTGGGTCTTACCGACGTTGGCAGTCTTGCAAGGCGCATGAATAGGGCAAACGGTGCTGACGACATCAGGAAGTACCTGGCCAGCGGACACCTCAACCCTGCAGTCAACTGGCCGGCAGGCCTTGACAAAAGCAAACTGCGCCGGTTCTAACTATTTATATCAATACCGACGCCGCTAACCGGTCCTTGTCACTACAGGTTGCCCTTCAAAAGCTGGCACATGATGTCATTGCAAGATACATCAAAGACAGCCGGGTAATAGGCCTTGGCAGCGGAAGCACGGCTGCACTTATCGTTAGGGAGATGGCCAGCCTTGACAACAAATATGCCATGCAATTCGTGCCGACGTCTCTGCAGATAAAGGTGGAAGCTGAAAAGGTCGGGCTTCAGTTTGCAGATGAAAACCGCGTTCCTGACATTGATGTGGTGTTTGACGGTGCGGACCAGATAGACTCGGAATTCAACATGATAAAGGGCGGAGGCGGCGCGCTCCTGCGGGAGAAGATCCTCATCTCGTCTGCCAAGAAGGTTGTGATAATCGCCGACGAGTCCAAGTTCGTTCCGTCCTTGAGCCGGTCGGTTCCTATCGAAGTGCACCCCCTGGCCCGGACCGCGGTGGCCAGAAAGCTGAAAGGAATTGGAGGCCAGCCGGTGCTACGCACTCTGGAAAAGGGCTACCCGTTTGTCACTGAAAACGGAAATGTCATACTTGACACCGCGTTTGCCGCAATACCCGATCCTGCCAGAATGGAGATGGATCTCAAAAACATAGCCGGCGTGCTTGAAGTTGGAATATTCACCAGAAGGGCTGATGCTTACTACAAGGCCAAAAACGACGGAACCTTTGAAATCATCAGTTTCTAGACTTGTTATAACCGCATGTGACAACATCTTTTGTTAGGTCTCTTGCAAACACGAGCTGCCAGCACGTCTGACATACACATTATTATTAAATAGTTCACGGGTATTGTGGTTCCCGTGGGGCTTCTCAAAGTACGCGGGTCTATCTACCTTGATCAATTTTGGCCAAAAGGAGAATCCGATGCAGATACCGCCAAAATACTTGTTCAGGTTAACAAAGATGCCTTCCAATTCCAGGAAGACCCGCAATCTGAATTCAAGATAACCCATTCTTTTGATAAAGCAATGATGAAAGTAAACGGCAGAAATGTGTCTGTCATAGACGGCAGAAACAGGATTCCCGTTCGCCTTCAAGGCATCGATGCGCCGGAGCTGCACTACGGCCCAAAAAATCTGTCAAAAAAAGCATTGAAAGCCCTGAACAACACACAGAAAGGTGAATTCAGGAAACTAGATAAAAGATACCGTCAGTACTTTGCGGAATCCTCTGCCTTTGCACTTTACAAGCTGTTAAAAAAGTCCGGAACCGGTAATGTTCCGTGTGTGGTCAAGACATTTGTGGATAAGCCAAACGACGTGTTTGATAAGTACGCGAGATTTATCGGTGATATTGAAGTTGAAATAGGTGGAAAGAAAGTAAACATCAATCAATGGCTGGTGGAAAATGGGCTGGCTTTCCCGGCTTTTTATGCCTCCATGAATGACGAAGAGATCAAAACACTACTCCAAGCGTCTAAACTTGGGCGAAAGAACAATCCAAAATTCTGGCGACATCTTACAAAAACAGTAAGGAGATTTAAATTCAAACTATTGTTTCGTGGAAAGGGTGCGCCTGTTGAGCCTGAAAAGGATGTCGGATATATGGCGTTGCCAAAGATCTATCGCAGGCACTGCAACTGGGCAGTCCAGAAAAAAGCAAAAATCCTGAACGATGATTTTAAAAAATTTCTTGAAAAAAATCGTGACGGTTGCTTTTTGACCAAAGAGTTTCTGGTTCAGGGACCCAGCGCATCAACGATTCACTATCTTGATGAATTTTTTGAAAACGGCAAGCTAAATGTCAAACCAGAGGATCTGGTGTTAAGAGACGGCCCGTCAACCCTGTTATCTGGTGATGGAACGCCCGTATCAAACTGGTGACCCGTATCAACCCGAGAATACCTTAAGCAACAAAGGAAGTGATTCTGCCGCTGTACTGCGGATTGAAAGGTCCATCATCCCGGTCAACGCGGTGGGCTCCACATTGATTTCTATCAGGTACGCTCCGCTCTCCTTTGCATAGATGGGCAGATTGTTGGCCGGCGCCACCTGCAGAGAACTGCCTACTATTACCATGACGTCGCAGTCAGAAGAATGCTTTATTGCTTGTTCCAGACTATCCTGCGGCAGCGGCTCGCCAAACCAGACCACGTCGGGCCTTAACATGTGGCCGCACTTTTCACACGATGGCGGCGGTGGGGGAAATCTGTCGTCCATCCTCCCATGAAAATTGCAGGCGGTGCACTTTGTTTTGAATATGTTTCCATGCAGCTCGATGATGTTTCTGCTGCCAGCAACACGGTGCAGATCATCGACGTTTTGTGTGACAACCTGCACTTCTCTGTAATTCTGGATGCCGGCAATGGCAAGATGACCGGCATTTGGCCTGGCTTCAAGAACCTTCCTCCTCCTTTCATAGTACCATTCCCACACCAGTTTTGGGTTCTCAAAGAACGCTTCTGGCGTGGCCAGCTTCATGGGGTCGTATTTTCTCCAGTAGCCGTCCCTGCCCCTGAAGGTGGATATGCCGCTCTCCTGGGATATGCCGGCACCGGTAAGAAAGACCATCTTTTTGCATGCTTTTATCCTGTCCTTTACACTGTCAAAAACCGGGTTCAATCGAGGATGCAGTTTATCATGGCATGCTGGTATTTCTGTTATCCTGCCAGGCTACTGTACCTCAATAGCTGCCTTGTTGAA
>JBBISN010000081.1:0-5098 GCA_037441265.1 Nitrososphaera sp. | reverse complement strand
TGGGCCTGCAGGATACTTGGCAGGCTCAATTACAATCTAGACAACTCAACGGACGCCCCCAGGGCAGGGGACCTTGGCCTCTTTAGGGTCAAGAACATAGGATATCACAGCACAATAGTATGCGCCAACAACAAGAAACTCCGGATCTACGACGGCGACCAGTTTGTCGGTGTTTTCGGAAACCGTTATGCCACCGACGCGCTGGAAGGCGAGGTCATTGGCCTTGAAAACCTGAGTTTGCTGACTGCAGCAGGGATGGTCGGAACGGTAAAATCCAAGCACCGTGGGTTTGGCAAAACCACCGACGTTGAATTTGTAGGATACCTGTCCGACGACAACGGAAGGCGCGTAAATCTGAAAGAGTTGAAATTCCAAAAGACCGATGCAATAGTCAGACCACAGAATCTGGTGATCGTGGTGGGAACCGGGATGAATTCCGGCAAGACGACTTCTGCCAGGCTTTTGATAAAGTCCCTGTCTGATCAAAAACTACGGGTTGCGGCATGCAAGCTGACTGGAAGCGTATCAAACCGCGACCAGGATGAAATGCGATCCGCAGCTGCGGCAATCACAATAGACTTTAGCGATTACGGATTTCCATCCACGTACCTGTGCGCAAAGCAGGAATTGCTGGACCTGTTCAACACCATGGTGTCAGATTTGCTAAAGGCAGATCCGGACATCATCGTCATGGAAATAGCCGACGGCATACTTCAGCGCGAGACGGCCATGCTGATAGAAGACCCATCCATAAAGGATGCCACTAAAGGCATCATCCTGTCGGCAGACAGCAGCGCGTCGGCGCTGTATGCGTCAGAAGTCTTGAAGAAGGCAGGTCACAGCATCGTTGCCGTGACTGGAAGCATAACGTCGGCCCCGCTGTTTGTAAAGGAGTTCAGGCAGTTCAGCGACGTTCCGGTGCTGCCATCCTTCAAATCCGGCGACAAGCTGGCCGATGCAGTCATCCGGTTCATAAACGGTTGAACAAGATGAACAGTCCGCAAACCATCTCGCCTATCAGGTATGTCCTGAAGCGGCTGAAAAAAGACAGACTAAAGCTAGCTGCGGCTATTTTCTGGTCCATACTCTTCGTTATTGTTCCCATGCAGATACCCATACTGACCGGTGCCTTGATCGACGAGATTGGAGGTCATGCCAGCAGGCTAAACATATTTGGCATAATCGACCTGACAGATGCTAGGCCTGCCGATGTTATCAATTTCGCAGTCATCGGCCTGGCCATCGTCGCGGTATTGTACGGGGTCTCGGCATATTTCCGCACCCTGACTCTGGCCAAAGTCAGCCGGCATTTTGTAGCTGAACTGCAGAAAGCTTTGGTGAAGAAGGTTGAATTCCTGTCTTTGGATGTGCACTCCAAGTACGGTTCGGCAGATCTTTTCAACCGTGCCATACTGGACACCCAGTCTCTTAGAACATTCATTGAAAACAGCGTCATCAAGACGGTGGTAAAGGTAACCCAGATGGCCTTCCCGCTGGCCATGCTGTTTGTAATCGACCCCTTCCTTGCGGCCCTTGCAGCCTCTGTGCTTCCGGTGCAACTGGTGATAACCAGAAGGCTGCAGAAAAAGCTGTACAACAGTTCCAGGAAGGGCAGAAAGGTCCGCGCCAGGCTGACGTCGGCCATAAAGGAAGGATTTGACGGCATCGAGTCCATACAGACAGCCAGGGCTGAGGAGTACTCCACCAGAAAGATCTTTGACCTGGCCGACCGCGTGGAGGAGAACCAGATCCGGACGCAGAAATTTGTTGGAATTACCATGGGTGTTGTTTGGACCCTGACCACCGTCGGACTGACCCTGATCTGGTGGCAGGGAGGTGCAAAGGTTCTGGCCGGCGAGATGAGCATCGGCAACCTGGTGGCCTTTACCGGCTTTGCCCTGTTTGTTTACCAGCCGTCGCGGAACTTTACCAAATCCCTGACTGTTTACCACAAGGGCGTTGCTGCAGCCGAACGGATTCAGGAGGTTCTGGACAGGCCGTCATCGATACAGGATGCCCCTGGCGCCGTCGAAGTGGACGCTAGCAATGCAGAAATTGAATTCAGAGACGTCCGGTTCACGTATCCGCGGAAGGCCGCTACAAGGCATGAGACTCTGAAGGGCATCAGCATGCGCATACAACCAAACAGCTTGACCGTCATCGTCGGACGAAACGGCTCCGGAAAGAGCACCATCCTAAAACTGATGGCCAGACTGTTTGACCCCGTCGAGGGGCAGGTGCTGATAAACGGCAAGGACATACGAGAGGTCAAGCTTGATTCTCTCCGAAGTCAGGTAGCCACCGTGCCGCAATCCCCGGTCATATTCAGCGGGACAGTTTTTGAAAACGTTGCTCTTGGCGCGGAAGACGCCAATGAAGATGCGGTACGCGAGGCCTGCCGCCTGGCCAACGCAACAGAGTTCATTGGTGGTTTAAAGAAAGGCCGGGACACAAAGCTTGGACAACGTGGTACAACCCTGTCCGGCGGCCAGGCAAAGAGAATAGCCATCGCCAGGGCCCTGATCCGAAGGCCAAAGGTGCTGCTTTTAGACGAACCCAGCTCCTCTCTGGATTCAAGGTCCGAGGCGGCCATAATATCCGCCCTGGAGGGTTTGAAAAAGCATATGACGATTGTGCTTGTGGGCCACAACATCAGAGCAATCAGCGAGGTTGCCGACCGAATAATCGTTCTGGATGACGGCAAGATAATACAGGACGGCACGCATCGCCAACTGGTGGCCGAGTCCGGAATGTACAGCACTTTATATTTTGGAGAGCCTGTTTAATGTTGTACAATCTGGTGGACACCTGCAGCCCTTTGCATGAACATTCTGCTTCAGAAATAATCGGCCTTTCAGAACAGCAGCGGCCGCTGACAGTCAGGTTCTTTGGACGGGCAGATTCGCCGCTACGCGTGTTTATCATGGCCGGCCAGCATGGAGACGAGCGGTACGGGCGGAAGGCCGTCAGCAGGTTTGTAAAGGTCTTCTCAAAGCCAGGTAAATTTGAATCCAGATTCCCGCACATCCAGCTTGCTATCCTGGAAAATGCCAACCCGGACGGAGCGGCCAGGAAAACCAGGAGCAATGCCATAGACATAGACCTGAACCGGGATCATTTGCTTTTGGACAGCAAGGAGAACAGGGCCGTCCACGGGTTTGTGGGTTCCTGGAAGCCGCACGTGATTGTTGACGTCCACAATTTCCCGTCAAGAAGAAAACACCTGCTTCAAAAGGGACGTGTAATCTATTACGATGTTTTTGTAGACGTCCCAACGAACCCGGCGGTCCAGCTTTCAGTAAAAGACCACATTTCAAGCATCATCCAGCAGGTCCGGTCCGAGTTGTCGGAACACGGATTCAGCTGCGAGCGGTACACCATCGTCCAGCCGTCAGGAAAGGCCAGACACAGCACCCCAGACATTGTTGATGCCCGGAATTTTTTGGCCTTGAGGTATGGTGCGCTTGTGGTATTGCTGGAAGGGCGAAGCCCAACCCGCAAGGATGGGAGTTGCGGAAGAAAGCACATAGTCAGGGCCCAGCACCGCGCGATCCTTTCTGTTCTGCGGCAGGTTCAGTCGTATCAAAAGCAATTTGTCAGGTCCGACAAACCAGCTGTCAGAGTTCCCATAAGATTCAGGTATGCGCTCTCCGGTCGTCCACTGAAGATGATCTTCAGAAATCCAAAAACCAACGATCTGGATTCGGTGGTACTTTCTGAATATACCCCGGATCTTTTGGTCACCAAGTATGCAGACCTCCCAAAGGCCTATGCAGTGCCCCTTTCCAAGACCAAGACCATAGAGATCCTAAGCAGGCATGGCTTTTCATTTACGCGGTCTGATGCGGTTGAAAATGTAGAATATTATGTGCCCGGTACGCGGAAAAAACCAAGAGTCAGATCCGGGGAAAGGTCGCTAAAAGACTATGCGATATTCCCCGTGGATCAAGATGGCGGCATTGCCCTGGCCCTGATGCTTGAGCCAAGATCCAAGTATGGCCTTTATCGGTACCCGGATCTAAGAGCAGAGATAGGCTTGGAAGCAGGGTATCCTGTCTTAAGGGTCATCAGGTAATTTATGAAATTGACGCAGCAACTTCTACCATGAAATCTACCGGCCTGAAAGATTATCATTAACGGCAGAGGTAAAACAAGCCTGTTTTAAGATCAGCCGGCGACGACGGTGCGTACACATACAAACAATTCCTTTCTGCAACAGAAATTAACTATAATCATGATTCTGCAAAACCGCTGCTGATTTGTTACAAAGTTTCCAGCAACTTTCATTCATTAATGGAAAGGTGATACGCCGTTGTTAGCATCGTTTATGATTGCAGCATGCAATTACTACATCATGAACATCTTGGATTCGATCATTTGGGCAGCACTCGGCTTTGTGCCGACATACGTTGTACTGGAAGCGGCATGGAAAACCAGCATCTTGAAAAAGATTGGAATGGCTGCTGCTCCGTAGCTGGAAATTATGCCTTGATTTCCAGCCCGTACCTTTTTGAGGCTTCCAGTATTTTGCTAAAATCTGGCTGAGTGGTTGGCGGCCTGAAGGATTCCCTGTCTTTTATCTCGATCCCGATCTCCTCAAAAAAGTTCTCAAAGCCGGCCGGCGTGATTACCACCAGCAATCGCCCCTTTGTGCTGCCGATGTTCCTGTAGGTGTGGAACTGCCCCCTTGGAGCATAGGCGTAGGTTCCTGCACTTCCCTTGATTTCTGACTGCGCGTAGGGAAAGGAGAACTGTCCTTCAAGAACGTAAAACCCCTCGTCTTCCAGAGAATGCTTATGCAGTGGCGGGCCGTTCTGCGGCGCCACTTCTATCTCTGCAACGGCATACTTGCCCTGCGTTTCTTTGCCGCTTATCTTGATGGTATAGACGTCGCCTAACACCCAGAATGTTTTGCCTGTTATCGACAATACAGATGCTGTCAATTGCTAGGCAAATAAGTTTGTGTACTAGTCCTGCACGACTTCAATCGCATACTGGCCGTCGGCTGTAAATTCCGGCCGCACTGACTGCCAGTCTTTCAGGGCAACAGAAATTTTCCTCTTGTGCGCGTCGACAGATACTTTGAATCGCCCCTTAC
>JBBISN010000080.1:0-5361 GCA_037441265.1 Nitrososphaera sp. | reverse complement strand
GGACGGTTCATCTACAACGAACTGATACCTATTGCAGACAGGGACCTGAAAAAGGCGATGCGTGTTGAAAACCCGGACAGCCACCCCCTTGTCTCGCTTGTATGGATCAGAGTCCGGGAAAACGTCATGGGCCCGCTGGCCCAGTGCGCTATGGCCTTCTGCATCGACCTGCAGCAGTACGAGGGGTGGCTTGGGCAGAACTGATTGTTTGGACGAGAATTCAAATAATTTGCCGACTTCGGTCATGCGCAGCAACTTTGGCAAAATTGCCTTGGTTGTTTTGCTTAATCTGATATTCGGTTTTTAGTGTTGACAATTATCTCACTCCTTAATTCAATTTCCGGACAACTTCATCCAGCATTACAGATATTTCATTTGGCACAACTCCGGGCATGTATACGATATTGTCCTCGCCTCCCGCGCGTCTTACCATGTTTGCATGCAATAGTGCCTTTAGGTGAAATTGCAGAGTGTTAGGATTTATACTGCCCACATTGCTTTCCAAGAATTGTTTGATGTCAGACCAACTCGCTTCCTTGTTTTTCAGTAGGAAGGCGAGTATTAGTGTACGATACGGATTAGCTAGTACCTCAAACTTTCCCGCAATCTTGGTCGCTATCTGTGCTATGCCTGACATGTAGTATATGTACAATAAGTTATTTAATAAGTTAACTACAGTTAAGTTAATACAAACTAACAATTAAAGAGATCATTGCCGCTCCTGGGAATTGTCAAAAGTGTCGTCAGACGTTACTGTTACTGGCCTTACTTTGAATTCCGTTAAGTCAGAGAAACGATATCAAGAGTATCTCCCGGTGCGAAACCAAGCATCATCACTTGAGGTACTGGTTCCACACTTCGTCTTTTTTGTTCAGCCAGATTTTTTTAAGCGAGTATTCCGAGATAGCCGCGATATCGTCAAACTCGCCTTCCAGTTTGCGGGCAACCTTTTCAGCCTTTTCTTCCCAGAACAAGTTCATCCCTTTTCTTTATGCCAAGGTCACGCTGGATCTCTGAAGGCATTGCTATCTGACCCTTCTGCGATACATTGATCCGTACCTTCACAGAAAAAGTAAAAAGTTTCTTAAAAATTGAAATGAAAGGGGAGGACTACTTGCGCATCTTTTGCTCAAGCAGCATCGGCACTTCTGCAGGACGCTTGGCCACAGGAACGTCAGCCTTGGCGTAGTTGGCCACCTTTGATTCTGCAGAGCCATAGTTTCCGTACACTATGGCGCCGGCGTGACCCATCCTCTTTTCCTTTGGCGCGGCCCTGCCTGCGATGTAGGCGATGACCGGCTTTGAGAACGAAGTCCTGATGATATAGTCGGCCAGCTGCTCTTCGGCGTCGCCACCTATCTCGCCGACCACCACTACAGAATCGACGTCCGGCCTTCCTCGCACCAGGTCAAAGGCCTCAATAAGGTTCGTGCCTATGACAGGGTCGCCTCCAATTCCGATGCAAAGCCGTTGCCCGTAGCCCTTGTTGGTGAGGTTGAACGAGACTTCGTACATCAGGGTGCCGCTCCTTGACACGACCACCGTGCTTCCGGCCTTGAAGGGCTGCGCCGGCATGATGCCCACCTTCATTACTTCCGGCACGATGACTCCTGCGGTGTTGGGGCCTATCATCCTGGCGCCCTTCTTTTTGGCGTATTCTATTACTGTCATCGCGTCGCGGACAGGCACGTGCTCCGGTATGGCCACCAGCAGCTTTATTCCGGCGTCCAGCGCGTCCAGCGCGGCCTTGAGGAAGAACTGGGCCGGCACAAATACGCCGGAGATCTGCGCACCGGTGGCCTTGACTGCCTCGTCGACGGTGTTGTACACCGGCGTCCCATCAAAGTCCATGCCGCCCTTGCCCGGCGTGACTCCGGCCGCAACGTTGGTGCCGTACGCCTTCATCAGCCGTGCATGGGTTGAGCCGTAACTGCCGGTGATGCCCTGGATTACCACCGGCTTTTTGCCATAGTCCTTGTCACCCTTGTTTCCCTCTAGAATTGCAAAAATATCAAAATTGTCTGCCATGTCTGCCACCTACTTGTTTGCCTGCGCCACCGCGGCTGCTATTGCTTCTTCCACTGTATTATAGAGATTTGCCCGGCTTCCGTTGAGCATCTCGCGGGCCTTCTCTGATTCTGCGCCGGAGATCCTTGCAAACACCGGGACGGTGATGACGTTGTCCCTGTACGCGTCCAGTATAGCCTGCGCGACAAGGCTCGTGCGCACTATGCCGCCAAAAAGGTTGACCAGGATGGAGTCGATGTGCTTTATCTTGCTGATGACTTTTAGCGCCTCGTATATGGTCTCTGTTGTCGCGCGGCCGCCAAAGTCAAGGAATGCTCCGGCCTTGCCGCCGGCATCAGACACCATGTCCAGCGTGGACATTACCAGCCCGGCGCCGTTGCCGATGATGGCGATGTTGCCATCAAGTTCTACCAGCGAAAAGCCACTGACCTCTGCCTGCTTTTCCAGCTCCGAGACATGCTCGTACTTTTTGAGGTCGGGATGCCTGAACATGGCGTTGTCGTCGATTATCACCTTTGCGTCAAGGGCTGCCATGGACCCGTCGCCAAGGATGGCAACCGGGTTTATCTCGGCCAGCTCGGCTTCCTTTTCCATGCACAGCCTGGATAGCTTTGTGGTAAAGTCCACAAAGGCCGGCACCGTCTTGCCGTTGAGGCCCAACTTGCCGGCGACATCCTCCGCGGTTTGCGGGTTGAGCCCGTCAAGGGGTATGTCGACTACGACTTTGTTGCCGCTGGCCTCGATCTCGACGCCGCCCTCTGCAGACGAGATAAGCGAGTAGCAGCGCTTACTCCTGTTCAAAAAGAAGGACAGGTAAAGCTCCTGCTTGATGTCGGCCATGGCCTCAAGCAGTATGCCGCGGGGAAACTCGCCTTTTACTTCCTTGTGCACAAGCTCGTTGAACTTGGGCTCAAGCTCCTCCGGTGTCTTGCATTTCTGTATGGCGCCGGCCTTGCCCCTGCCGCCGACGGTAAGTTGTGATTTTAGAACAAAGGGATAACCCAGCTTTTCTGCGGCCTGCCTTGCCTCGTTTATGTTGTTGGCCAGGTAGGACCGCGGTATGCGTATCCCGTATTGATCGAACAGTTCCTTGCCCTGATATTCAAGTAGCCTCATGTTTGATAGGAAGGGCAGCGATTTTCGCTATTTATAACTCTATTTTGAACTGGATGTTGCACGGTATACAGCAAGATGTATTTTACTGCAACCATCAAGACCTGCAGGCATGGCCAATGTGTGCCAGTTTAAGCATGTGGGAACAAATGCAAATCGCCATACAGGCCTTGGATACAAAAAGAAGGAAGGTTCGATCTGACTGACAGATACAGTATGTCGTGAGATGCCCAAACATTTGCCAATGGTCGAAAAAAGGTATAATCACCTATTTTTCATTCAACTTTGCTTCAAGATCGGTCAGTGCCGTAGGATGCTGTTGAAGGTAACCCTTGACATAAAGGACGCCTAGCTTGTCAAGGTACAGAACCGCCATGCTCTTGCCATCATCTGACAGATACATCCGCTTGACCAGCTTGCGGGCCGTCCTGTCAAAACTTCCCTTGATCCCAAAGGCTGACTGAATATACTGCCACTTGACCTTGCTTCTTACCATTTCAAGGCTGGTGTAACCTGCTTTGCCGATAATCCCCCTGTCGTACATCAATAACAAGACAGCAATTTCATGAGGTTCTAAATCGGACACTGCACATATAACATGCGCACTTGTATATAGGCATTGTATAGTTATGCAGTAATCATTATATGGATATACACAACAACTACACACATGGGAAAACAAGTAGCGGCCCGTCCGAGAACTGACTTTCCAAGTGCCGTGCAGCAAGTTCTCAAGGTGCTGTCGGACGGCAGGTCGTATACGATAAACAGGCTTGCGCAGGAAGCGAATTTGAACTTTAGGACGGTCAAAAAGGTGATGGATCTTATCGAACAGACGCAGCGGTCGCTACAGTCAAAAAGGATCGATGTCTCTGCCACGTCGGACAACCACACGATTGTGCAGGCCCGGGAAAAGTCCGGCCTTGCGTCACTTCCAGAGCACATCCAGAACATGGTCATAAAGTCGATCTATCCTTCAATCACCGAGGAAGAAAGGGTGCTGGTACACCTGCTAAAGAGGGGAGCGGTGAGCAAGAAAACTGCCACCTGGATGGCCGCATCGGAAGCCCTGAACAGACTGGCAGAGGCAGAACACGTAATTAAAACAGGGGATAGGTTCTACCTGACAAAAGATGCGCAGATGATAGCCAAGGGCGCGCTATCCCTGTATCCTGAGCTGCAGGAACTCTGACAGGCGTCGCAAGGGTATCGCAATAAACTGCTTGTAGATGTCTGACGGTTAGCCGGCCGAAAGGTGATGAACATAGTCGAGAGATCCTTCTTGCAGGTCAGGTTCCAAGGTTGCTTGCACCTGTCTATTCTATCGTTATCAGTTAACATCTGACTCCAAGAACGGGTACGGCTTGCCTTTGGCTGAAATGTAAAGGCGCGAGCGGGCAAACAAACATTTCATCAAATGCCTTTCTTTCAGTTTGCAACGGAAATTCCATCCGTGCTCTTGAGGGCGTGGGACCGCGAAAAGAACACACCGGTTCACCGCTGCTTTACTGCGAGCAACTCTGATTCAGGCAGAGATATCTCCCTTGTCTGGCGGTTATGATGCAGCTTAAGGTAAGGCCGCCCCATAACTGCACGGGTCTCGACGTGCACGTTGAACCGCGGCAGAACCTCGCGGTATGCAAGCTCCCTTGCAGAGACCGCGACTATGACATCGCCGGCAACCCGGTCTACCGCGCCGCTGATCTCGGATAGCAAGCGTCTGGCCTCTCTGTCGTCGATGTTCTGGTTAAACATGGACAGCAATTCCGAGATCACCACGACTTTTGGATTGAACCGCGTGATGGCCTTTGGAAGCTCGTATACGAGCAGCCCTGCCAGTTGACGGATGGTAAAAGCCCTGCTCACCACCACCCTCTGCAATACTTTGTTTGCGTTCAGGCCGTACTGCCTTGCAAAGCTGACAGTCGGATAGGGGTTTGAGCTGTTGCCGGCGTCGATAAACAGCACGCATGGAGAGCCCAACCCGCCATGCCTTGCAGGAATCAGGGCGCGTACGCACAGCCGGGAGATCAGGGTGTTTGAGTATTTGCCAGCGATGCAGATCCTGTCCCCGGATCCAAGGTGGACAAAAGAATCCATCTTTTCGATACCAAAGGACAGTCTGCTGATTTTCTGGGCCGTTTGAAGATTTGGAAAGAAAGGCTTGCCGCTGACCTGCAGCCGTTCCCTCAGGCTTTCTATCAGCAAAGACCCGCACGA
>JBBISN010000079.1:0-5538 GCA_037441265.1 Nitrososphaera sp. | reverse complement strand
GTCAACAAAGGAGACAAGGTAGTCATTCATTTTTACAATCTTGAGCCTGTCGAGTCTCAGGAACACCACACGTTCACCATGGCTGATCCCTACCAGATGAATCACGACCTGAACGCAGGAGAACAGAAAACCATCGAGTTCACTGCGTCAGAAGCTGGCATTTTTGAATACACCTGCATATACCATCAGCCGACGATGAGGGGCCAGCTGGTAGTCCTTTCTTAGTTGTAAAAGAATCCAACCGCAGAACCAACTAGCAAGTTGTTTAATCGACTCCACTTTCATCAACCGTCCGCTCCACGAGATATTCTGATGATCCTTGCTTTCTTGTCAGACCCCCTTACAACAATACCGTCTTTCTTGATTCTCACTCCCCTGTGATGCGACGTGATCCCGTAGAGTCGTCCGTTTGCTTCCCGTGACAAAGAAACTGCGATCCTGGAAGCGAAGGGAACCGTGTATCTCAGCTGCCCGGCGACGGTCTGGCCGTCTTGTTTTCTTGACAGGTACGTCGGGATTATGTGGCAGATCCCTATCCTGTCGTCCTCAAACCCGGATGGGTTCTTTTTGGTCCATTCACCCAGACTAATCCTCTCTGGGTATGAATAATAGCCGCCAGACCCAAAGGAGGTGGATATTATCACCCCGTTTCCGATGGCATACTCTGTGAATCGGATCGGACCCTGTACAGACACGGTGTACCTCATGCAGCCTGCAAAGACGCTGCGTTCCAGATAAACGTCCGTCAGCACGTCGGTTGTCTTTCCGTCATGCTCCACGCAGAGCATGTTCTTTTCTTCAACTGCAAAATCGCCACTTGCAATCTTTTCCAGTGTAGGGCCCAACTCTGTGTAGGTTACCTCTGCCAGCCGCGCCTTGCTTCCAAGGACATCCTGCTCTTCTACGCCAACGAAAAGCATCGGTATAGACATCTTTCTGCCATAGTAACCAAAGGTGCCGTCCCCTCCCACGACTATGGCTATCCCGGGATCTTTTGAAACTGTCAGACCGGCGGAGCGCACAAGCGCAACAATTTTTTCCTGTGAGACCTTTGGCCTTCTCGGATTAACAAAGACGCCGACCCTCAATCCACGAATATTGAAAGGGTGTTGTTATTTTGGCTTTCTTGCTATCAAACGTGCTTTAGCAGGTAGAGCGCATTTTCAAGCATCCCCGTGTCGTTGTTGAGGTATATCGCCTTCCTGTCGGCCTCAAGCTTCCTGACTTTTGACAGTATCGCATCCAGCTCTTTTTCTGAATAGACGTAGCTGTACCATTCCTCGGCTCCATGGAGCCTCAGATAAACGGTGTTGTTGGCGGCAACCACCCTGCGAGGAAGCTTGGGCGCATTTACAGAACAAAAGGCCACGCCGGCATCCTCAACCTCCTTTATGGCCTTCCACCACGCCGGATCCCGGAATTCCATGACTGCCTTGTTTCCCAATTCCGCTGCTTTGAAAAAGTTCTTTACGGCACCCATGTTTTCCGGACTGTACTTGTAGCTGCCTGACATCTGGAACAGCCAGAAATCAATCCTGTCTTCCATGGGCTCAAAGAGTTTCCTGAAGCGCTTCCATGTTTCCAGGGCCTTGCCTTTTAGTCTGGACTGGTGCGTCACCCAGCGATGCACCTTGATGGAGAATGTAAAATCCTGGGGTGCGGCAAGCCAGGCTTTTATCCAGTTTTCATAGGGGAAGCGGTAAAAGCTGGCGTTTATCTCGACAGTGTTAAAGCCCTGCTCCAGATACCACTTGAAGGGTGTGGGCTTGCCCTCGTTCCAGAAATACGAATAGCCCGAAGTGCCTATGCGGATTGATTGCAACCTTGTACTATATTCTTGTGTAATAATAAAGGCTTAAACAAGTGCAACTGCCAAAGCCTCGAAATACTATTCCATTTATAACAGACTTTATCCTTTTCCTAGTCTGCAAGTTTGAACACAAGTACGATAAGAAGCGCGATAACTGACAGAAAGATAATCGAGTTCACCTACCACGGCTACCAGCGGATTGCAGAGCCGCATGTTTACGGCATGCACAAAGGCAAAAGGCAGATCCTTGTATACCAGGTAGGCGGGCTCACGTCTTCTGGCCGCATCCCGGATTGGAGGCGGATCAACCTTGACGAGATATCAGGACTGAAGGTGACGGGACAAAAGTTTGACGGGCCCAGAGACAGGCCATCTGAATACAGCGACTGGGACACCATCATAACGGTCGTAAAATAACATTTCCAGTAGACATGGAATCTATTTTTAGAGAAATCTTAAAGACCGTGTGATTATTTCCCATTCACTGGATCTTCGATGAGCGAAGAAAAAATCAACATAGTCGGAATCAACGTGCTAAAGCAGAACGGCCTGGACGTAGATGAAGTCTTGAAACTTCTCATCTACAACGCTTCGGTGGAGTTCACGGCATACTATTACTTTACCAACCTGCGGGCCCACTGCACGGGGCTGGAAGGTGAGGGCATAAAGGGCGTCATAGAGGACGCGCGGCTTGAGGACCTGAGCCACTTTGAGTCCTGCATCCAGAGGATATACGAGCTGGGCGGCATTCTTCCAAACGACGCAACGGAGTTTATCCGCATGTCTGGATGTGAGTTTCTGCAGCTGCCAACGCCGGCAACCAACCTCAAGGAGATACTGAAAAAGTGCCTGCTGGCAGAGCAGGGCGCCATCGTCAACTGGAACAAGATGTGCAACCTGACCATTGGAAAGGACCCTGCCACATACGACATTGCCAAGGACATACTGAAGGAGGAAATAGAGCATGAGTCCTGGTTCATGGAACTGCTGTACGGCCGACCTTCAGGACACATGAGGAGAAAGTACTCCGGCGAGAGGCCGCACACCCACAAGCACTCTAGGGCCATAAGCCAGCTCTAAAGCGTCAGTCCATGTCCACGCTTACCACCGTCTGGCCCCTTGAAAACTCGTGGTGCACCCCGACAGCAAAGATGTAAACGCCCTTCTTCCAGGTTTTTTTCTTGTCTGGAGATATCTCTATCAGGTAGACGCCTGGAAAATCTGTCTCGGCTGCCGTCATGAGGTGCGTCACTATCCCGCCGCCGGGAGCCACCACTGTTTTTACTGCAAAGTCCAGGGCAGTCAGTCCCGAGACCGGCGCGCCGTCAGTGTCGGTAACAGAAACGATGACATAGTTGGGCTTGCTGTTCTTTGGCGCTGCCAGGGCATCCTCCGATAGTGCGGTAACTATCAAGCGCGTCATACCTGTGAACCTTGTAATCAAAGTATTAAACATTCTTGGATTTCGAATCCGCTTCCTAGAAGCCATACTTCTTTTTCAAGACATTGAAGCAAGAGCATCTAGCTTGAAAGGGAAATGACTAACGCAAAGGACT
The DNA here is from genome assembly GCA_037441265.1 of Nitrososphaera sp. Lineage (GTDB taxonomy): Archaea > Thermoproteota > Nitrososphaeria > Nitrososphaerales > Nitrososphaeraceae > Nitrososphaera. The sequence continues at coordinate 2,172 of JBBISN010000079.1, read as the reverse complement.
TGGAATACTCGTTAGAGACTGCCGCGATTTCTCAGCTATCTGAAATGGTGTTCATTGCGCGCCGCCTAGACGCTTGCAGGACTGCTGTATGTTGGCAGTCTAGATGTCTTCTAATTTTGCGCCGCATTCGCCGCAGAACTTTTGGCCAAGAGCAAGGGCCGCCCCGCATTTTTTGCAGTTCTGTTCCAGGCGATAGCCGCAGTTGATGCAGAATTTCTTGCCTCCGGTGGGTTTGTGACAGCTTGGGCAGACACCCAGTTTCGAGTCTTCCTTGCAGATGGATTTTTCTTCATCCCAGTCCGACTCGCAGACCCACCTTTTGCAGAGCGCGCAGTGGTGGAAATTTTTCTGGGCTTCTTCCTGCGACTGGAAGAAGGCGTTGTCATGGCCCTTGTGCCATTCAGGCGAATAGGACTTGAACCTGTCGGCAAGTTTGTCGGTGAGATCCTTTTGTTTTTCATCCGTGTCCTTGAGGTCCGGCCCGGAGATCCTGTCCAGAATAGACGTACCAAGAGAGAACGCCCTTGAAGAGATCCCGATGAAATCCTTTTTCTTGTTTGAGCTTGCCTCGACGTACCTGGTGATATATTCAGCGTTGCAAATGTCGCACTTGAACACGAACCGGTAGCCGCCTTCGTCGCTTCGGTCTTCAAAGCCCCTGGTGAATGGCTTCATGGTCGTTTCCATCGCCTACAACCCCATGTACCTTCTGTGGAGTTAGTATAAAAGAACTCCTCGGTGATCGTGTTAACAGGCAATTACCTGAATCCCGCGGGGAAAATGAGTTATTTGAATTCGAGTTTGCCATCTTTTTGATTTTGTTCTTGTAGATCTCCAATGAAGCATACACCAATCCTTTCTCTATGCAATGCTCCTTATGCTGGTATTTGTGGAGTGAGCCTCAACTCAGGAATAACTGGTACTTTGGTCACGTCCTGTAATAGTAAAGCATTTGGCCAAAGCTCCATGACGCGATGTATGTTTCGCCGCACAAAGCGAGGGCGTACAATTTTTGTTGACAAGGAATAAATTCACGTACACCGAGTATTTGGCAGCACATTTGTTACAAAACATGATTCAAATTCTCAGCCATCGAATTATCAGGGAACACATGGATGTGCAACAGCCTTGACAGATTCGCTAAAAACATTATTAGATAAAGATTCTACTCCAAGAAACCTGCACTCCAGTTTCATTACCAAAGTTAGTGACCACTATTATTACCCAGGCATCATGAGCGAAGTGTTTGATATCGGTACAAATCTTGTTTATGTCATGATGAAAGGTTATCGATCTATCGCAGAAATAGATGCAACAACCGACAGAATCAGGGATGAAATCGATGTGGGAGCAGAGATGTACGGATTTGTAGTTAATTAAGCAACCAGGAAATTATACGCAATAGCCAAGTCTGACCAAAATTCAATAGAAGTCAGAGTAATCGACCTCAAATCCAAGGCCATCAAAGTCATCTGCAAATTAGCAGAAAAACAGCCCAGGCTAGTCATCAATAAGAATGCAAATCGCGTATTTGTACTTACATATAATGGAGAGATCATCACAATAGATGGCAATTACGATGAAGTAACGAATACCATTACGCTAAAGAAAAACCCCAGATTTCCGTTCATGACATTCCCGTTCATAACAATTAATCAATCTACGCACTTGCTTTACATCTCATTAAAGAATAGCATTGTAGTAGTAAATGCGATCGATGGGAAAGTCGTAGGTACCATAGTTGTGAATGGAATGCCAAGAAGCATCTCCATCGACGAGGCCAGAAACAAACTATATGTTGTGATAGAGAACAGCGCGGCTGAAAAGATAGGTATTTTCTCGATAGATTGTAACACCAATAACATTACCCCGATAGCAGGAGAGTTTGACAAATTCGACGATTCAGAGATGCACATCAACTCGGACACGAATATGGTATATGCTTTGAATCGAGTCGAATATTACGCTGGCGAGGGTACCACTGATTTTCTTTTCGCACTTTATCTGATTGATGGCAACACAAATCGAATAGTACGAGGAATTAACCTGAGAAACGAATATCGAGACATATTCATCGACAAAACAAGAAACAACGTTATTCTTGTAAGAGGGGATAAAGGACAAATAGTTGTCCTGAATCAGCTAATAAATCAGGTCATCGAAGTTATTAAC
>JBBISN010000078.1:1596-5760 GCA_037441265.1 Nitrososphaera sp. | reverse complement strand
TGCACGTCTGCGTTCTCTTTGAGGTAGGCGGCCAGGTCAGTCGGCGTGATTATCCCCACTGGCTCGTTGTTGTCGCCAACCACCAAAAGATGTCGGACTTTCTTTTCGATCATGATGTCAGCAGCCTCGTCCAGGGAGTTGTCCTGCCGGATGGTGATCACCGGAGACGACATTATCTGCTCAACGGTGATGCTGTTGCTGCTACTCTCAGTAGTGCAGACGCGTCGGGCCAGGTCCCTTTCAGTCACTATGCCCAGAGCCTTGCCCTCGTCATCGAGGACTGCCAGCGAGCCGGTGTTTCTGTCGGCCATCTTTATGGCCGCTTCCTGCGCCGTGTTCAGCACGTTTATGGTCTCCAGCTTTTCGGTCATTAACTCGCCTACCGATGTTCTAGCTGACATTTCATGTTCCCTGGTACTTACAAGCCATACGACGCCATTAAAGTTTCTGACTATAGAAATGCCTTTTTACAGGTTGCAAGCATATACTTTATGTCCACTACCCCGATCCCGCAGTGGAGCATGAAAAGCGATTACGTGGAAACGTGCAACTGCGACTACGCCTGTCCGTGCAATTTTAACGGATTTCCATCCAACGGCTTTTGCAGGGCCCTTGTCCTGTACCACATAAGGACTGGCAACTATGGCGATGTCCGGCTTGACGGCCTGGACGTGGTGTACGCCGCATCGTGGCCAAAAGCCATCCATGAAGGAAATGGCATCATGCAGCTCTTCATCACAAGCCAGGCCAGCAAGGATCAGAGAGATGCCCTGCTGGACATCTTTTCAGGCAAGGCCAAAGGAGAGGGCGCGTTTGCCATCTTTGCATCCACATTAAAGTACGTGCTTGAGCCGCAGTTTGTGGACATCAATGTCAAGATAGACGGCAAGAAGAGCAGCTTCTCGGTCCCCGGCGTGATGGATGTTCAGCTGGAAGGTTTCAAAAATCCAGTTACCGGCGAGGACCATGAAGTAAAGGTGCAGCTCCCAAAGGGCTTCATCTGGAAGCTGGCCGACGCTGCAAAGACCACAGTGATGAGGATTGTAACGCCAAGCCTCAATTTTGATGAGTCCGGCAGAAACGCCTACGTTGCGACAGTAGAGTACAAAGGGCCGTAACAGACCATGAACAGGACTCAGCGAATCATCCTGGTATCGCTTTTCTCGATTTCTGCGTCCAGCTGGCTTGCTTCGCAGGTATTTCAGACCGGCATGACGGCAAGCATGGGGCACTACGATTCAGTATCGGTCTTGTTTTTTGTTGCCATTTGGACTGTGGGCATGGCCGCCATGATGTTTCCGGCCATAACCCCGATGGTGCTTCTCTACAACAGGATGGCCAATTCGTCTGGCGGCCAGCAGACGTCTTTGGAAAATGCACCCAAGCCATATCATTTTAGGACCCTGCTTTTTGTAGGCTGCTACCTTGCCGTATGGTCCCTGACGGGACTGGCGCTGTTTTTGGGCTGGTCTGCCATCATGAACTGGGCGACGGCTGCTCTGGAACTTCACTACCTTTACGGCTCAGTCCTGATCATTGCCGGCGTCTACCAGTTCAGCTCCTTGAAGACCAAATGCCTTGGCTATTGCGAGTCCCCCCTCAGCTTCTTTATGAGGAGGTGGAAGGACGGCACGGCAGGAGCAGTAAGAATGGGCGTGTACCACGGCCTGTACTGCCTTGGATGCTGCTGGCCGTACTTTTTGCTCATGGTGGCCCTGGGGTGGATGAACCTTCTCTGGATGGCGTTGTTTGCAGCGATAATCCTTGGAGAAAAGATCTGGTCAAGGGGAATCTGGGTGGCAAGGATTGCAGGAATCGGACTGCTGCTGGCCGGCATTCTTGTGGTGGCGCAGGTCATTTCTTTTAACACCGTGGTGGGAAACATGGACAATGCAGGCATGGACACCATGTCTGACATGAAGCCATGATATCCTCCACTGAAGCCCTCTCATACTGAAGTGTTATGGATGAATTTCAAGAACACTGGGTAGGTTGCTGGTGCCTCAACGCATCCTAGAAAAGGGCTGCAGCCTTTTAGAGATTTGTCAGCTTTGTCAACTTTACCACCGACGCCCTAGTTTCTTTTACCAGATCCTCCATGATCTCGGCCGCGCTCTGACCACTCTTGAGCATTCTTAGCCCCTGTCCTGCAAGGATGGGAAAGTAGTTGGCGTTGTTCTTTGCCCATGCTGACTGGTATATGTCATCGGCGGCAAGACCCTGCAGCGGCCACGATAGCGGGGCGACGCCGGACTTTTCAAACTCTGTGATAAACCTGTTCTTGATGCTGCGCGCCGGCCTTCCGGTAAACGCGCTGGTAATGACCGTGTCGGTTTCTGCCGCTCCAAGCATGCGCAGCTTGTAGGCCATAAACGCCCCGCTTTCGTTGGCGGCAAGAAACCGCGTTCCAAGCTGCACACCCTGTGCACCCAGGGCAAGGCAGGCAGCAATCCCCCTGCCGTCCATGATGCCGCCGGCAGCCACTACGGGCACTTTTGTGGCATCAACCACCTGCGGGACGAGGGCCATGGTCCCGATCAGCGGAACCGATCCGTCCTTTGGAATTTCAAATGTGGAGCGATGGCCACCGGCTTCGGATCCTTGGGCAACGATGACGTCAGAACCGCCACTGGCGACTTTTAGTGCCTCCTCCACCGTCGTGACCATGGCCAGGACTTTTGCCCCGGACTCGTGGGCTTGTTTAACGAACCTGCCCGGATCGCCAAGGGCAAAACTGATGACCGGAACTTTTTCCTCAAAGACTACGTCAAGTTGTTCGGAAAGGCGCGAAGGCGGTACCGTGATGTTATCCTGGGTCGAGGGGTTGATCCCAAGCTCCTGGCGGAAAGCGTCCAGGGTTTTCTGGACCGCCCGTATGTCCTGATCGTTTGGCTGTGGAGGTGCAACAAGAAAGTTGACTCCAAAAGGCTTGTCAGTCATTGACCTGATCTCGCGGATCTGTGCCCGGGTCTGCTCCGGAGAAAGTCTTGCAGCTCCCAGTATGCCAAGCCCGCCGGCATTGGATATCTCTGCAACAAGCCGAGGGGTAGTCAGGCCACCGGCCATGCCGGCAAGAAAAACAGGATACCTTATCCCAAGAAGGTCGCAAAGGGGCGTATGAAAACCGTCAAAGCCTACACCCATAAACAAGATAGCATCAAGCTCTAGATATTGGTTTGGGAAGCCTTATCAGGTATAATCTAGACAGTCAGGCCGGCCACGCGGACAGGGATCCGGCCTATTATGCTCATTTCCAGGCCGTCGATGCGGGCCTTGTATGCGTAGAGCTGCAGGCCCATTGCCAGCCCTTGCCTGAGGGCGTCTTGCAGCTCTGGTTGCACCTGCACATTTGGAGTTAGGAATTCTGCGTCAGGCCGCTGCACTATCCAGACCACGCAGGGCTCAAAGCCGTGTTTGACAGAATCAGTCAGGGTTCTGACATGCCGCAGGCCGCGTTCTGTGGGAACGTCTGGAAAAAGCGCCGCGCCATCCATTACCAGGCTGCAGGACTTGACCTCCACAAGCCTCTTCTTTCCATTCTTGTCTAAAAGAAAATCAAACCTTGAATCCCCGAAGGTGTATTCTTTTCGCGGAATAGTCCAGCTGGCAAATTCCGGCAGGCTGCCGTCCCTTATTGCCTGCTCAAACAGCGCGTTTGGAAAACGCGAGTCGATGCCAACGACGGTCTTTCCCTGCACCACCCCGTACAGTTTGTGCGTGGTTTTGGGCCCGCCGGCCTTGCAGAGCAGCACCTGGGCGCCGGGCACAAGCAGTTCTGAGAGGCGCGCAGGGTTTGGCACGTGGACAAGGTGCGGGCTTGAACCGATATCGACTTGTGCAGAAAACCGGTTCAGGCGTTTTCTGAAAACCGCTTGTACGGTGTTTTGGCAGACCTGCACTGGCATACTATACATGCAGGATTTATTATGCCAACCGCATCAATGTTGGATCATGGCAATAGACTTGCCAGCAGAAAAGGTTGCGTTTATCGCTTACAACATCGGCGTTTTTGAGTCGGTGCAAAAGTTCGGTAGCCTGATAACGTCCGGCAGGATTACTGGAGCAACGGATCCTGCCCGGGTGGCAGAACTTCTGGCCGAGACCTACGCATTTTACGACGCTGAAATGCTGTCGCAGCTCATGAACTCGATCATCCGCGCTAGC
>JBBISN010000078.1:0-1496 GCA_037441265.1 Nitrososphaera sp. | reverse complement strand
ATTTTACGACGCTGAAATGCTGTCGCAGCTCATGAACTCGATCATCCGCGCTAGCGCATTCAAGGGGCAGCCGGTGACGATTGAAAACGTGAATGCCGGCGATGTGCAATACGTGATGCAGCAGTTAAAGGCAGCCGGAGTCTCCCTGAAAAAGTAGCCGCACCAAAACGATACCCATCACAATGCCATACGCCTATTGAATTAGTATGTATAATCACATTCTCAGTCCGATCTCCTGCGCCGTCTCCGATATATTTCCAGGTAAGCATAACCTGCTCCGTAGATCAAAACTGCCGATAAAGCAATGTATGTCGAGTCTTTGGCCAGAAATGCTGATAATTTTATTTTCTCCTGATCATATTCATAGTAAAAGGTTTGTTTTTCCAGAGCCATTGCATCCATGCCAAGGCCGTTGGCTCTGAAATCTACCAGGATATCCTTCTGGTTTAGGTGTAGAGAACCGCTGTCGTGGGTGATGTCGATACTGTAAGAAACATTCGATGCCGTAGAATCATTGGTAAGGACGGCAGACAGGGACGATCCCTTGGTCAATTGCGGCATTGTCACTATTAACCTGTCCTCGCTGGCATCAATTTGACGCGAGGTGATTTGCTCGTCTGACCTTGCGTTGGAGTAGAGTATGTTGTTGTTAGAACCGATGGTTACCTGCAAATTAGTTGCAGACTGGCCCCTGTTTTCAAGGCCTAGTTCTGCCACGGAATGATTATTTTCGATATCGTAAATGGCCATTGATAATTTTAGTAACGGTTCTTTATACACGTCTCCGTACAACATGCCAAAGAAAACCGCGATGAGCGCTACGCCGAAAGCTCGAATTGCCCACATCACAATCCTTGGGGTTTTTGTCTTCCGGCTTGGAGGCGGTTTATTGGCTGCCGTAAAATCCGGCAGAATTTCTAACTATTTTACCTTATCGTCTTAATCCTGGAAATACGGTTCTCATCTACTGTGCAACCAGACATCACGCACCAAAATTGATGAAACAAAGACGACCTTAATCAAGCAAATAAAGAAAAGGCAACATTTGATCCATGGCAGGGCAGAGGTGTATCACAGGAGGGGCCGTATCTCTTTTATGTCCAGAAACTGCTGCACATTACCACATGTGGTGCATACGAACACTGTTGATGGTACGGAATAGTTCTTGGTTTTTTCTATCGACGCATTGAATTTAAACGAGCCGGGCAGCAATTTCATCTCTGCTTTGCAGACTGGACAGTTCTTGGCGCTCATCGCCACTAGTCGCCAGCTGTTGTATTTTAGTGATTTGTACATCTTTTGATATTTTTATGATACTTTCATGAGTTTCTAATGGCTTCCGGTTTAATATTAGCGGGAGTCATGCAGCAGGGCTTATCCAAGTAGGAAATCTACAGGCAGGTAAGGGTTGAACCATTAGAAAATCAAAAGAAGCGTCTCAAAAAAATAAAGGATAGTCCGCTATCCTTCCGGCGAATTCTGTCCTGTCTCCATCA
>JBBISN010000077.1:0-5961 GCA_037441265.1 Nitrososphaera sp. | reverse complement strand
TTCCTTATCCAGGCATTGATGACTGAGGTGTCTTCCTCCTGCTGCTGTCTGACTCCTACCTGGACGTTCATGAGGCGAAACTCTGCCACCCTCTTCTTGATGCCGTGACTCTTTCCCGCCACGTGCTGCGACACTTCCATGGAATTTATCATTTCATCACAGCAGTTACATCGCAGTTCCGCTGAATCCATGCTGGATGGACGCGAAAAGGAATTATCTGCTGCAGAATCAAGCCAGCTTCGCAATTTCGTAAGCTATTTTTGATCAGATGCAGGCGGCTGGCGTATGGTGTCCAATACGTACTTGAGGTCCGGGTCGCTTGCCATCTTGTCCAAGAAGCCTCTTACTATCTGCCTGGTGGTTCTTTCTGCCGTGCCCTCGCCCCTGTGCTGAACGTTAACAACGTAATCGTAGACAAACGGGTTGATGTATATCGTGCAGACATCGGCTATCCAGCTAAAAAGCGAGGTGGTAGTCTCGTCCTTGAGCATGCGCTCACGCTTTTCCTCAAACATCTTGCCTATGATGCGCACGTTGTACAGGTACGTCTTTTTCCCGGTCTGCTTGTCTTTACCTGTGAACAGTACAGCATCCCTGTCATCGTAAATTAGCCCAAAAGACACATTGTTTGGTATCTTGACATGCTTGGATTTTGGCGCGTATTCAAACAGCTCGTTCATGAGCGCCGTGAGGAGCAGGTAAAACCGCTGGACATTCTTTTGCTTCTCCTCGTCATCTTTTTTTAGTATTCCCACTGCGCATTGAACAAAGGCGGGCGAATTAAAACGTTGACTGCTGCGCAAGTTGATAAAAATAAGGAAATCGCGCTTTTTTGTATCTAAAATTTAACGATATTTTGCGTAAACATCCATCTCATATCAACTGTTTTTACTACCAAATTGGATAAAGTTGACTATTGGCCGTAAGTACCAATAAGGAACTACCTCATCATGACAGCCATAATGTCGCTTCATCATGAAGCTCCGACAAGCAACTTTACAACCGGCCAGAGCTGGGGCGCGCTGAGAAAGGCATGGAAGGGATACAGGATCGCCAAGGTACAGGGCGACGCCAACAGGATGAGGGAATACGCAAGCAAGATCCGCAAGATCCAAGGCGAGCTGGGCGTAAGCGTTGCATCCTTCCCGCACCTAGGAATAAACTAAGTGCGGAATTTCCTTTTTTCTCTATCCGTAGATTTCTGTATTTCCGGATAGCTGCTGTTTTATCTTCATCTCTATCTGCGCCTTTGGCATTGCACCTATTATGACATCCACGACCCTGCCGGCCTTGAAGATCATCATGGTGGGGATGCTCTGGACCCCAAAGGAGCTGGCCACGACGTGGTTCTCGTCGACGTTTAGTTTGCCAAACACGACCCTGCCGGCATATTCTCTTGCCAGCTGGTCGATGACGGGCGCGACCATCCTGCAAGGACCGCACCACGGTGCCCAGAAATCAACCAGCATCAACGGGTATCTGGAGACCTCGCTGTTGAAATTGGAATCCGTTAGCACCACCGGCTGATTTATTGCAGACATGGCCGCCTTTGCAGCCGCAGCCTTTTGCAATTCAGCCATCTTTCGCTGCTTTATCATCTCAAGCTCGTCGTCGGACATGAACAGACTTTCGGCAAATTGCGCTATTATTCTTTTGGACGATATGTAATTATTATCTGTCCGGGGGATAATTGCCGCAGGTGATCTGCCCTGACAGAAAAAGTCGATGAGACGCTGACAAAGGAAGACGCAATCGAAGATAAAGATGCGCAAATAGCTGCCCTTGGAAAGGAGCTTCAGACCGCTAAGGAAGCGGCGGAAGGCTACCTTAACAAACTCAAGTATCTCATGGCAGACTTTGATAATTACCGCAAACAGGTGGACAAGCAGGCAGCCATAAAGATCGAGTCCACCAAGGCGGACCTTCTCCTCAAGTTCCTCAACATCCGTGATGAATACCAGCGGGCCGTCGAAACGGCCAAACAGAAGGACAGCGATTCAGTGGTCGTCGAAGGTCTTGAAGGCATTCTCAAGAACATCGACTCACTTCTTTCTGCTGAAGGGGTGCGGCCTATCGAAGCAGTCGGGACGCCCTTTGACCCAAACGTCCATGATGCCATCGCCTTCTCGTCAAGGGACGACGTGCCAGAGAACAGCGTCACCGCAGAGATAAGGCGCGGGTACATGCTCAACGGCAAGGTCCTCAGACCCAGCATGGTGGAAATTTCAAAGAAGATAATTAAAAATAGCGATAGCTCCGATGAGTAGACAGTAAAAGGCTGAAACATCATGGGGAAAATTATTGGCATTGATCTTGGAACAAGCAACTCTGCCGCAGCTGCGATGATTGGCGGCAAACCGACCATCATTCAGGCTGCAGAGGGCACATCAGTAGGCGGCAAGGCATTTCCGTCGGTCGTTGCGTTCACAAAGGACGGGCAGCTGATCGTTGGCGAGCCGGCAAGACGCCAGATGATCTCAAACCCGGAAGGAACCGTCATTGCTGCAAAACGCAAGATGGGGACCGACTTCAAATTCAGGGCGCATAACAAGGAATACACTCCGCAGCAGATCTCGTCTTTCATCCTGCAAAAGATCAAGCGCGATGCCGAAGCCTTTCTGGGCGAGGTGGTAGACCGGGCCGTCATCACTGTCCCGGCATACTTTAACGATAACCAGCGTCAGGCCACAAAGGACGCCGGGGAGATCGCCGGCCTGCAGGTTGTAAGGATAATCAACGAGCCCACCGCAGCATCGCTTGCATACGGGCTGGACAAGGCCAACAAGGACCTGAAAATAATGGTCTTTGACCTTGGCGGCGGAACGCTTGACGTCACCATAATGGAGATGGGAGGCGGCGTATTCCAGGTCAAGAGCACTTCCGGAGACACACAACTTGGAGGGACTGATATGGACAATACCTTGGTGGAGTACGTTGTTCAAGAGTTCCGCAAGCAGTCGGGGCTTGACATCCACAACGACAAGGCTGCGATGATGCGGGTCAGAGAAGCTGCAGAGAAGGCCAAGATAGAGCTTTCAAACGTTGTTACCACGGAGATCAATCTGCCGTTCCTTGCCTACGATCAATCGTCAGGGCCAAAGAACCTTCTCACCCAGCTGACAAGGGCCAAGCTGGAAGAACTCCTCCGGACGATTGTTGAAAGGTGCAGGGCACCCATGCTGCAGGCCCTGCAGGACGCCAAGATGACCCCGCAGGAAGTGGACAAGATAATCCTGATCGGTGGTCCGACGCGCATGCCGATGGTAAGGCAGTTTGTGAACAACGTCATGGGCAAAGAACCCGAGCGGGGTGTTGACCCGATGGAAGCCGTGGCCATGGGAGCAGCCATACAGGGCGCAATCATCGCCGGAGACGTGTCCACCGACATCCTGCTTGTAGACGTTACTCCGCTTACGCTTGGAGTCGAGGTTCTCGGCGGCCTCAAAGAGCCGCTCATCGAGAGGAACACCACGATACCCACGAAAAAGGGCAAGGTCTTCACCACGGCAGCCGACTACCAGACTGCTGTGACCATCCACATAGTGCAGGGAGAGCGCCCCATGGCTTCAGACTGTGTCTCGCTGGGCATGTTCAACCTTTCCGGCATTCCGCCCGCACCAAGGGGCGTGCCGCAGATTGAAGTCGCCTTTGACATAGATGCAAACGGCATTCTCAACGTCGCTGCAAAGGACCTAGCCACGTCAAAAGAAGCCAGAATCACCATAACGGCAAACAACAAGCTATCCAAGGACGAAATCGAGAGGCTAAAGAAAGAGTCGGAGCAGTTCTCCGATGCAGACAGGAAGAAGAAGGAAGAAGCAGAGACAAGGAACGAGGCGGACAACCTTGTCTACGCCTCAGACAAGCTGGTCAAGCAGGATCTCAAGGACAAGATCAAGCCAGAACAGGCCGAAAAGGTCAACAAGGCAACCCAGGAGCTGCGCGATGCAATTGCCAGCAACAACTTTGAAAATATCAAGGCAAAGATCCAGGAACTCAAGAACATACTTGCTGACGTTAGTGCCGAGGCTTACAGAAGCGCCAGCGCGGCATCTGCTAGCTCGACAGAACCGTCTGCGGGCCCGGCCGGATCTCAATGAAAGTAATCGATAGCATCAGACGCTGGGGTGATCCCAGATGACAAGCAAAAGGGACTATTACGAGATCCTTGGCGTCCAGAAGAACGCCAGCAAGGATGAGATCAAGAACGCGTACCGCAAGCTGGCGCTGCAGTACCATCCCGATCGCAACAAGGATCCCGGCGCTGAAGAAAAGTTCAAAGAGATCTCGGAAGCGTATGCGGTCCTCTACGATGATGACAAGCGCTCAAGGTACGACAAGTACGGTCACGTTGGCGGCGAGGAAGTCTTCCGGGGTTCGGAGGCCAACTTTGACGAAGTGTTCCGGGACATGGGTTTTGGCGGCTTTCGGGACATTTTTGAGCAGGTATTTGGCGGCAGGGGCGGCTTTGGAGGAGACTTTTTTGGCTTTGGCGGGCGAAGGGCCGGCCGTGACATAGTCTACGACATGGAGCTTTCCCTGGAAGACGTACTGCATGGCAAAAAGGAGGAAGTCGAAGTCCCAAAGCTTGACAGATGCGATAGATGCGGCGGCGATGGCGCCGAACCGGGCACAAAGCCGCGCCGATGTTCTGTCTGCGACGGTCAGGGCCAGACAAAGCGGGTTTATAGCCAGAACCGGTTTTCTACCTTTGTCAGCGTCGAGCCCTGCAGAACCTGTAAGGGCAAGGGCCAGATAGTAGACCACCCATGCAGCAGCTGCAGAGGGGCAGGCAGGGTTAAAAAACAGAAAAGGATTCGGATCGAGATCCCGCCAGGCGTGGAAGACGGGATGGCGATGCAGCTGAGGGGGGAGGGCGAAATATCCGAGTATGGAATTCCCGGAGATCTGGTAGTCAGGCTCCATGTAAAGAAGCATCAGCTGTTTGAAAGGCTAGAAGACGGGCATCTCCTTTACAACCTTGATGTCAAGTTCACCGATCTGGCGCTTGGAACCGAGCTCAAGGTACCCACACTGGACGGGTCTGAAAAGCTAAAGATACAGCAGGGTGCGCAGCCTGAGGGGCTGCTGCGCATGAAGGGAAAGGGGCTTCCCAGGTACGGCGCCTCCGGCAGGGGGGACCTCATAGTCAAACTAAACGTCAGGGTCCCGACCAAACTTACTGACAGGCAGAAATCCCTGCTCAGAGAACTGGACCGGGAGCTGGACACCAACTAAATGCTTTAATAGAATTTTCGACGATCCTATCCCATGTCTTCACCATTTGATGAATGGTTCGGCAAGAAGCGACGTTCAATGTTTCCTGACATCGACGAGATGATGAAGGAAATGGAGAAAATGATGCAGGAGATGTTCAAAAACGTAGAACAGCAGGTGCCGAAGAACCTTATCCGGGAGCGCAAGCTTGACGACGGCTCTGTCGTACGGGAGATGGGGCCAATTGTCTACGGCTATTCGGTAAAGATAGGCCCGGACGGCAAGCCAGAGGTCCGCAAGTTCGGCAACATCAATGCATTTCCCAACGTTCTTGGAGGCGGTCTTGCAGTCAAGGAAGAACGCGAACCGCTGATAGATGTGATCAAAGGCATTGAAGATCTCAAGATCGTTGCAGAGGTGCCCGGCGTCAGCAAGGAGGATCTGCGTCTGACGGCCAGCGAAAACTCGGTAACCATAGAATCTGTAGCTGAACAGCCGCACTACCACAAAACCGTGGACCTTCCTGATGCTGTGGACCCCAAGACTGCCAAATCCACATACAAGAACGGGATACTGGAAGTCACATTCAAGCTGAAGAAGAAAGGCGAAGGCGGCGTTTCCATAAAAATCGACTAGGATCCACAAAAGGATATTATTCTAGTCGTTATCATAGCACCCCCAACAAGCGCGGGGGTCGCCAAGCCCGGTCAACGGCGTGAGATCAGTATCTGACACGAAGCTCAG
>JBBISN010000076.1:0-6136 GCA_037441265.1 Nitrososphaera sp. | reverse complement strand
TTATGATAAGTATTACAGGAAATACCTTGGACATACCATACTAATCAGTAGGAAATATTTCAAGATTTAATGTGGAGTGCGAGGACATAGTTTGACATACTGTAGAGATAATTATAATTAAGGCGCGAGCTTGCTGTTGCTTTGCAATACAATGAACGACCACAGCGTGTGGAAGCCTGACAGAGAATACAAGGTTCCGACCCTCGAGGACATAGTAAAGGCAAGGAAGATCCTTGACGGCACTGTCAGAAAGACACCACTGCAGCCATCAAATACATTTTCCAGGCTTGCTGGAACCAACGTGTTTTTGAAGCTTGAATGTCTGCAGCTGACCGGCTCTTTCAAGGTCCGCGGTGCATTCGCAAAAGTAAGCCAGCTCTCCGAAAAGCAATCCAGCTACGGAGTCATTGCCGCATCGGCAGGCAACCATGCGCAGGGCGTGGCTTTTGCTTCCGCCATCAAAAAGATCCCGTGCACGATTGTGATGCCGCAGAGCGCGTCCCCTGCAAAGGTGGCTGCAACCAGGTCGTACGGCGCCAAGGTGATACTGAGAGGCAGCAACTACGACGAATCCTGGGAAGCCACTCAGGAGATAGCCAAGGAGGAGGGGCGCACCATCATCCACGCGTTTGATGACCCTGACGTCATAGCAGGCCAGGGTACAATAGGCCTTGAGCTGCTTGAGGACCTGCCAGACGTTAGCAGGATATACCTGCCTATCGGAGGCGGCGGGCTTGCGGCCGGCGTTGCCATTGCCGTCAAGGCGCGCAGACCCGACGTAAAGATAATCGGCGTCGAGTCCAAGGCGTTTCCGGCCATGAAGGAATCCATGGAAAAAGGCAGCCTTCAGTCCGTCAAGGCAGGCTACACCATAGCCGACGGGATCTCTGTCAAGAAGCCTGGTAAGATGACGTACGAGATAATCAGCAAGCACGTCGATGACATTGTTCTGGTAGACGATACGGCAATAGTCAAGACCATGTTTCTGTTGATGGAACGCGCCAAGCTGGTAGTTGAGCCGGCGGGCGCGGCAAGCCTTGCTTACCTGATTTCAAACAGCCACAACCTGGCCAAGAAGGAGAAAGTAATCTCGGTACTTTCCGGCGGTAACGTGGACATGTACCTGCTGGGGCAGGTAGTGGCAAAGGGCCTCAGGCAGATGGGCAGGCTGATCAAGATCTTTATCCTGCTTCCAGACAAGCCTGGTGCGCTTAAAGACGTGGTGGACGGTATCGCCGAGATAAGCGTCAACATTGTTGAAGTTGAGCACGACAGACTGAGCTCCAACGTGCCGGCCGGAACTGCCGGTGTCTACCTGAGCCTTGAGGTTGAAGACGAAAAGCACTCTCAGCGGCTGATAGAGTCCCTAAGGAAAAAAGGAATAGAGTTCAAGGTTGTCAGCTGACGTAGCTGTACTGCCTGAATCCAGCCTTGTCTGCGGTACTGCCCCCTACTTTGACTAGAACGAATTCCCTTTGAGCGTTTGTTACCGCGTCGTTAAAGTCACGTTCGTTTCTATGCAACCTTTCGTATTCTTCAATTGATAGCTTGACTCTTGCGCCTATATCGCGGTCAAGATCCATGTCTTTGACGAGATCCCTGTAGGTTGGCTGGATGACTCCGCTGAACACCATTGCGCTGCTTCCGCTGCCATAGGATCCAAAGCCGACCCTCTTGTTTGCAAGATCGGTTCCCTTCTTGTGTTCGAATTCAAGGAGGCTTCTCAGGCCCATGTACATGGAAGCAGTATAGAGGTTGCCAATGACGGTAGAGGCCTCAAGGGAGCTGGACATCTTCTTTTCATAAACTTCGTTGTAGAACGATGTCTGCATGAATCCGCGCCGGAACTGCTCGTCGGCCTTCATGAACTGGGTATCGGCCAGTATGGATTCTATGGTTCCACGCGGATCTTTGGGAGTTGGCTCCTGCATTCCGATTTCCTTTATGACTTGTTGCCAGCGTGGAAGATGCCTCCATTCATGCCTGAGCAGGTAGGCAAGGGCCTTTTCTCCCATCCTGCGGTAGGGAAGGTGCACGGAAAAGAGATCAATGTAATCTGTGATGGCCTCGCCATCCTTCGGTTTTATCAGACTCGTCTTGATAGCTTTTTCCTTGTAAGCATCAAAGGCCTTCCTGACCTGTATCAGGTAGAGAAGGTTGGAATATCCACCGTTAACAAGAGGTGTTTCCTTTCCAAAGGGCCGGTAAAAATCGTACTCGTTTTTGATCACCGTGGAAGCCACCTTGGGGTCAAAAGCCATCAGGCGCGGGTTTTCTTTTATCAAAAGAGCTACAGAGCCGGCCCCCTGCGTATATTCGCCGGCGGAGCCAATGTCGTACTTGGCGATATCGCTAACAATAACGATGGCGGCCTTGTCGTTATTTTCTTCGGCCCGGATCCAGTTGGCGTTGTCGTGAAGTGCATAAGACCCGCTGACACAGGCAAACTTGCACTCTATGCCGCCAGCGTGCTCAAAAGATCCTTCGCCGTATACTTGTTCCAGCATCCCTATGACAAAAGAGTTCAGTGCCTTGGACTCGTCAAGAGCAGACTCGGTTGCAACGTACAGCCGTCCAATATCCTGCGGATGCAGGTGATTCTTTTGCATCAGTTTCAGACAGGCGTTAGCAGCCATGCATGCAGGATCCTGGTTTGTGTCTGCAATGGCCATCTTCCTGATACCAATACCGTATTCCAGTTTTTGCGGATCAATACCTCTGGCTTCAGCAAAATCCTTGTAGTCGATGTAAAGCCTAGGGACATAAATAGCCAGGTCATCGATCCCTACTACTGCCATAAACTGTGGTGTTACCAGTAGTCATTTAAAGGTATTTCTGGCCAAATTTGACATACAAATGTCTAACTTTTGACCAGCTATGCTCAGCTTATCCAGTAGACGGCATCAGGTTTAAATTAGTAATGTGTACAAGCAACCTTACATCGACCAAACCGATGGGGAACAACGTCTGGCGAGCGCAGTCAAAAGCTGCGCCTCGCTGGACATTTTACAAATTTCTGGTTCAATCTAGTCTACGGTCCTGATCTCCATCTCGTCGTAGGCATCTTTTACAGCCAGAAGGAATAGGTCGTCTTCATATATCAGCAACCAGTCCTTTACTCCCAGCACTGGAAGCTTTCTAACGAATATCTTGCCGGTCTCATTGATGGTGGTGACAACGTAGGCGTATCTGGGCAGCCTACCTTTCAACCTAAAGAGCGTCTCTTGCAAGTCTATTCCTTGACGGCCACCTTCAATGTTTATGTTGACTGCATCCCCGTACCGGTTCTCAACTTTTGCAGTGACATAGCTCTGGCCGACGTTGAACTGATCTATGTGCAGCATAACCTTGTTGCTGGCCGACGAGGTATCTGGAATTTCCCTGTACAGCTTTTCAGACAGCTCGTCGTAAAAGCCAGCCTTCATCTTACTGCTTGCGCATCATCCTCTGAGCAACGACAATGGCCCCAAAGATGCCGGCCAGTGCAATCACTATTCCAGCTGGAAATTCCGGCACAACGACTATGCCCCGTGCTATCCCGTTTCTCGTCATGTCAGGAGCCTGCCCTTCCCTCATCAGCTCTTTGACTATAATCTCGGTACGGTAGGTCTTGTTGTCAGGGAATGTCATGGTCTGTTTATCTGAGCCGGCTTTTGCCACAAGGTCTGTTTTGGTGTACACGACGTTGCCGTCATTGTCCAGCATCCTTATATCGTATTTCACATCCTGATCAAGTTTTACGTTGTCGTTAAGAACGTCTATAAATGTCAGTTCCAGCGTTGATTCGGCGCCGGCTTGCAGTTGACTTGGTTGCCAGTTCATCAGAACGTGGATCCCGCCTGTGTCTGTGGCCACCTCTGTGCTGGTCTTTTCTTCACCACCGCTGGCAGGAGCCAGAGTAAACATCATCTTTGGTGTGCCCGGCTGGATGCTGCTGGCCATGCCAAGAATGTCCTTCTTGTTCAACAGAAAGTGGACTATTATCTCCGTCTCTGATGCAAACGGATCAACGGCAATCTTGCCTCCGGTTATCGACATGTCGTTAACAGTGGCGTCGAAGGTGCTGACATCACCGACACCGGCGAAGGACTTTGGTATCTTTATCTCTTCATGCACAAAGATGTTCGGCGCGGCATTAATTCTATCGACATCCCAGTTAAACGGCATGGACCAGGAATACGTCTTGCTCTGGCTATCGAAATTAAAGTCCTGAACCTTGTCATAGTACGATATTATCGTTGTATCATAATTCTGTCCTTGATACTGGACGGTGTCGGAAAAAACATCACCGACGCTTAGGTAGGTATCAAATACAGGAGCGTCCTCCGGATTGAAAAGTTTCCTAATGTTATCAACGGTGAGAAGTTCAATACGGAAGTGGTACAGGCCACCCTCTTGCAGTACCGGACCGCGGATGTTGATTGTTCCGCCTGGATCCGCTTTCCAAGCCTGGAGAAAATCCTCTCTTGTAGCAAAGACTTGAACTGGACCATCAGACGGTTGTATCCTTAATGTAAGTAGGCCATCTTCAGCAAGATAAACGTCTCTCGGTAGGACCGGTTCAGCATCTTTGCTGATCCCTTTTGTAACCTCGATAATAAAGGTAGTAAATTTGATGTTTTCATTGGTCTTTGCATCAAACAGCCTGAATTGCAAAAAGGTATCCTGCTTTGTGTCGCTGGTGAGAATTGGCGGGTTGACTTTGACAAACAAAGTGGCCTGTCTGTCACCTATGGTTGCAGGCGGCAGATTTTCCTGAAACAGACCGTCTGCATATACCCTCTGGGTTAAAAACACGGGCAACACAAGAACAGAAGCAAAGACTATCGCCAGAACCTTGCCGGCTATTTTCACAAAGTGAATTAATTTGACTTTATATTTAACTGTGACGAAATTTACCAAGCAACAGCGGTTTAACCGGCATTTCTAAATATCAGCCACACTATTTTCTTGGGGGAATTTGATTTTGGAAAAAAGTGAACAAACCCCGTGGATGGCGGCACCACTATAGCGGATGATCCTAACAGTCCAAGGAAGGGTTCACTTTTTCATCATTTTGTAAATATCTTCACGGTAAACGAGTCCCATTACAGCAGAGTAAGCATGAACCATCACCTGGCTCACATTATGTTTTTTCATAATAGAAAATGCCTCTTCGACTGTTGTCTGGGGACCGATAGCCAGGACGGGACTTGTCATGATTTCCCTGAGCCGCACTCTGCTTGGATTCTTGCCCTCAGAGCCCACCTTGTAGATTAGATCGGTCTCGCTTACTATGCCCACTATCTCCCCTTTACTGGAAACAAGTATGCAGCGCTGGTTTCTCTCTTTCATCTGGCTGATTGCTTGGTCAGCGGTGTTGTCGCTCTCAAGTATAGCAACGTCGGACTTTAGAACGGCGCCGACGGTAGAGGATAAGAGAGACTTTACTTTTTCTGGCGGATTTAGAGGAAATTCTTCCACGGCAATAGAATGTCTTTTGTTATATTTATCATTATTTACAGAAAGAACTATGTTTTTATATATCAAAAAGGTTTCATTTACCATGAAAGAACCTCTGTTCTTACAAACCGGGAGACCTAAAACAGAAATCTGCCGTGGAAACGGACAAGGAGGACGAGTCAGATAATGATTGATGCAATTTCCCTGGTCGTGGTGGGATTTGTTGTCGGGCTGATACTCCTTGTTGTAATAGTGATCATGGCCGCCGTCGGAGGATTTCATGTATTCGAGTAAAGCCTAAAACAGCAAGCAAAGCCATTGAAAGTTAGTTGAGGTTATCGTGTATTTCCTTGGTTTGAGTAGCTAGTATAGCGGGTTCTGAAAAAGTCCTGAAGGGTTTTCATACCGATCTCCGCTAATCGTTTCTACAGATTTCCACATTCTTTATCAAAAATCAGTCATCGCTTGAAAAGTCAGCAACTAAACCTTAAGTATCTACCCAAAGCATTCTTTATTGCCGATTATATATGCCGGGCAAAGTCAGCATGCCAAACAGGATTTTCGGGACTGTTATGGCCCACAGTCTGAGGGGAAAGATGCTCTCAAAAGCCACGCTTCAAACGCTGGCCGAATCCAGGGACACCGAAGAACTGGTCGCAAGAATGAAAAATACAATCTACTTGGATGCCCTGGC
>JBBISN010000075.1:0-6428 GCA_037441265.1 Nitrososphaera sp. | reverse complement strand
GATACGGGGACAACCACGTTCTCTTCTCCAAAGGTGTAGATCTCGTACTCGACCTGGCCGGATTCAAAATCCCTTACCTCGACTAGCGGCCTGGCCAGGTCGTCTTCCGTCATGCCGGTTGGCACCCTGACTGTCAGGTTCAGCTCGTACACCTTGCTTATGCGGCCCTCTTTGACAAAGATTATCGTATCAAGGATGTGGGGTATCATTCCCAGCTCGACCTTGCCCATGAAACGCTGGACCGCGTCAAGGGGGCTGCTGGCGTGGACCACGCCGACCATTCCAACGCCGGCAAGGCGCATGTCGGCAAACACGTTGAAATCGTTGGTCCGCCTCACTTCATCAAATATGGTGTAGTCGGGCCGTACAAGAAGCAGGATGTCGACGGCCTTTTCAAAACTTCCCTCCAGCGGGCCGTACTGTGTAACCTCCTTTGGAACCTGCAGGTCCCTCGGCGACTCGAAGGTCTTGACTATCTTGCCCTTTGCAACGTAAAATTCTGTAAGGCTGCTTGCCAGGGTGCTCTTCCCCGATCCCGGTGGCCCGGCTATTATGACGCCCTCGGCCTTGTCGGAAAGCCGCTCCATCAGCTTCTCGCTGGCATCATAGTCTGACAGGGAAAGTTTGACAGTCGGCCGGACTATGGTGACCTCAAGCCCGTCAGAGAACGGCGGCCTTGTGATGGCGATTCTAAAGTTACCAAACTGGATGACGGTGGCGCCGCTCCGGCTTATTTCCACCGATCCGGCTCCAGTCACCCGGCTGGCCTCGGAGACTTCCTTTACTATTCTGTTCAGATACGAGTACGTGCTTGGCTCGTCGCCTACCTGCACCAGCTGAAAGTTGCCCGGCTTGCCGCGCTTGGCCATGGGGACGACGTCTTCTTTCAAATGCACGCTCATGGTGGTTTCATCAAAGAACTTTTCAAATTCCAGGTCAACGGTCTTGGTCGGCGGCCTGATATGCAGCGACTTGATCCCCTGGGCTTCTGCGACCAGCGCCTGCACATAGTCTGCAGTGAGGAGCGTTGCCGACTCTTGCATTGCCACGTCCTTGATTATCGCGTCTATCCTGCCGTGCTTGGCCAGGCGTATATCCTCGATGTTTGGCCGCTGGCCAACAAAGCGCAGGGTGACGTTCTTTCTTGAGCACAGTTCCCGCATCTTTTTTATCTCGTCAAGGCCCACAAAGCCATGCTCCTTGTTTGTAGAGGCCTGCGATTGCAGCTCATCCAGTACCGCCAGCGGGATTATCACCTCGCTTCCGTCTTGTATCTTGCCGGCTTCAAGCATCCTCGTTATCTCGCCGTCAATGATTATACTTGTATCCAGAACGTATTTGTTCAAACGTAGTTAAGTCAGTACGAGCGATTTAAAAAGCATGTCAGAAGAGCGGGCCGGCCCGCCTCGCAAATGGCCGTATCATAAAATCAACATATTGTGATAATAACAAAGAATTTATGATTGTTCAATGATATGGGTTTAGAGGTTCCATATGAAGAAGCTTGAGGCTATTGTACGTAGCGAGAAGATGCCAGTAGTCAAGGAGAAGTTAAGGCAGTTGGGAATAGGTGGCATGACTATTTCTACCGTGTCAGGCTGGAGCAAGCAAAGAGAACTCCACCTGCAGTGGAGGGGACAGCCCGTGGCTTATGACCTGCTGCCAAGAGTCAAATTTGAGATAGCCGTGCCTGACGGACAGATAGACGCCATAGTGCAGGCTATTGTCGAGTCAGCCAGGACCGGCGAGCATGGAGACGGAATCATCTTTGTCTCAAACATCGAGCAATCCATAAACATTGCCACGTTGGACAAAGGCGACAAGAGCTTTACCTGAGAACAAAGCATAATAGTACATAGTGCAAAGAATGGATGGCTTGCGCATACCGTTCATTCTGCTTTTCCTGATCCCAGTCATCCTGACGCCGGCTTTTGCGGCAGAGCATTATGAAGAGCAGACGAACCACGCAGAAAATACTGTCCCCACAACCGACTATAGATGGGACAAGGACACGATTCAAGCCTGCATATTCAAGGAAGACGGCGTCCCCAACACCTACTATGTGTGGACAAAGCTGGCCGTGCAGGATTGGAGGCAGGCCCTAAGGGAGTACACAAACAATCAGGATTTCTGGAACATCAACGCCAGGTACGTGGCAACAGAAAAGCAGATGGAACGGGAATACTGCGATGTCAGAATCTACATTTACCAATCTTACAAGGATTTTCCGGGCTATCCGAAGCAGACCGGAGCGTATACGTCGGTCAACTTTAATGGCGGCATCGCCAGGACTGCAGACGTCTACCTTTCGCCAACGGTCCTTCACGGCGACGGCAATTTGGACATCGATCTTCCGTCGTATGCGTTCAGGAATTCAGCGGACCATGAAATAGGGCACGTCTTGGGCCTTGGCCACATGGCCACAAACGACGGGTATTTGATGTCCCCGGTGTTTGACTTCTGGCAGAACAAAGACCAGCTGCCCATCACGACGCTGGAGCTGCGCACCCTGGTCAAGATCTACGGCACAGACGGCTTTGGCTAGAGCGCACAATCTCTAGTTAATAGATTTTAACCTACTATTTTTGATGTTCGTGTAAAATGTGAACAGTTACTCTGCCAGAAGCAACCAAAAACAATTGAAAACCAACTAATTAGTATTGGGACCATTCATTTCTAACCTGATGCAAAAAATGTTTCCAATGAACGAATCCAATTATCAATCAGGATGATGTCATGAAACCAAGATTACTTGAATCGGAATTGACCAGACAAGCGTCCAAGTTTGCCCAAAACAACCACGAATGAAAAAATTGATACCACGGTTAGCCCCAGCGCAAAACTGTCATATTCTGGAATTATTTTTGTACCAATCACTTCTATCGTTTTGTTATCGTTTTTGAATGGTATCGACAACACTCTGACGTTAGCAGGATCAGTCACATGTAAATCATTATTTGCAATCACTTCATTTTTCTCTTCATATTCCTGTCGTTTTCCATCTACCATTACCACGAAAGAAGTCTCCATAGTACTGTCATTATCCATTGACTGGATTACATCTTTGGGAAGAGCGATCAAAAGCACAGCATTTTCATTCTTTGTACTAATATCGATCTTCAGGGATTTACTTTCCTTGTCAATTGTAATATCGTGTAAGACGCCGATAATCTTGTAATTAATAGGAAAAGTTTGATGATCGTGATTCAACTGAAAGGTACATACCGATAATGCGCAACCATAATCAATTATTGCCGTGGCATTAACGCTAATATCCTTCAGGTATTGATCCATGTTTTTCGAGAAAATTCTTACAGTATTCCCAACGCCGTATGAGTTATTATCATCTAATACGTTGATTGGTTTAAAATTTTCTCCAGAGGCCTCAGCAAAAGCAAGGGTCCCGAAGTAGAACACAAAAAAGGTTAAAAAAGATAATGACAAAGTTCGGTAAAACTGATTAGAATATATCGGTCTAAAAACCAACATATAGTCTAAACTATTTACGTGTGACTTTAGTTTTTTGTTTTGTAGAATAGACGGTGTATTATGATTTTGGCGACGCTAGAAATAACTCATAAAGCTTCATTGATATGTTACCAGATAATCCTTTAAAAAGTATAGTTTAAACTCAGCAATCTCTATATAAGAACCTGCCCGAGTTCATGGAATGAACGTAGACGGCTATCTCAAAGCCGGCAGGATAGCATCAGAGGTCAGGGAACGGGCCAGAAAAAAGTACCATGTTGGCTCGACTCTTTTTGAGATCTGCGAGTCCGTAGAGGGGCAGATAAGGGCGATGGGCGCAGAACCGGCGTTCCCGGTCAACACCAGCCTTAACGAGATAGCCGCGCACTATACTGCGGAGCCAAACGACCAGATAACGGTCAAGGAAGGCGACATCCTAAAGATAGACATCGGGGTCCACGTCGACGGGTACATTGCCGATACCGCCGTCACGGTATGCTACGATCCGAGGTACGACCCGATGGTCAAGGCCGCGGAGACGGCCCTTTCTGAGGCGGTGCGCATGGCAAGGGTCAACACAAAGGCAAGCGACATCGGCAAGTCCATTGAAAACATCATTACCAGGATGGGCTTTAAACCCATACAGAACCTGAGCGGCCATTCGCTGCAGCAGTACGTCATACATGCTGGCAAGTCGATTCCAAATATCTGGACCATCGGCTCGTCCTTTGGGCTGCTGGCAACCGAGGCCTATGCCATAGAACCGTTTGCCACGACCAAGGACGGCTTGGGCATAGTCCGCGACGGCAAGGTGAAGAACATATTTGGCATCACGTCCCGCAAGCCCAGCAAGGACAGAGAAGCAGATGAATTGCTTGAACATATCTGGAACAGATACAAGACGCTGCCGTTTGCCCTCCGCTGGCTCACAAAAGAATACGAAGAGGCCAGGCTCAGAAGCCTGATAGACGTACTCTTAAAGAAGAAGAACGTTCATGCGTACCCCATACTTGTGGAGGGGCATGGCAAGATGGTGGTGCAGGCCGAGCATACGATCATCCCCAACGAAAACGGGGCCACCGTCATAACGGCCTAGGATTTCTCTGGCGGATACTCGCCGTACACCGCAGTTACCATGGTTGACGACGAGCATTTCTTGCACTGGAATCCTTGCTTAAAGACGTAGTCGCCTTCTTCAAAGGACCGCCGGGCAATTTCCCCGCAGGAGCCGCAGGTCTCTTCCGTGTATATCGTGGGCCGGGGTTCCTTCTTGCTTCCAAACATGCTATTGGCTTACCCCCATGGTGTTTCCAACGCCGATGATCAGTATGGACTGGCCTTCCAGAGTTTTGTCATCAACCAGAGAGTAGACAGCGCTGGTTGCCTTTTCAAAAGCGTCGGCTATCTCTTTTCTCATGACGGTGATGGCATCGTGGACAGACTGCTTTACTATAACGGCATACATAGGGATGT
Source organism: Nitrososphaera sp. (assembly GCA_037441265.1). Taxonomy (GTDB): domain Archaea; phylum Thermoproteota; class Nitrososphaeria; order Nitrososphaerales; family Nitrososphaeraceae; genus Nitrososphaera. The sequence continues at coordinate 1,487 of JBBISN010000075.1, read as the reverse complement.
TTAGCTTTGTGGCGATCTCCTCTATGTGGTATTTTTCCACCCCGATGCCGCCTATGGCTGCGCCCACACCTTCGGCAACGGCGCCGGTCTTCTCGCCCTCCAGCTTGAGGGCCGCATCTATCATGATTATGGCATCGAACTTGATCCCAAGGTCGCCGGCCAGCCTCTGAATCGCCTCTCCGGGCCTGCCAACGGTCCCGGCTGGCCCTTCGGCCTTTAGCAGGTACAGCTTTCGCCCGTTATGCTCCATCTCGGAAAACACCGTCTCTTTGGCGGCGTATTTTTTTTCCTTGCCAAGCATCATCCTGCCAACGACCATGGGGCCGATGCCATCGCCGATGGGCTGGCCCTTCTTGAAGGTGCCTATGGCCTTTTGCAGGGCATCGGCTTCTTCCAGCAAAAGCGGCATGACCATCTGCAGCTGCACCAGCACAAAGACGCTGGTTGTACGCTTTCCCATCAGGTAAAAGTGCCGGACCACCTTGTAGATTATGTTCAGCGCAGTGGCAGCTTCAAGCATGTTTTCGATCTTGGATATCTCGTAGTCGCCGATGTTGGGGCACAGCTTGCTTACCTCAAGCCGCATCCTTTCGTCCTTGATCCGGGTTATGTGCTCGATCTTGCGCACAAGGCCGTTTGGATCAATGTCCACAGGCATTATTGCAAAGAACTCTAGAAGCTTGTCGATTCTTTCCGTGGGATCGGTCTGAGACTGCAGCGTTTGCTTGACGTGATCTATGGCTTCGTTTCTCGCACTGTCTTTCATGGTCTTGAGTTTGAGCAACGACTTTGAGATCTCGCCAAGGATAACCTTGGACTGCATCTTTTGGCCGTACAACATGAAGAACGGTATAACCGCCAGCGAGATGATGTACACATACGTGACAGGATTGGTCAGATCAAAGTTGGAATCAGTTATCCCCAGCTGAAGTACAAAAGACGACAAATCCAGCATGATTAATTTACTTTTTCCATCTCGAATGGACTTGCAAGATCAATTAAACCTTACTTGAATGGGCGCTTCACGTTCACAAGATGCGACATTTCCGTTTCTGGTCTCCAAATCAGCAGCCGCGGCTATTGGTAACCCGGCAATGAGCATTTGATAGACAGTCTGTGGAAAACATAGTAGGCGGATTCTTAATCTGCAATCGTCGATTGTAACTTGGAAATAAAAAGGAGAGAGCCGGCTGGCATTCTTGCCGGCTAGAGTTCACTGTCCTTTCTCTGTCTGATGGTCCTTATTCCAAAAAAGCTTGCCACTGCTGCGGCTGGAATCCCTAATGCAGCCATCAACTGGAAAAAGCTGGCCGACATCGGAGCTGAAGCGGAAGCCGGTGCAGTTGCCGATGCTGCTATGTTCATTGCTGCTGATTCTGGTGCGCCGCCCGAAACTAGGCTCACTTGTTTTACTTGGGAAGATCCTCCGTCTGCAGGCACTTCAAAGGATGCTTTTGTGGTAGTGCTTGGTTTCTTCTCCGGGAAGA
>JBBISN010000074.1:3637-6465 GCA_037441265.1 Nitrososphaera sp. | reverse complement strand
TTATGCAAAACGGCTATATCCTTCTACAATTATGCATGATCAACATTGGTAGCCGCGGAAGGCGCTGTTTTTGTAGTTTACGGAGCCATCGCCGCCGCGCTTTTCTTTGACTTTGTAAACGGGTTCCATGATGCTGCCAATTCCATAGCAACCATAGTCGGCACGCGTGTTTTACGCCCGTTGCAGGCAGTCTCTGTTGCAGCCGCCGCAAACTTTGCCGGACCCTTCATTTTTGGGACCGCAGTTGCAGCAACCGTAGGCAAGGGGATAATCCAGCCAGAGTTCTCCACCATATACGTCATCCTAGCTGGGCTGATTGGCGCCATCGCCTGGGACCTCATCACATGGTGGTTTGGGCTTCCCTCGTCAAGCAGCCATGCCTTGGTAGGCGGCCTGGTAGGCTCAGCCCTCATCGCCGGGGGCGTTCAGGGGATCATAACCGGCGGCATAGAGCGGGTGCTCACGTTCATGGTCGTATCTCCAATGGTAGGATTTGCCATCGCCGCGGCCTTTTCTATCGCAGTCATGTATGCATTCCGGCGCTCGCCGTCAACCAAGGTCAACCGGGCCTTTGGAAAACTGCAGATCTTTTCCTCGGGATTTTTCTCCCTTACCCACGGAGCCAACGACGGCCAAAAGACCATGGGGGTGATCACGGCTCTCCTCATCGCTGGCGGATTCCTTGAGTCAAAATCATTTCAGGTTCCTCTCTGGGTCATCATCACCGCCGCCGCATCCATAGCCCTTGGCACGTTCTTTGGCGGCTGGAGAATAGTCAAAACCATGGCCTTCCGGCTGACCAACCTCAAGCCATACCAGGGGTTTTGCGCCGAGACTGGCGGCGGGGCAATCCTGACTTCCATGGCCTGGCTGGGGATACCGGTAAGCACGACCCATGCCATATCCGGCGCCATCATGGGAGCTGGCTCGACTCGCAGGCTGTCCGCCGTCCGCTGGGGCCTTGGCAAGAGAATAGTCTACGCCTGGATCATAACCATACCGGCCAGCGCAGCCATAGCCGCGGCGGCGCTGTTGCTGATAAACGCTATTGCCGGCGTTGCGCGTTAATAGAGATGAAACACTGCTCGCAGCAGCGCTTGAGCATCCTTACCTTGCCGTCTACAAAGACGTCGTACGAAGCCTTGCCCACCTTGCAAAAGTCGCAGCTGATCACCTGCAGGCTCCGAATAGCTTCGGAGATCTCTGATGTGCTAATGATATCCTGTGAAAAGGTTGACGCCGCCATACCTGTGGTTCAGAGGCCCAGATTAATGAGCTAGATCTACATGTTCTATATAGAATATGTAGGAGTTGCAAACAATTGACTTCATATAGGCATGCAGTATAATGCCAGTCATAAATGAAGCAGGGTTTCATGTCTTGGCTGCGTTCTACTGACAACGACATAATTTCATCCATCGAGTCGCAGGGAGAGGTTCTGCTAAAGGCCGTAAGCACGCTTGTCGAGATGATGTCATCCTTTGACAGGGTCGTCGAGTACAAAACAAAGATCGAGGACTTGGAGCACGAGGGCGATAAAATCACCCACAACGTTTACACCTTGCTCAACAAGAGCTTTGTAACGCCGCTGGACAAGGAGGACATCTCCGCGCTGACCGGCGAGATTGACCAGATAATTGACTACACCGACCGGCTGACAGGAAGCATCATACTGTTTGACGTAACATCGCCCACGGTGTACATGACAGAGCTGGCCAAGATGCTGCTTTCGTCTACCCAGGAAGTCTACTCGCTGACAAAGAAGCTGCGTGGCTTTAAGAATGCCGACGACCTGATAGAGCACTGCCACAACATCAGCCAGTACGAGCATGAGGCCGACGTCATCTACCGGACCGCGATAGCGCAGCTGTTCAAGACAAACGACGCGGTCCAGATAATAAAGATGAAAGAGATCTACGACGTCTTGGAAGGCGCGCACGACCGGTGTGCCGACGTGGCAGACGTCTTTGAGGACATTGCCCTCAAGTACGGCTAGTTCGCAAACGGTGATATACTGCCGCAACGAAGTCGTATTCAATGAGCGAACCCCTTCCCGAAGGTGTGAAATACCTTGTCAAGATAAACCAGGTGGAAAAGTCTCCCAAGCTGACAGACGAGGCCAAGGCCGAGCTCATGTCGGTGGGTATGATGGACGAGAAAGGCAAGCTAAAGCTCAAGGGAGTTAGCCCCAAGATGCTCAAGCGCATGAAGCAGGAGTCTGTCAACTGCCCCGTGCTCAACAAGGAGGTGGCCTTCGTCCAGTGCTACGTCTGCAGGAACTTCCACAGCAGGGTATCCGGGCAGGTCTACTGCAAGGGCAATCCGCTTTAGACAAAACTTCATAAACCCTGCCAGAACTGTCTGCAGATATTGAGCGCAAAGGAAGCCGGCATCACCGTCAAGAAAACCGAGGATTTTAGCGATTGGTACACGCAGGTGGTGCTCAAGGCTGGTCTTGCCGATTACGCCCCGGTCAAGGGGTTCATCGTTCTCAAACCTTACGGCTATGCCATCTGGGAGTCAATCCGCGACATACTTGACAAAAGATTCAAGGAGACTGGGCACCAGAACGGCTTTCTTCCAGTATTGATACCTGAAAGCCTGCTGGCGCGTGAAGAGGATCACTTTGCCGGCTTTACGCCGGAGGTGTTCTGGGTCACCAAGGCCGGGAACAACGACATCGGCGAAAAACTGGCGCTGCGGCCAACCTCAGAGACGCTGGCATACTCCATATTCTCAAAATGGATTACCAGCTACCGGGATCTTCCACTCAAGATCAACTTTTGGAACACGGCTCTGCGGGCAGAGATCAAGGCCACAAAGCCGTT
>JBBISN010000074.1:0-3537 GCA_037441265.1 Nitrososphaera sp. | reverse complement strand
GGGCAGAACTTTTCAAAGCCCTTTGATATCAAGTATCTGGGCAGGGACACAGCCGAGCACTTCGCCTGGCAGACATCGTGGGGCGTGTCCTGGCGTCTCATCGGTGCCATAATCATGGTTCACGGCGACGATAAGGGGCTCATCCTGCCTCCCAAGGTCGCGCCCATACAGCTGGTAATAGTGCCCATACACAAAGACAAGGACGCCGAACTGGTCAAGGGAAAGGCCGGCGAGCTTGCTTTAGAGCTAAAGGCAGCAGGAATCCGGGTGCACCTTGACGACCGCGATGAATACACCTCCGGCTGGAAGTTCAACGAGTGGGAGATGAAGGGCGTGCCCCTGCGCATAAACCTGGGGCCGCGGGACATTGAGAAGGGTCAAGTCGAGTTTGTCCGCCGTGACAGCCGGGAGAAGATGCTGTCCGAGCGCGGCAAGGCAGTCGAGACGGCAAGCCTGCTTTTAGGCAAGGTGCAGTCCGACCTGTTTGCCCGAGCAAAAAGCCTGCTGGACTCGCACGTTACAAGGCCTACCGATTATCAGGAATTCAAAAAGACCATGGACGGCAAGGGAGGCTTTGTGCCTGCCGGCTGGTGTGGAAACCCGGAATGCGAGGTCCGCATCAAGGAGGAGACTGGAGCCGATATTCGAGTAATACCCTTTGACCAGGCGGGGATGCCGGAAAACTGCATCCTGTGCAACGGGCCGTCAAAGAAGCTGGCGTACTTTGGAAGGGCATACTAATAAGGGAATGAACCAGAGCTAGTTGACAGTTGGTTGGCATTGAAGACCTGTTCCCGTTCAACAACGAGATTGGCTATCTCGGAATATTCCTCGTCAGTCTTCTGGCCAGCATCATCGTGTTCGTGCCAATTCCATACTTTCCGCTGCTGATAACGGCTTCTTTCAACCAGAACTTTAACCCGCACCTGATAGCCCTTGTAAGCTCGGTTGGCACCGTCATTGCCAAGACCATAATCTTCCTTGCAAGCTATTATGGCCGAAACGCGCTGTCAGAGAAGACCAGAAAGAGGATGCTTCCATTGCAAAAGCTGGTCAGCAGGTACGGCTGGCCCGGCGCGTTTGTTGCAGCTGCCACGCCCATCCCTGACGACATTGTCTACATACCCCTTGGCCTGGCAAAGTACAGCCCCTGGAAGTTTGCCCTAGCCACGTTTGGGGGCAAGATGGTCATGAACGAGGCCATAGTCTGGAGCTCCGTATTTCTTGGCCGGCCGCTTGTAGAAGACATGCTTTCAAATGCGACGGACGACACTTCGCTTATCCTGATAACGGTCGCAAGCATCGCCGTCTTTGGAGTCATCGTGTACTTTTCATTGAAGATAGACTGGGCCAAGCTGATTGGCAGATGGTTTCCATGGGCCGTCGAGGACGATGAAGGAAAAAGCAAGCCCTAGCCTTTCTGACAACGGATATCAACTTTTTATGATATGACTTGTACTATGTAAAGGGGGCCAGTCTGGTTGACCAATACCCCATCCTGCCAGAAACCAGGCTCAACGACCAAGGGCCAGCAGAGATCGTTTGCTAGCGAACATTTAGTTGGACCTGCAGCACCATCAGGAGCCTGCTTTATTCGAGCCCGATTGTACGATCAGAACGGTGCGTCTTTTCTTACCAATACAAAATACACCCTAGTCGGGGAATCTACTGGAAAGCAGATTGATGGAAGCACTGACATCAATGGTACTATTTTTCACGAGTTTCTTCCGGATGATCATTATACGATCAGGTGTGGTAAAGGCGTAGAACCGGTCCAGGCATACTACATGTCAGACCAAGAGAGGCGTAACGGCGATCCTTCTTTCATAAGGCTGCGCGCTGTCGATCATCAAGAAAAGGGAGAGGATTGATTTGACGGTTCAATTTACATGGAAGCCCAGCAATAACCCCGTTGCGTCGGAATCAACAAACCGCGTAGATATTGCTCTCGAACTTGGCGGGGACGACGCTAAAATTGCTGACCCGTCTGACGGCAGGATAAAGATCCTAGAGTTAACTGATACAGGCAGCGAAAAAGGGAAAGCAGAAAATCCGCAGCCGCGTCTTATAGCAACGTTACACGGAAAATTTCATCGAAATACAAAGGCACCAATGGACTCGAGGATTACATTTGAAATAAAGAAGGACGGCGCAACAGATCCGTATATCGGGAATTCGGCGCTTGGATTTGACCCGGAGTGCATACGCGGAATTGATGCATTTGTTGTAACATTTCTTAACCGCGAATTCGTCATACCATTCCCCTTCATGCTGGATTCTTTTAGCGAGGGTAATTTCCTGGAACTGCAGGCCATAGCAGAGACAGGCAGTGTAGCGTCTCCTACCGAGGCAGGCAAGTCAGATATCCTCCATTTGAGAATTCGCCGCAAACATGAAATTGAAACAACGACAAAAATGTCTTCAGGCGCACAAAAGTATACTGATTTCTTGATAGGCAATTGTATTCTGCTACATGAATCTTACCTGACGCAGGGGTTGTCTGCAAATATCGGTGCAAGCTGGCCGTCTTCTCCTGTCGACGCGCAGATCATTCCAATCAAATGGAGCGGCTCTGATGCGATTCCCTTTGAAAAGTATGCTGGATCAAGTCTGCAATTTATCTTGATGAACGATCTGCTAGACGACATAATACCGGAAGCACCCTATTTGCTGAAGAATGTCGCCGGTGTCAGCGATGCTGCCAAGATGCGATCGGATATACGCAAACGGCTGCAATCAGAAATGAAAAAAGTACTGGAAGAAAAGTTTCTTGATGCAGGATTTGCTGGAGCGACCGCCAGATGGCAGGACGATGCAGCTGTTTCGACTGTTGTAGGTGATTTTACCAGTCTTTTCAAACATCAGGACGTGGGAGGAAACCTGTGGATTCTTAGAGACGCCAAGAAGCCGATGGAGATACCTTTCTGGACGTTTATTATCACCCAGGACACCCTCCAGAAATCCGTTGGTGTTGCCGGAGATTTTGAAATTAGCTTCGATGTCGAGCAAGGAAGCAAGAAGTACAGGCTCCCCCACACTTCCCCCATCGGAAGTGGGAAAAGAAGGATGAAAAAACCCGTCGGGATCAAGACAACTTTTTTTGAGCCGGCCTTGACAACAGATCCGGTTAGCTTGCATGAGAAAAAATATGCTTCAACAAAGGATTTTTACACCGCCGCAGACGCTATGGCTGCCAGCATTTCCCTGGTTGTGGCACACGAGGTTGCGCATAACCTGGGCCTCATGCACGACGTTGGCATCAGAAATGCTGGACCGTACTTCGAGGATGATGCCAAGCCCACATTTGACGTCATGTGCTCGGCCGTTGAAGAAAGTCCCTTCGCGCTGGACCTAAAGTTCTCAAATCAGGCCAAGGTAATATGGATGCAGGCATTTGGGGTAAAGCCAACTTTTGATGCCGACTATCTAAAGAACAAGACCTGGGGAAGCAACTGGGATACCGTCAGCTGGGGAGAGCGGGAAAAAAGGTTCTTTGATAAACACCGGCAAGACGGTATAATAAGTCCAAAACTTTCA
>JBBISN010000073.1:0-6600 GCA_037441265.1 Nitrososphaera sp. | reverse complement strand
CTTTTTGACGAGTACAAGAAAATCTCGATGCCCGTGATGGTTCTTGAAGAAGGTCAGGCCTGACCGTCTCCGACCTGCTTTGTAAGCCGGACAACCTCTCTTTCAAGCATCCTTGCATAATATTCGTACGATTCTGCAATCTTGCTTCTTACGTTTGAAAGCTGGATAGCAAGGTTCAGAGCTTCAAGACATGTTTCAAGCGACCTTTCAGTGGCAAAGGCGTTCATGGCCCTGTCGAACTGGGAAACAATCTTGCGCTGCTCGTCGCTCTGTTCGTTGATGGTCTTGGTAAGCTCGTCTACCTCGTCTGATTTTGAAGAGAAGCTCCTTCCTTTGAACAGGTCCCTCATCATAGAGATATCAGCATCAATCAGATTAAAACCTAGTTCCGACAGCCCGAATGCATGGGTATGGTCCTTCGATGGCATTCGTTGCATGCCGATCGGTATACTACTGATTCATACGTACAAGCGTGTAACAATGTATTTATCTAACATTGTTCGAATTTGACGGAGATATGGTTGTTGACAACAAGGGCAAGATCACCTATCTACAGGTAATCAAGGAGGATCTTGCAGTCTTTAGGATTACGCCAGATAACGGACAGATACCAGATTTTAAGGCCGGACAGTTTCTCACCATAGGCACCAACGTACCAAGTGAGGGCAAGATCATCCGGCGAGCTTATTCGATTGCTTCGCCGCCAGAACAAAAGAAATGCTGGGAGCTGTACATCCGGTGGGTTAGAAAACCAGTACCCGGAAGACTGACTACCCAGCTCTTCAACATGAAGGAAGGCGATGACCTGGTGTGGGTCAAGCCAACCGGCATATTCACAATAAATGAAAAGTTCCCAGACGGCAGGCCTGACGACAGAAGGGTTGTCATGATCGGCGGTGGAACAGGACTGGCGCCTTTTGTCTCCTACTCTATGCACCTGCATTCTACAGGAAGCAAGCGCGAACTTGTGGTGCTGCATGGCGCAAGCTATGTGGATGAGCTTGGATACAGAGAACTGCTCACCGCGTACGAGGACGAAAGCCTTGACAAGGGCAAAGACGTCTGGAACTTTAGGTACCGCGCCAGCATAAGCAGGCCGCAGGAATGGTTCAACAGGACCTGGAATGGCCAGAAAGGCAGGGTCGAGTCCTTCCTCAGACCAAAGGCTGGCAAAGACCTTTCGCCGCTGGAGGAACTGGTCGGTGAGAAAGTCACGCCGGAGAACACTTCATTTTACATATGCGGCTGGCAGGGAACTGTAGACGGGGCCCTGGATTACCTGATTCCAAAAGGCTTTGTCACAGAACGCAACAAGAGAAAGGACGGCAGCTACGACATCAAGTTCGAGTCGTACGGCTAATCTTTTTTCCTTTTTTAAAGCCTTATATCATCCTCAACGGGAATCACAAGATATGAAGTTTGAATATGAAGAATTTGATAATGTAGATGATATTTTCCTTTATCTTGCTTCCATCGCCCCGTATGGAAAGCAGGTCATGCCCATCAGCTCTTACAAAGGATACATCTTCTCCATCGTCCCGCTCAGCCCGCTGACCGGCGAGGTCATGATGATGATCTACACAAAAGGCGCGCTGGAGCCCGGCATGATAGAATTCGACGTGTCAGGCAGAAAACACAAGACAGTATCCTCAGTGGAGCGGGCTGACCGGAACTACTTTATCGTGCTGGCTCCAAAGATCGCCACGCTGGCAGACGAGGCAATAAAAAACCTCAGCTAAATCTGCTTGCTGTCGGGATCTAGCCAACTCTTGTCAGGATGTACCGAAAACCATCGGTGCCCACACCGTGGTAGGCGTTGCCCTGCTTGCTCTGAATAAAGACGCCAAAAGAAAATGGGTTTCCCATCATGACTCCGTGCATCTCAAGCAGCTGCTGGTTGGGTTCAAAATACCAGTTTCCTACGAAGGGCAGGTTCCCATACATCGTGTTCTGCGAGCCCTCCATCGTGCCGTCGGTTGCAAGGGTGACAAAAATTATGCTCCCTGCAGGATCAAAAATCTGCATCTTCCATTTACCTATAAACTGAAAGGTCTTTTCCTCGTGTTCTGGTTCTTCCCTTTCGTACTCTGTTTCTAGCTCGCTCCACTTTGGTTCCTTTGGCCTTTCGATGACCTCCGGCTCTTGTTTTTCTTCGATTATCAGGCTGATCTCGTCTGGATCCACACCCTCGCGGCATTCCAGCTTTGGTATGTCCTGGCCGGGGATGTTGAGCATCTCTACCTGGTTCTTTCCCAGCTCAAAGGCAATGTTGATGCTTTCGCCGGAAGCCAGGCTGTAGTAGAAACTCTCGGCAAAGGCGTTGGCCGCATCGTCTCTGACTTCGTTTGACATCCCGACTACGCAATCCACGTACTTGGCGATGGCCCTTGCCATCTTCTGCGAATAGCAGGCGTTGAGAACCACACACTGGATCTTTTGCTCCTTTGGGATGGACTTGCGCTCGTTCAGTATCTTGAATAAATTGGCGATGGCCCTTATCCTTATCTCTTCGGGCTGGTCCTTGGAATCCTGAAAAAGCAAAGTGCCCTCGCTTGTGCCATGGCCGGAAAAATGCACGATCTGGGGCTTGTCCTCCAGCAGGTACCTCTGCAATGCAGTAATTGATGCTTCGTGTCTCTGATCAAAATCAAACTGGTTGGCGTGGTTGGCGGACCTGATCTTGTCCTTTATGTTGTTACACTCTCTGATGAGCTTGAGCGGGTCACTACCCTGCGGGTTTGCAGAAAGAAAAAGAACCTTTTTCAAAGGCGAAGAAATTACTAGGACCCTGCGCTTTAAATATTACTAAAATAAGGTTAGAGCTTTGGCGGCAAAGATGCCGTTACAGATCTCTTGTTCGTGTACCTGGCGATGATGTCTTCTGGCAGCTGGCCGTTGAAGAGCTCCTTGCACTGGCCGCGCAGGTACCTCATGATGGCCCATGTTCCTGCCTTTATCAGCATGGCCATGAACATCTTCATGGCTGGGCCGTAGCTCTTGTTTCGGATGATGATCGGTATGATGTCGTTTATAACGCGCAGGTTGTGCTGCCAACAACTCCAGAACAGCGTGAACTGGGCCTCGTTGAGGTTGCCAAAGTGCATCGAGTTCTTTTCAGAAAAGTCCTGGTACAGAAGAGGTGCAACTATGCCACGCATGTTGGTCTGCTTAAAGTCTTCAATGAGGTCTATGGTATACTGGGTTTCGTCTGGCGTCTCGTCGGGCCATCCGATGATGAGTGTGAGAGCGGGGAACCACCTGTTCTGGTTGAGAATCTTGCATCCTTCCCTTACCACTGCGCCCCATTCTTCTGGCTGGAATGGCTTTGTCTTGACGCCAAGGTGCTTCTTGACCATGCGCGGGGCGACGGTTTCAACACCCAGGTTCGTGGCCAGCCATCTGCCGCTTCCCTCATTCATCTCGTTTATCTCTGACATCTTTTTGATAAGATCCGGCGACGATGCCACTGCCGACAGGGTCATGTGGGTCGTTCCAACAAACCGGGCGCCCACTGATTTCAGGCCAGACCAGAGTGCTGTGATGGCGTCGGCGTTGGGGACAAAGTCCTTGTTGTCGCAGCCGTAAAGCAGCATCTCGTCAGACTGAAGCCAGATGGAGTCAAAGCCGTAATCCAGGTTTATCTTGGCCTCTTTTTGCAACCGTTCTAGCGGAAAGTCCTTCTTGGAGCGCTTGTTTACATCGCAAAAGTCACATCCCCTGCCGCAACCGCGCATGGCCTCTATCAACGAGTTGACGGTGGGCCCCTGCATGAGGGGGATATTGTCTATATTTCTAACAAAGGTGTGCAAAAGCTCCGGTGCCTCGCCGGCTTCAAGGTCATGGAACAGGTCCAGGGCAAGCTCGTCAGCCTCGCCGATGACCACGGTATCGATGCCGTGGATCTTCATCCTGTCCGGCTTGGCCAGCTCCCAGGATCCGTTGCCGCCGACCACGACTTTAAAGTTGTATTTCTTTTTGAGCTGAATGATGGAAGCGCACATCTTTTTGAACTTCATGGCAACGTACGACAGTTTTTCTGGAGACATGGTCGTCGTGACCGGCGCCATTCCCAGCGGGTCCATGACGTTGATGCCCACCACCTTTGTCTCTGGACCGATGCATTTTTCCAGCATCTCTGGGTGGGCAAGGAACACCTCATCGCGTCTGTATTCCTTCAAAAGTGCTGATTCTACCCTTCTAAGGCCGCACTGGGCCACCTTGACTTCGCCGGTGGCATGGTTTGTTTCAACGCTTGGACAGAACAGCTTGTCAAAAACGAATTCCGGGACCAGCTCGTACGGTCCGCATGCAATAAAGCCGTAGAGAAAATTACCTCTGTAGTTTGTCATGAGGCTTCGATCTGCAGTTAAGACTACCCTCTTGCCGCCTGATGCTACCATGATGCGCTTATCTTGAAGAGTTCGTCCCCTGCTATAAATAAATCTATTACCAATGTTTGCGAGTATGACAGTTAGTAAAGGCCCTTCATGTGGCCCCGCTCAAGGATCTGCCTAAGCTTGACGTGGTTTAGCATCAAAAACGCATCCTTGAGCGGTATCCATCTGAAATCCTCGTGCTCTTCGGAGATTTTGATGCCCCTGGTAAGGGTTGTGGCATAGTAGAACCGGACCTCCTTGCTTGATCTCGTGCCGTCGCCCTTGAAAAAAGAGTACGTTATCTTGCCTATGTATGACTGGATGTCCAGGTCCGTGATGCCGGTTTCTTCCCTGACTTCCCGCACAAGGGTCTGGATTTCAGTCTCTCCTTTCTCCCTGTGGCCCTGCGGGAAGCCCCAGAAGCCGCGCCTGTTTCTGAGGAGCAGAAATTCACAAGACTCGATATTCTCTGCGGATGGCCCGTATTTTATTACGGCGCCTACCGATTGCTCCAGGACCACGTTATCAAAAAGATGGTATACAATAATAATAGTATCGCTTTTCATTAAAGGTATTAATATCGTGAAAAGACCAGCCATCACTGCAGTTGGGCCGGTCGTCTAGTCCGGTAGGATACGGCATTGGCATTGCTGAGGTCGTGGGTTCAAATCCCACCCGGTCCACCATCTATCTTTGTCCAAAGGAGCAGAATTCTTGCTCTTTCAGGGCAGACAGGCAAGAGTAACCGACATCAGATTTTTGCGGCACCGCACAATACGAGCAGACGTTCGAACCCCGTTTCCTGCCTTAAGTACCTAGGAGGGTCTAGTATATGATGGCTGTACGTGGCAGAGAATATTGCGCAAAAGCTGTACTGACGGCTTTAGCCGAGGGCAGGCCAAAGTCAGCTAGAGAAATCATCAGTTCAACCGGCATTGATGAAAAGACTATATCCCATCTTCTGTCAAACCTGTGGAGGAAGCGCCTTATTCTAAGGACAGACAGGCCGTTGTTTGGATATAACAAGCAGTTCAAGGGCAGAGGTGGATTTAAGAGCAATACCAGGATGTTCCACCTTTACGTTATCAACTACCAAACGGGGCAAGGGGGAGAACAAAGAGCAGGTACAGAAACCACCACAGCTGTCATTGACGGCCACAGATTTGTACAATTCAGCTCTGAATATTCAGATAAGCGCGGCAACAGGGGGAGTAAAAGCAAAGCGCAGCTTGTCTTGAATTTCCTCAAAGAGCATTCAGACAAGGCATTCTATTCTACAGAGATTTTCAACGCGTTGAAAGAAAAAGGGGTAACAATGCCAGACATCATGACCACTGCCAGAAGGTACGAAAGGAAAGGATTGCTGTATGTCCGAGGATACCAAACACATGATTCACAATCTCCTTTTCAGGAAGGCTATCTGATTACATGGATTGAGCAGTGCAACGACGGAAACAAACAGTGGCAAGAAAACGACGGGGACCTTGCCGCCCTAAAACAGGCTGTCCTGCGTACAAATGAAGCGCTGAAGGATAATGCATCAACAAATCCGCTGGTGCAGCGTGTACTGGCAATAAGAAACCTTGTAGTGAGTGAAACCGAGCTATGTAGGGTCACAAGCATAAATCAGATCAAAGACATGCTCAAAGCCTCAGATATAGAGGCTGAATCAGCCATTACCCGGGCTATGCAACTCTATCCATCCATCCGAGAGGTAAAGCTCTTTGACGCTTATCGCTATTATTACCACGAATCAATGAATGCTGAGGTGTTGAGCGCTTCTCTTGAAATGGCAAAGAACTACATCAGAATAAGCAAGGGAAGGGCGAACCGTATAGGCCACAACTGGGAAGCTTGCGTTGAATGGTTCATTGACAAGTTCACTGTAGGGGCTGAATTTCGGATGCAGAACCACAGGAACAATGGCACCGGCAGAATGAACCCCCGGCGCATTACTCTCCATCTTATAAAGAGTGTAGGGGACAGGAGGCAGAGCGCCGAAGTAGACAGAGTATGGACAGTGACACCATCGGTATTTGCCAAGCCCGTAACATACGTACTAGAATGCAAGTGGGGAATTGTCAGGCGAAAAGACTTGGACGACTTTTTCAACGTGCTGAAATGGAGCACCGATTTTGGTGTAGACACGCCAGAGGGAAGGCAGGTAAAGAACGGCGTTGTCGGGGTGTTTGCAGGCGGAGCTTTCGAGGATATCCACGTAAAG
>JBBISN010000072.1:0-6626 GCA_037441265.1 Nitrososphaera sp. | reverse complement strand
CCACTGATCATAAGACTTTTCTATTGCGCGGCGTTGATTATATTATGGCACGTAACAACTTGACGGCGCCATTTGCAGTGAGATACTCCGAAAAGCCGAGCAAGGAGTCGAAAAACATGAAGAGACTTGCGGTGCTTCTAAAGCCTGAAAACGTGGATGGTATCATATCTACACTAAACATCTGTGGTCTTGAAGCAACAATCTATGATGTAAGAGGCGCAACCAAAGGAAGACAAAGGGTTGAATCAGGAAGAGGATCAGATACCGTCGACCGTACGTATCCTACAAGAAGGGTTGTTGCTACAGTTGTAAACGCTGACGATGTCGAGGAAATCTTGGAAAAGATGAAAAAAACTCTCGGTGGAGAGGGAGCGGTTGTCATGGTTTCACCAGTTGACGATCTGGTGCGGCTGTAAACAGGGATTGATAACACAGAATAGCACAGTAGTTCCAAATCCTCAAGGTCTTTGCGGAGTTGCATCAATAGGAAACTATGCACGTGCAAATATCATTAGCTGGCTTGTTTGGCGCTGGGCAATTTGAGTGGGAATGCGAAAACAGGTACTGTTAATTCCAATTCTTTATGAAAGACGAGATTGAAGTTAACAGCGCCTTCATGGCCTAAAGCGCTAGGCAATATGGCCAATCTCAAAAGGTAAATATTCCGCAATTGTCGAATTAATAACGCGGGGTAGCCCATTCCACTACTGACATGCTTGTCAGGTGCACACCTACAGTCAGTTCTGAACCACCATGGTGCCTATCCCGCATTATCTCTGGCCCGCTCTGGGACATGTCTCCTAGTCTTTGTGATTGTCTCTTCTGGATCACCAAGGCCTGCCTTGCCGGACAGTCTTTCACTGGTGGCGATACTGCCAGCAGCTGCTAAAGGAAGAGAAGATAGAAAAGATGGTATGATGCTGCCGCGTCAATGTATGGTTGGACATCAATACGCTGCGGTTGTTTGTAGCAAATATGATCCACGAGAAGCGCGTATACAGAACAGCGTATTCTCGGCAACGAGATTCCGTAAAGAATTTCAGTGTTAGAGCGATCTATCAAACAATGTATGTTTCATTTTCTCTATTATCTCATCACTTACAGGACGGCCTAAATCGTTCTTGTGTATGTTACCATAAAGCTTAATTTCTGCATTCTTTGAATCAAAATGCTCACTGAAGAGTATTAAACCACTTACATACTTCCAGTTATTTTCTTTAGTTATCGAATCATCATTCCTTGTTTGATAAGATCCAATTAGCCTACCTTCGGGATCACGGACGATTATTGTCTGAGGTGTACCATGTAGGACATAATCAAGATCAGATTCATCAATGTCTGGACTTCTTGTTTTGTTGATGGCTAAAAAGATTGGAGAAGGACTATATTCCGCATAAATTGCAATTTGTGACTTTTCTTTTCGATCTTGTATTTTATCTAGGATCTTTTCTCTTAATCTATTGGGATTCAATCTCACCATCGCTGTGGATTGTTTCATTTTTTCCGCAATATCCAGACTGATCACCTCAACCAAAATCTCTGTTCCATTGATGTCCACTCTGCAATCTACACGCGTGTTATCTATAGAGTATTGAATCTCTGTTTCGTATTCTGATTTAAAATGGGCAGCTAGAAGAATCTCATCCATAGTAGGATAATATTCGTCAGGGTTGATCAAACCGCTTTTCACTCTTTTCAATTTTGGTTGTTTCTCTTTCAGAAATAAGCCTAGAGCCTTGTCTCCGTGTTTAATCTTTGCAAGATTTTCTGGATGAATCTCTGCTCTTGAAAGTGTTCTGACTAAAGGATGATGGTCAGCATCTAATACGTCTTCCAGACCATCTCCAAGTAGTGATTTAATATTGGCATAGCTTGATAGGTTTTTCTTAACTATGTTACAATCTAATTTTTGTTCCTTCAATAAAATTCTATTAACAGGAGAGAAGAAATAACTTTTACTTCTTCCGAAAATTCTGGTTCGCTAAACAATAGATTACCCCACGTTACGATAATGGTGACGGTTCAGGACAGTAGAGTAAATCGTGATATGCATATTTTTCGATTGAAACTAGAGAAATTTCATTTGAAGACTTTCAGAGTAAGAAAGATTACCTCTTCGGTTATAGAATACCTTTTGGATAGTCGTCGACTATTTCTAGAAAACCATATTGCCAAGAAACTGCATATTATCATCGTGTACGTCTGCTGCGAAACGTGCCGGTCAGGCCGTTTCTGCAAAAACGAAAATGAAATGACCGAGTTTCAGTCAAGCCACACAGACCACCTGGCCCACGTCGGGTTTCTGGGCGAGGTGTGGAAGATGACAATAGGGCAGTACCTTGGCCACAAGCCCGCAGAAAACAGTGATTTGAAGTCCGACTGGCTTTTCAGGAATGGCGTTACCCTTGCCAGGATCTCTGAATGCAGATAGACATCTGCTGGATAATCTTATCTAATTGTATGTGCAATATAGAGGTGAAGAAGGATGGTCGACTTTATAACCATGATAGTGGCCACCGCCCCCAGTTTGCAGGCTCCAGCTAGCTCTCTGACGCCGGTAGGCATAGGAGCCGTGACCGCAGGCATGACTGTCTTTGCGATCCTTGGCGCCCTTGTGGCACACTCTTCTTACAAGAGAAGAAAGGAGCAGGACTGGCACATCAAAGAGTGGCACAGAATCGAGGAGGAGCAGGCCAGGAAAGGACTTGCGCCGACTGAGAAGCGCGTCGAGGCCTAAGCCCCTTTCATTTCTTTTCCGTACTTCCAATCATTTCTGTCCATCTCCTGCAAAAAAGAGATCAGGACGTTTTCAAGGATCTCGACTACCTTTTCTCCCTTTTGGGCCGTTGCTTCCCTTGGAGCGCCGGTGGCTCCGGTATCGGTCAGTTCGCTGAACTTCCAGTATATCCTGACATTATCCGGCAGTCTTGGGATCATTGGCTCCGGCGCCTTCTTCATGTCCACCAGGTCGGGCCGGAGCGCCAGCATGGCCGACGTCTCGGCCTCGCCGCCGTGCCCAAGGCCGCTCCATACGCTGAATAGTTCTGGAGCCAACGAGCCGGCCAGCACCCACCAGGATTCAAGGCAGCATATTACAGCTTCGGGATTCTTTTCCTTGATGAGCCGGGATGCCAGTTCTATGGGAGCGATGTTTCCGTCATGGCCGTTTATTATCAGGATGCGGCGTACCTTGTTGTCCACCATGCTCTGGAGGATGTCGTGTATCACAGAAACCATGGTTTGCGGCTCCAAGGTCATCGTCATCTGGAAATCCCTGTGGTGCGAGCTGACGCCGTACGGCATGGGCGGCAGTACCATCACGTTCTGGTATCTTTTTGCGACCCTTTTGGCCAGCTCGTAGGGCATGATAAAGTCAGCACCAAAGGGCATGTGGTCACCATGGTTTTCGCATGCGCCAAAGATCAGCACCGCGACCGTGTCGTCCTTGACAGCCGCCCTCAGTTGGCTGGCGTTCATCTCGGCAAGTATGCTCATGGGTCTTTGTCGTGGATTGTCGGGATAAACCTTTAGCCAGATGTTCCAGGGAAACGATTTAAGCAAGATCCGATGGCAAGCAGCCAAATGTCTTCTGGCGACCCTGCAAGGCTTTTGTCCGACAGGCCCATGTTCCGGCTGCATGCGGCAGAGCAGCACCTCGACAACCTGAAATCCCTTGAAGCAGAGTACGGAAGCCTGCTTGCAGCCAGCGTGCGGATGCAGGCAGAGATGGACCTTGACTGTTTTCTGTCGCAGGTTACCGGGGCCGTAGATTCGCTTCTGGTGCAGATAAACGAGAGGCTGGACCTGGGCATACCAGTCAGCCAGGTTGACTTTAACCGCGTGCAAAGCGAGCTTTCAGCCAAGACCAAAAACTTTGACCTGCTGGCCGGCCTGGATTCGGCAAGGCAGTACGGGAACTGGTACTGGACGCTTTGCGAGTTGGAAAACCACTCCATCCACCGGTCTTTTGCTTCAATACTGGTCGAGGAAGGCAGTCCTGCAAGGGTGTACCTCAAGAAAAACCCGCGTGAGCCAGACAATGTACGCATGGACATGGAGCTGATCCCCTACCTTGAGCAGAGCCTCTCAAGGGTGGAGCAGCTGATAGACCAGGTCAGGAGCAGAGAGCCGCTTCTCCGGACATGAGGCTATTGCCCTGACGCCAATGGTTTGGATAATGTCGGTGTCGATCTGAAAACTATATCCCATGCAGCAAGTTGCAGCGGCGTGTATTCTGCTAATTTGCACTGCAGTGTACACCTACTGATTATATCACAGCCGCAAGTCGATGTTCTCGACAGAGGGCAGAATACAGGCCCTGTCCCATGCAGGTCTCCAGTCATCAGGGGCAGGGCCACCGGGTTCATCCCCTTAAGCGCCTTTCGGGGATGGACTCCGGGTTTGTAGCAGACTATAAAAGATTTAGCCTACCCAGCCAATCCCGAGCCGGGTAGGCAGTGACTTGCGATGTATGCCGCTTACTTCCCAAGGAACAGGTATAATTAGGCTGGCCTAATATTTGAATACGGTTACGATTCTAGTGTCAGAAACTAGCTCTGAAAGCACTGCACGGCAAAGGACAGGTGTTGTCCACCATCCGGACTTTCTTGCCAAGCACATCTTCGATAAAGGCCCGGTTACCGTAAGTCCCACCTTTCTTTCGCATCTTTCTGCAGGCAAGACAGGTTTGTTTGATTCAATTAAAGGCGTGTATCAAACCCCGCCGAACATCTGGCTTACCATTTTCTCGTGTCGCCTTCAAGCAGGCCGGAACCCTGGTGTATCCTGTCTATGTGCTTTGAAAGTTCTTCATTGTTTTCAAACTTTGACTGGCAGTATGGGCATGCCACTGAACCTTTTGTACCACTCATGTCCATCATACACGCTCATCATATTTAGCAGATGTGTTTTGCCGCACTAGTAACTCTTGGGCGCATTTTGGTGTAGCTGGCTATCAAACGGCAAAGATGGCCGTTGGATAAAGATACAGAGCTAATCATCATTCAACCACAATCCTTCTATTTACTTCATATGGCCTTCCAAGATCTGTATTAACGGTTATTGTCAGTCTGTAAATTCCTGTTTCTTCAGCATGAATAGGTGCCTGCGGATCATTTTCTCGCGGGAAATGTAGGATTTGCTCAGTGTATTTTGGCGGGGCCGTCGGTGACAATGGCGACATAAAGGATATGCCGTAAATCACGTTCTTTGCATCATTCTCTTTTGTTATTGTCACATTGGGAAATCCTCCACTTCGGAGAATGCCCTTAATGATTATCGAGAACTCTATTGGCTCATTAACTCTGTATTTTTCTTTAAGTCCTTCAACATCAATAGCAACCATCAGCGATAAGAGGTGAGATCAATCGAATAACCTTTGCGACATCACAATAAGTTCCCCCTTATCCTAGCACGCTCTTTTCCACGTCACAAAATCAGCATCAAGTTAACACCCGACAGGAAACAAGGAAAGCTGTAGCCAACAGCATCAAAGTTTCAGCCCGCGATCCGGTGAGTTGACAGAACCTGTTTTGTGACACTGTTAGGCTGGCTGCGGATTTCCAAGTTTCCAGCAAGGAGTTAACTTAGGGGTGATTTTCTGGCTTGCAAAATTGGGTGTTAGGTTAGGGTATAAGGTGACTCTTGTTTAAATGTTTGAATTGTCAATTAAGAAGAATGCAATGAAGCAAGCACATATTATTGAAATATTCTCAGCAGGTTGTCCACTATGCAAGCATATAACAGATGAAGTTGAGATCGGCAAATGCGAAGGCTGCTCACAAACAATCTATGACGTAAATAGCATGACTGATGATGTTAAAAGAAAAATGCATGATTATGGCGTAACATCGGTGCCAACTACAATCATTGACGGCAATATCAAAGTTGTCGGTATCCCGGATTTTCCTTGGATATGCGGCGACGAGTTTTATCAAAAACTGAAAAGAGAATATCCATTAAAAAGAGAAGATCAGGATTAGCTCTGCATCCTGATCCAGCAGATACCTCTGCCTGTCTTGCGATACAAGGCATGCCGGATGGCGACTGGAAATGATCCAGGAGGCTAGTCGTGTTTTGCCGGCGCGTCATCTGCGGCATCGACCGGCAAAACCACCTGGCACTGATGTTGAACAGAAGACAGGGCCACGGAAGCCAGCGATATTGCGGCAGCCGTGACAAATATCACGTTGTACTCTTCGACAGTGGGAAACCGGCCAGAACCCATCGTTACCTGGTACATCGCTGCAATTGTCGGACCCATGGACTGCCCTAGCCGGTTGAGGAGCAGCGTCATTCCAAGGGCAATGCCTGTGGCCTTTACAGGTGCCGACAGCAGGACGTTGCTAAAGCTGCCGGCAAACGAAAGCGACAGCCCGGCGGAAATCACCGCAGTGTTGCCATGACGGAAGACTCTGTGGAGTGAAACACCAAGACCATCAAAGACTATCGCTGGAAGCCACGTTTTCATTGTCACGAACAGAGCTGCCACTAAAGCGTCTTTTCCTGGCCCTACCGGTACCGCCCATGCTCCCGCAAAACCTGCAGGATTACGCTGTCTACCTTTTCCCTCTGCACGTCTGCGTTCTCTTTGAGGTAGGCGGCCAGGTCAGTCGGCGTGATTATCC
>JBBISN010000071.1:4879-6788 GCA_037441265.1 Nitrososphaera sp. | reverse complement strand
AAGGCTACTGGCCGGCCTTTACAAGAACGGCGTTGACCACGCCATCCTGACCTGGCCTTGATACCACTCTGGCCTGGCCTGCCTCGGTCTCTATGACCGCGCCCTTGCTTACGACGCCCCGGCGTTCATAGTCCCTGTTGGCTGGGTTCTTGATGACCCGCAGCACCTTGGATTTGGTGGTCTTTTTGGCCTGCTGGTCCGTGACGTTGGCAAACTCGGCGGTCTTGAAAGCCGCCTTGACGTTGTTTCCACGCGTCCGGCGTGTCACAATGTCCACGTTACCGACAATAGCTTCATTTGGATACCTGTCCATCTCAAACTTTCTTCTGCCCCTGCTGGCGATCTTGCGTCCGCCAGTCATCTTGCGCCCAGCAAGGTTCTCAATCGACTTGCGCATTTGCGATGTAGTGTTTTGCACTCTAATTAAGACTTTTCTGGAGGCTTGGGCTCGTCTTTGCTGGCCACCAGCTTGCTTTTCATCGAGTTGATGTCGGTTATGCCAAAGTATTCCTGGAACTTTTTGGTGGTCCTGTACACCTTGAGGCGCCCCAGGTTTTCATGCTCGACAAACTGCATCTGCTCCAGATCCTTGATGTGCGAGTAAACCTGGCTTCCGCGGATCTGCACCAGCCGCTTTGAGGTGACCGGTTGCTCGTAGGCAACATACGACAGCGTCTTTAACGCAGCAGCAGGTACAAGGGGGTGCTGGGCAAAGCGCCGGACAAGGGGCGTGTACGCCGGCTTTATCTGCAAGACAAACGTGCCGTCCTCCAGCTGCGCTATCTCGATGGCCTTGAAAGTGGACTTGGTCTTTTTGACCAGCTCGTTTACTATCTTCATGGTTTTTTCCTTCGAGTTTGTGCCCGATGCCCTGACCAGCTCGTCGGCAGAAAGCGGCCTGCCGGCAGAGTACAGGGCTGCCTCAATCCTGGCAGTTACCTCGTCTTCTGGAAGTCCGCGCAAACCCTGCTTTATTGGGAATACTGGCATTAATGTTTATTCAGGCAACCTCCGGCCGGCGGACAGAAAATAAATAACTGACGCGTGGGTTCCACCATCGTGCCAAAGGACCGGGAAGAAAAGGTCAACAGGATCATGACGGCTACCCTGGCGGTGCTGGCCAAGAAGGGGTACGAGAGTGCGACCATCAACAACATAGCCGATTCTGCACAGGTCAGCCGGGGGCTTTTGCACTATTACTTTACCGACAAGGAGGACATTGTTGCCAGGGCCATGACTTTTGGCTTTGGCTCCATGTGGGATTCTGCCATCCAGGCGTTATCGGCCGTGCGCTCGCCGGAGCATCTGGCCGACAGCATGATCGATGTCCTCAAGAGAAACATACGGCAGGAACCGGACTTTACCGCCCTGCTCTTTGAGATGTGGTGCAGCGGCAGAAGGAGCAAAAAGATAAGGAAGGTCTTTGGGGAAGGGCTTGAAAATGTGGTCATCTCCTTGCAGTCGCTGCTAGAGTACGCTTCAGCAAACAACATCGTCCAGATAGACAAGGCCGAATCCGAAGGCCTGGTTCGGATCCTCATAGCCATGTACCACGGCATCGCCATGCAGCTGATAGACAACCCCAAAAAAACCGAGGACGAGGAGATCTGGAAGCCTGTGAGAAGGGTGCTCCTGTCCATGTTTAAAGGCCCTAGTTCATAGAGCATACAAGCACCGGGGCAGCGCCATCAACTGTGCCTTCTATCTCTGCGTTGCAGTAATTCCTTATGACTGCCTCGTTATGGATCTCGCCAATTACGTTTGCAATAGTTCCATGGTTTTGGATTGTGCCCATGTTGTAGATCTTGCCTCCTGCCAGGTTGATGATGCTCCCCAGGTTGTTTACCGTCGTCTCACCTAGAACGTCGTTCGTCAAATGTTCGTAGATGACCAGCTCTCCGGCGTTCTG
>JBBISN010000071.1:1657-4779 GCA_037441265.1 Nitrososphaera sp. | reverse complement strand
TTCTTCATTATGCCGCCGCTGATGGCGATGGTTCCGTTGTTGTTGACAGACCCAAAGAAAGTAAAATTGCCGCCCGGCATTATCTGCAGGGTAACGCCGCTTCCGACTCCAACGATGGTCAGGTCGTCTGAAGCCAGCGTGCCTTCCATGTAGCAGGTTCTTTCTGTTTCGCTCCACCTCATCAAGCCGGACTGCAGGGGAAGGGAGGCGCAGGATTCTGCGTCAACAATGCTGTGGGGCGATGGTGTTGCGTACGTTGGCTGGAAAAGTGACGCAGCATACGGGATGATAAAGGGGGACGCAAAAATCAGGCCCAGGGACAGCACCATGGGTATCGTCCTAATTTTGCTTGCATTTCTTGCAACATGGCCGATGTAGCAGGCAAGGACGTAGACGTAGCCTATCACTGTCGTCCCCACAAACACGGTAAAGAACGTGTCCGAAAAGAGGTTGGGGTGGTACTCAAGCCCCATTATCTGGCCCATGGCAGCAAACAGGTAAAGCATGGCATAGTAGTACAGCCCGCCTACCATGGCTGCAGGAAATAAGAAAGGAAAAGGATCTGCAAAAAACAGCCCCACTATTGTCGAGAAGGCAATGAAAATCATCAGCGTGGACCGGCGGGGAGCGAGAAAGTTCCTTGCCCTTTTCTGAAATGTACTTGCCGGCATCTCTGCTTTTATTGCGGACGTCTGGCTAATTAATATTTGGTTGGACGTCCAACATATTCTAGACACTGGCCGTAACAAAGAACAAAACTTGTAGCCTGAATTTCAACAGTGTTGTAAAAATAAAAAGAGAGGGAAATTGAACTTACTGCTCTGCTTGTTTTCCCGGCTTTTCTCCCTGTGCTTCCCGTTCGCGTTCTTCAACCAGTTTTTCAATTTCGTCTAGGTGCCCCAGTTCAAACTCGTTTACCGGCGCAGGGATGGCTTTTGCCAGCTCGCTAATCACTTCTTCAGCTCTTTTTGCCAGTTCTGGCTTGATGGCATTCTGCTTTTGGAGGTCGCGCACTGCCCTCAACAAAATTATGCCGCATCTGTGGGCTGTCGGCGTGTACAACGTCACGCAGACCTCCTGTCCGCACGT
Organism: Nitrososphaera sp.; assembly: GCA_037441265.1. GTDB lineage: Archaea > Thermoproteota > Nitrososphaeria > Nitrososphaerales > Nitrososphaeraceae > Nitrososphaera. Next base: position 3,690 of record JBBISN010000071.1, on the reverse strand, counting down.
CGCCTGCACTATGGCATGGTCCGTAAAGTGATTGACATAGTATATCCCTCCAAGGAACCTGAATCCCCAGACGGCATTGATGGTATAGCAGCCGGGAGGAACGTCGATTTCAAGATGTCCGCACTTTGCGGGGATTACAACGTACCTTCTGCCACACCATTCCAGCGGTTTCCCATCGCAGTTGTATATGGTGACATACCACGTCCTGTTGCTTATCCTGCACGGTTGGTCGAGTTCTGATACCCAGACGTTTAATTTCGCTGTAGACATGTCAGTATCCTATACTGGAAACTTGTACTTAAAGTTGCGTATAATGAAGCTATGTGGTGGTATTTGCCAGTATCGGGTTTACATCTGAGAAGAGGGACCGCGGCAATGCTTTTGGTAGGTGGTCTGATGACTGGTTTGGCTGTCAGAAGTTTGCATGTAGGCTGGTGCGCTCAGCCTAGCTCGACTATGATGTTGCCAGGCCTGCCGTTGGCCCTGAGCCCGATTCTCATCTTGCCGGCCTCGTACTCGATGTCGCCTATGCTGTCCTTGAAACTCCGTGAAGCGAAATGAAGTCGGCTTGACTTCAAGTTGACAAGAAACGTCCCGTCTCCCTTCTCTGTTGCCGAGATGAATTTCAGCATGCCCTCGTTTACCAGCTCGTAAAGTTCGCGGCAGACCGGCTTGATTATCTCCCAGGTCTCTTTCTCTGAAAGCTCTTTGCTCAACGGCTGCACGTGGCTGCCAACATACAATAAACATTGCGAATCCACCTTCCGGCCTATTTGCAAAACTGACGCCGGCTGGCAGCAATCCTGTATGCCGTAGAAACACCATTCAACTTTTTATAATAACCAGAGCTTGATGGTATCATGGCCCAGTTTGTTGAACTCAAGACCGATGCTGGCACGATCCTTGTTGAGAGCGCTTTTAGCGAAAAGACCGGCAAGGTTGTGCAGGCCACAGGACTTGGCGAAAAGATCGTAAAAAAGGCGGTGAACCTGCTGGAAGTAATACGGCCCATAACAGAGTCTATCCAAAAGTCCGTTGACGGCCTTCCAAGCAAGCCGGACTCGACGACTGTGGAATTCGGGCTGAGCATAACTGCCGAGGGTAACATATTCGTGGCAAGGGCCTCCGGCGAGGCCAGCATAAACATCACATTCAGCTGGGGCAAGTGAAATGGGTCAGACTGCAGAAGACGTGAGGGACAACATTGTACAGATAGTGGGCGAGGAAGGCCAGTTCGCCGGCACCGGGTTTTTTGTCCAGAAGGAGTACTGCGTTACCTGCCACCATTGCATCTGCAGGCTGGACAAGATTTTCGTGACAAGGGAGGGTAAGGACAAGTTCCCAGCCGAATGGGTAGAGGACTACTCTGACATGGAAAAAGACATCGCGGTCCTGAGGGTGAAGGGGCATGACTTTCTGCCGCTGCAGTGCAAAAAAGAGACGTACCCGAAAATATCTGTCGCGGTGGTGGGATTTCCGGGAGACGACCTCTACCACTTTCCGGAAGGCAAGGATGAAGAAGGCACCCTTGCCGCGACATCCAAGCAGATCCGGTGGAAAAGCGAGGACATGGAAGGCGGCAAGCCCTGGAACAAAAAGCCGGAAACAAAGATCAGGGTATACAGTTTTGAGGGCAAGTTTGAGGAAGGATTCAGCGGCGCGCCGGTCTGCTATCAGGAAGACCATAAAGTGGTGGGCATGTTTGAGGCAAAGGATGAAAACGACGGCTACATCATCCCCATAGAGGAGGTCCTGCAATTATTTGAAGAGCGCATGATTGCTGTCACTCCTTCCAAATCCCTGGACTCTGCTGCAATAATCGACCGGGGCAACGAGTTCTATTTCAAGAAAGACTTTGACAACGCCATCAAGCAGTATGACGAGGTTCTGCACGATCCAAACCTGGCAACAGCATGGTACAACAAAGCTTACGTTCTCAATGAATTAAAGCAGTACAAAGAAGCTGCCGAATGCTATGACAGAGTCATAGAAATGTATCCAGACAATGTAATTGCATGGAATAACAAAGGCCT
>JBBISN010000071.1:0-1557 GCA_037441265.1 Nitrososphaera sp. | reverse complement strand
ATAACCTGGTACAACAAAGGCTTTGCCCTTCAAAAACTGGGCAAACTCGACGAGGCAGAAAAATGCCTGAAGAAAGCAAAGGAGCTGGGACTCAATGTCTGATACCCGGTTTTCATGCCACTGTCTAACCATGCACTACGGCGTTTGAGAAGGCGGCTGGCTGTCCTGCTTTATCAAAACAATCCTGGTGTCTTCTGAGTCATCTGGCTGCTCCAAGTCGACCTTGCCCTTCATGGCCAGGTACAGCATGGCAATAAAGCACCGGGCCACCTCCACTGGCTCCATCTTGGCCACCAGCGTCTTGAACATCACAAAGCCGTCGGCGCTGACGATGTCAAAGATCATGTTCTCGTACCCCTGGATTATCTGCTCAAACTTGAGGAGGTACTGGTCAAAATCAAAGGACTGAACCGGCTCCAGGTCTATCTGCTTCTTTTTTGGCCGGGGGTTTGCCAGCTCCATTATCATGTTCTCAAGGACCTGTAAAAGCTCCTCGACGGTGACGGGGTAGTTGGTCTCTATCCTAAACGGCAGGTCCAGGGCGTTGAGCTGCGGCACTGGCAGGGCCTGCTGCTCGTCTGCGGCCTTTTTCTGCATGGCTATCTTTTCAAGCAGGAATATGCTTTCGACCTTGAGCCGGTAGATAAGCGACGATGAAACTGCAGCGATGCCACATATCCTCAGGTCCTTGTTACCGGTGGCGTTTATCAGCTGCAAAAACATCTCCAAGAGCCGGACAAGGTCAATGTTCCAGACATCCTTTCTTGCCAGAAGCGACGGGTTGAAAAGCAGGTTCAGCGGCGGCTGGGCAATGGTTTTTCTGGTATCCAGACTGCCGGCCTCTGACACTGCCTTGAGTCTTGAAGCACAGTATAATATGTTATCGCGATGCAAAATATTGACACGCGGCTTTGCAGACTTCGTTTAGTTTATTTTCCGCTTTTGTCCAACACTGCGGCAGATGGGCAAAAAGCAGATGCAGAAGGTGGTTGTCATGGCCGGCTTTGCGGCCATTGGCATCATAGTAGCGGCCATGGTGTTTCTGCAGGTGGCAAACGCAAGGAACGCGGCCTTCAAGCAGGCCTGGGACGGCATAGCCTTTGACACGATAACGCTGACGCAGGATTACCAGGCAGAGGAAGGCAAGTGGAGGGCAAAGCAGTACGACAACGATACCATGGCCGGCGTAGTCGACCAGTTCTTGCCAAAGTACCAGGCCCTCATAGACCGGGCAAACGCCCTTGACACGCCGGAACGCTACACGCAGGCAAGGGACCTGCTTGTAAAAGCCATAGATACAGAAAAGCAGAGCAACGAGCATTTCCGGGCGTTTCTTGTCACCGGTGACCAGAGCGAGTACGAGCGGTCCTCTGACATGTTCTCGCTTTCGCTGCAGTACAGCGCCGATGCCGACGCGGCCATAAAAGCCGCCGGCTGAAATGTCTAGGTTTTAATTAAGGTGGCTCCGCCCTGAAACCTGCAGGGCCCGTAGTTCAGCTTGGATAGAATGGCTGCCTGCGGAGCAGTTGGTCGAGGGTTCGAGTCCCTCCGGGCCCG
>JBBISN010000070.1:0-7275 GCA_037441265.1 Nitrososphaera sp. | reverse complement strand
GGACGGCACGCTGGTGGCCACCGCCGAGAGGAAGGGCCTGAAGCCGCTGCTCAACCCAGAAGAGCGCGCGCAGTACGCCATCACGGCAGCCACGCGGCAGTACACGCGCCTTAGATGGGAGTACCTTCTTGGCAAGGTGGACTATGCGTCTTCCCACTATGCAAAACTTATCCGGGCCACCATCCCTATAGCCGATGAAAACAGCCGGCTTTACTACGTCATGCTGCTGTCGTTTGATGTCGAAAATGGAGATAAAGTCCATGGCATCATAATGGACAAGATAATACCGATTGTCCGCAAGAACACAAGCAAGTTCCTGAAAACCCGGCGAACCTGATGCTGGCAACACTTATCTAACATACACATGCTAGCTTGCCAAGATGCCATTCGAAAGCCTCGGCGAATACGTTGAAGCGCTGGAAAACGCCGGCCAGCTGAAAAGGGTCCGGACACCGGTAAGCGCCGACCTGGAAGTGGCCGAGATAATGCGACGGATGATGTATGCCGGAGACCAGCCGGCAGTGCTGTTTGAAAACGTCGACGGCTCGCAGATGCAGATCCTTGGAAATGCCTTTGGCACCATGAAGAGGCTGCAGATTGCCCTAGAGTCCGAAGATTTTGTGGACATTGGCAGGCGCATAGTTGACCTGACCCGGATGAAGATGCCGTCAGGAATGCTCAACAAGCTGAAGATGCTGCCCAAGCTATCGGAAATCGGCGAGTACGGTCCAAAGTACGTTGACGGAGGCCCGGTCACCGAGGTTGTGGAAACGGACAGGGCTTCCTTTAACTCGATGCCGGTCCTCAAGTCGTTTGCCGGCGACGCCGGCAGGTTCATCACTTTTGGCTTTACCGTTACCAAGCACCCGGAGACAGAGATCCGCAACCTTGGGGTGTACAGGATCCAGATAATCGACGACAAACACGCCATAATGCACTGGCAGGCCCACAAGCGCGGCGCCCAGCATTACCGGATGCTAAAGGAGCAGAACAAAAAGATCGAGGCTGCCATCGTTATAGGCGCGGATCCGGCTACCGTCTTTAGCGCGGTCGCGCCGGTCCCAGAAGGCATGGACAAGTACCTGTTTTCCGGAATAACAAGAAAGAAGGGAGTCAAGCTGGTCAAGTGCAGGACAGTAGACCTTGAAGTGCCGGCCGCCGCCGAGATAGTGCTGGAAGGGTACGTGGACCCAAACGACGTACGGATGGAGGGGCCCTTTGGCGACCATACCGGCTACTACACGCCGGCCGAGCCGTTTCCCACCTTCACGCTGACGGGCATGATGAGGAGAAGCAAGCCCATCTACCTGACAACGGTGGTAGGCAAGCCCATCCTGGAAGACGCGTACATAGGCAAGGTCATCGAGCGCTCGTTTCTGCCGCTGATACAGATGTTCCACCCGGAGGTGGTGGACTTTGCCATGCCGGCCGCCGCCTGGTTCCAGGGGATGGCCATCATATCTATTAAAAAGCAGTACCCCGGCCAAGCCAAGAAGGTAATGATGGGCCTGTGGGGCATGGGGCAGCTGGCCCTGACCAAGATGTTCGTGGTGGTGGACAGCGATGTCAACGTTCACGACATGAACGACGTGATATGGGCCCTTACCACCCGGGCCGACGCGGCAAGGGACACGGTAATAATCAACAACGCACCCACCGACACGCTGGACCCGGCGTCGCCGCTTGTCAACCTGGGATCCAAGCTTGGCATCGACGCAACGACCAAGTCCCGCGAAGAAGGCTACATGCGCGAGATCCAGCAGCTGGCGGTGGTGGATGACGATACCAAGGCCCTTGTAGACAGGAAATGGTCCGAATATTTCAGTGGTACTTGATGATGTTGTAGGCGTTGTCCCGCTCTGCAACACGGAAACCGGCCTGCTTGACGGCAGCTATTATCCTGTCGGACGTCAGTTCGGTGGATCTTGCGCCGGTCGCGCTGACCACCTCTTCTCCAATAAGGGTGCCTCCAAAATCATCCGCCCCGTAGCTTAGGGCCAGCTGCGCCATGCCTATGCCGTTGGTCAGCCATGACGACTGCAGATGATCCACAAGACCGTTGAACATTATCCTAGAGATGGCAATCATCTTTAGCAGCTGCAGGCCGCCGGACGGGTACTTGATCAGGCCTTCCATCTGCATCTCGGTGTTGTTGGGCTCAAAGCTCCACGGGATGAAAGCCATGAATCCGCCGGTCTTTTCCTGCAGGCGGGCTATCTTCATGATGTGCCTTGCCCGGTCCTCCTCGGTCTCCACGGTCCCGTACATCATCGTGGCCGAAGACCGGATCCCAAGGCTGTGGGCCTCCTCCATTATCCGCAGCCATTCATGGCTTTTTATCTTGAGGGGGCTTATCTGCTCCTTGACGCTATCCTCCAGGATCTCGGCGCCGGCCCCCGGAAGCGAGTCCAGACCGGCCTCCTTCAGCCGGGACAGAATTTCTCTGGTGCTGCTCCTCTCGACGCGGGCTATCATGTCCACCTCTGACGGCGAGAGGCCGTGGATTCCCACCTCTGGGCATTTCTGCTTTATGGCCCGGAACGCGTCTTCAAAATACCCGACTTTCAGGTTTGGGTTGTGGCCGCCCTGCATCAGGACCTGCGTGATGCCAAACATCTCCCGCGAGGTGGCGACCCTCTTTACAATATCCTCAAGCGGAACGGTATACGACTCTTCATGGCCCGGCGGCCGGTAAAATGCGCAGAACTTGCAGTAAGTGACGCAGACGTTGGTGTAGTTTAGTATGATGTTGTTGACAAAGGTTATCGTGTCTCCAAACTTTTGCTGCCGCAGGATGTTGGCAACAAGGCCCATGGAATACGCATCATCTGACTTGACAAGCCGTATGCAGTCGTCCAAATCCAGCTTTCTGCCGGCCAGCGCACTGTCCAGAATGTCTCTGATATCGGACTTTTTAAGAAATTCCTGGACCAGTCTGCTTTGCAAATATTAACATGGTTTCGATGCCTTCAATGATATTTATTCTATTTGGACGCCTAAATTTATAATGGCCTGCAGGCCTATTTTCAGGCGTTGCAGACAATAGACGCCGTCAGCAAGGTGGGCGGAACGCCGGCGCTGGAAAAGGCGCTGGCCGGCGAGGAGCTGTCGTACGACGACGGCGTTCAGCTGATGAAGGAGGAGAACCTTTTCCTTCTTGGAGCTGCTGCCGACAGGCTCCGGCGCGACCTGTGCGGAAATATCGTCACCTTTGTCGCATCATACTACCTGAATTATACCAACGTCTGCGCTGCCAGCTGCCCGCTGTGCGCGTTTTACCGCAAGGGCAGCGAGGACGATGCCTACACCCTGACCACGGACCAGATCGTGGCCCGGTCCAAGGTGGCCATCGAGATGGGGGCAACCGAGCTCCACATAGTCGGCGGCTTTCACCCCAAGCTGGGGCTTGACTACTATGAAAGCATGATGCGGGCCATCAAGGCGGCCCATCCACAGGTCAGGATAAAGGCGTTCACGCCTGCAGAGATCTTTTTCATAGCCCGGCTTACGCGCAACTCCGTCAAGGAGGTGCTTTCCAGGCTCAAGGCAGCCGGGCTCGACGCGCTGCCTGGCGGCGGGGCAGAGATCTTTCATCCGGAGACGAGGAACAAGATAGTCATAGGCAAGTGCTCCGGCGAGGAATGGCTAGACACAGCAAGGCAGGCCCACGAGCTGGGGCTGAAAAGCAACTGCACCATGCTGTTTGGGCACGTGGAAAAGCCAGAGCATGTAGTTGATCACGTGCTCAAGATCCGCGAGCTGCACAAAAAGACTGGCGGCTTTACCACTTTTATCCCCCTCAAGTTCAGCCTTGAAAACACAGAGCTTGAACAGAAGGGGCTCATCAAGGCCGAAAGCCCGTCCACCTACGATCTTCGCGTCATAGCAGTGTCAAGGCTGCTTTTAGGAAGCGCGCTGAAAAACCTCTCGGTGTACTGGGTCGCCCTTGGCAAAAAGATAGCGCAGGTGGCCCTGTCCTACGGCGGAAACGACATGGTGGGAACCGCCTACTCTGAGGAGATCTTTAAGGCCGCCGGCAAGACAGGCGGCACATCCATCCAGGAGTTGGCAGGCATGGTCCGGGAGATAAAGCGCGAGCCGGCGCAGCGGGACACGTTCTTTAACATCATCAAAAGATTCGACTAGACCACGTCGACTGTGATTGAAGAGTCTATCAGTTTGCTTTCCTTGGCCATCTCAAACATCCTTTCTATGGCCTTTCTGCCGGGCTGGCCCATGTCTTTTGTGTAGTCGTTGACGTACATCAGGACAAACTTTTTTATCGTGTCTTTGGGCTGGCCCCTTCCGTACTGCATGGCGTAATCGACGGCAGCATCGACGTTGTCAAGGCCGTACTGTATCGACCGGACAAAGAGGTCGCTGAACTCCTGAATCTGGCCCCGCGTCATGGTCCGGCTGCTGGCCACGTTGATGCCAAGGGGGACCGGGAGGTTGTTTGTTGCCAGAGACCACCAGCTTCCCAGATCCAGGACGCCGGAAAACTTGGTCCTGTCGTACGTTATCTGGGCTTCGTGGATCACCAGGCCTGCGTCCACCCTTCCTTCCTGCACGGCCTGCGGGATGGCTTCAAAGGACATCTCTTCTTCTTTGAAGCTGCCCAAGGCAAGCTTGAGCAGGAGGTTGGCAGAAGTCATCCTGCCAGGGATGGCTATTTTCGCGCCTTTCAGTTGCCCTGCAGTCAGGTTCCTGTCCTTTCTGGCGATGACCACCGGGCCGTATTTGATCCCAAAACTTGAGCCGCCGCGCAGAATGACATAGTCCTTCAGGTAGGCGTAAGCATGGGCCGATACCGCGGTGACGTCCAGGTCGTGCTTTAGCGCCCGCCGGTTCAGGGTTTCAATGTCCTCGATTACGTGCTTGACCGTAAAACTGGAGCGAACCTTTCCAGAGGCAATGCCGTAGAACATGAACGCGTCGTCGGCGTCCGGCGTATGGCCAAGGGTAATCTGCATCCAGCCCGTAGGCTGGCCCGGCCACTATTAAATCTATGAAAGATGTAGGCAACATTTATAGTCCCCGAACAGATTTTTTTCAAAACAAGTGTATGCCAAAGTTCAAGTCTACTCAGGAAATCCTGAGAATTATTGGTAACAAGGACCAGATCCGTAATTTCGGTGTAATAGCGCACGTCGACCATGGCAAGACCACCATGAGCGACAGCCTGCTTGCCGCATCAGGCATCATCGCCCCGTCGGTTGCCGGCCAGGCGCTGGCGCTGGACTCCATGAAGCTGGAGCAGAACAGGCAGATGACCATCAGGGGCGCCAACGTTACGCTGCTTTACGAAAACGAGGGCAAGGATTACGTCATCAACATGATTGACACGCCGGGCCACATCGACTTTACCGGCAGGGTTACCCGCGCGCTGCGGGCCATCGACGGCGTGGTAGTCGTCTCAGACTCTGTAGAGGGAATCATGACCCAGACAGAGACCGTGACAAGGCAGGCCCTCGAAGAGCGCGTCCGTCCAGTCCTTTACATCAACAAGATAGACCGCCTGGTCAAGGAGCTGCGCCTTGACGCGCCGGCCATGCAAAAGTGGCTGTCCAACATTATCGCTGATTTCAACAGGCTCGTCGACCTCTATGCAGAGCCAGAATACAAGGAGAAGTGGAAGGTAAGCATCCAGGGCAACAGCGTTGCCTTTGGCTCCGCAAAGGACAGGTGGGGCTTTAACTTCAAGATCGCCCAAAAGAAGGGCATCGGCTTTAAAGACGTGTACGAAGCGTACAGCTCCGGCGACGAGAGCAAAATAAAGGCGCTGGCAGAAAAAGCGCCGCTTCACGACGCCGTCCTGGGGATGGTAGTCGAGCACCACCCGCCGCCCCACGTCGCGCAGAAATACCGTATCCCCAAGATCTGGCCGGGAGACCTCAACTCCGAGATAGGCCAGGCGCTTTTGAACTGCGACGATAAGGGTCCGGCCATGATGATGGTGACCACCATCAACGTCGACCCGCAGGCCGGCAGGGTTGCCACCGGCCGCCTGTACTCCGGCACGATAAAAGACGGTGACGAAGTTTACCTCATCGACGCCAAGCGTCCCGGCAAGGTCCAGTCCGTCAACATCTACATGGGCAACACGAGGGAAGTGGTAAGCGTATTGCCAGCAGGAAACATCCCGGCGCTTCTGGGCCTGGAATATGCGGTGTCCGGCGAGAGCATCTCCACGGTCAAGAACTCGACAGCCTTTGAGTCCATCAAGTACGTATCCGAGCCTGTAGTTACCATAGCCGTCGAGCCAAAGCACCCCAAGGACCTGCCCAAGCTTGTTGAAGGTCTCAGAAGGATCACGGTTGAGGACCCCAACCTCGTAGTCAAGATAAACGAGGAGACCGGCGAGACGCTGATGGCCGGCATGGGCGTGCTGCACCTTGAAATCGCAACCTCGCTTCTGCAGGAGATGGGCCTTGATATTGTAACTACACAGCCGCTGATCAACTACCGTGAGACCATCCGCGCCAAGGCTGGCCCCATAATGAGCAAGTCGCCCAACAAGCACAACAAGATATTCATGCGCATCGAGCCACTGGCCGACGACATTGTCGACATGATAAGGACCGGCAAGATCAAGGAGGACATGGACAAGAAGGAGATGGCCAAGCTATTGAGGGAGAAGGGTTGGGGCACCGACGAGTCAAGGAGCGTGGCTGCCATCGATGCATCTGGCAACATGCTTGTGGACGAGACCAAGGGTGTCCAGTTCATCCAGGAGTCCATGGATTCTATCAGGTCAGGCTTTGACGATGTTATTCGCAACGGCCCCATAGCAAAGGAGCAGGTCCGAGGCATCAAGTTTGTCCTGCACCACTTTGTTCCCCACGAAGACCCGGCCCACAGAGGTCTTGCTCAGCTGATGCCGGCCACGAGAAGGGCCATGCTGGGCTCCATGCTGATTGCTGATCCGGTGTTGCTGGAGCCAATCCTTGGCATCGAGATCAAGTGCCCGCAGGAGCAGATTGGAACGGTGGCCGGAATTCTGTCCGGCAAGCGCGGGAAACTGCTGAACGTCGAGCAGAAGGGAATCATTGCCATCATCCAGGGCGAGGTGCCAGCGTCAGAGACCTTTGACCTGTCTGAAGTGATGAGGGGCGGCACCGCAGGAAAAGCGATGTGGACCACCTTCTTCAAGGCATGGCAGCCGGTTCCAAACTCGATATTCCGCACCCTGGTCGGAGACGTAAGGAAGAGGAAGGGCCTCAACCCCGAGCCGCCAAGCCCGGACGAGTTCATAGACAAGGAGTAAAACTCCTC
>JBBISN010000069.1:5878-7344 GCA_037441265.1 Nitrososphaera sp. | reverse complement strand
GAAGTAAAAAAAGGCGAGTTCGTGTCAATAGTGGGCCCATCAGGCAGCGGCAAATCTACGCTGCTCAACCTCATTGGCGCCATCGACCGGCCTACTTCCGGCAAGGTGATCATAAACGGCGTCGATATATTCTCTCTACAGGATCACGAAATTGCCGCAATGCGAAACAAGCTCATCGGATTCATCTTCCAGTCGTACAACCTGATCAACAGGGCCACTGTTCAAAGAAACGTCGAACTTCCAGCCATCGTTTCGGGTGTGGACAGGATGGAGCGGCAGGACCGCGCATTGACAGTACTTGATGTGCTGGGGATCAAAGATAAAGCGAAATTCAGGCCTACCAGCCTGAGCGGGGGCCAGCAGCAAAGGGTGGCCATTGCAAGAGCGCTGATAAACAACCCGGCGATAATCCTTGCAGACGAGCCTACCGGAAACTTGGACACAAAGACGGGAAATGAAATTTTCGCACTCTTGAAGATGTTGTCCAACAAATACCGCCGGACTATAATCATGGTAACTCACAACCCCGAGCTGGCGGCTGCCACCGATCGGATAATCTACATCAGAGATGGAGCCATAGAAAAGGAGGTCAGGAACTAGATGGCCGCGATGCAAACGCGAATTTTATCGATCCTGGCCGCAGGACTGCTGGTCCTTTCAGCTGTTTTCATAGGTGCCGGCGCCCAGGAGATCCCTTCGCAGAGGGAGATCATCGACGCGTCTCTCAGCGGGCCTGTGTTTCTTAACGCGTACTGGACAGACCGATCGGCAAATTCAACTTCTACCGACGACGCAACGACGCCGGTCAGGAGGGAAGTCGGCCCCGGGGAGGGGGCAGCCACGCTGGCCGTGGTACTGGTTAACCGGGGGTTATCCGACATTACCGCCATCGCCGGACAGCTTTCTCTTCCTCAAGGATTTTCTGCAAACGGGCGAGCAATGTCCGATTCAACGGCCGTAGCCACTTTTGATGACATTGTAAAGGCCAGCGACACCTTTACGCTCTATTTCGATGTCAATGTCTCTGACAAAACCCATGTCGGGACGTACAACGCATATCTGGATGTAGAATTTTCAAAGATAATTGAGACGGGCACATTAAGGCACAGCAACCTTGTCGTTCCATTCCAGCTGACCGGTAAAGTCATACTGGACCCTGTTGCAATAACCCATAACCTTGTGCCAGGAGTGGCAAACACCGTAGATTTTGAAATCCGGAACAGCGGAACGGCGGCTGCCACCGGCGTGACAGTCACCATCACAGGAATAACTGTGAGCGGTGGGAGTGTCTCTGACAGCGGAAACACGTCCACCCAGGGGCAGGTAACGAACTTTGGGAACCGGACCTTCAACGTGGGGACAATACCACCAGACTCTAGCGTCCGGCTCACTTCAAGCATCTTTCCAAACATATCTGCAGGCGGAGCAACCTCTGCTATACAGCTTGAAATCAAGTACAACGATGC
>JBBISN010000069.1:0-5778 GCA_037441265.1 Nitrososphaera sp. | reverse complement strand
ATCGATGCCAAGTCCAAAGTGCAACTTCCAACCCAGGTATTTGCTTCGACTTCTCTGATCGGCAATCCGGCTTCATTTGATGTAACCGTTGACTATCTTCTGAACGGGGAGTCAAATACAGAGCGGATGGTACTTGGAACCTATGTAGACGGAGAGATATCTATCCGGGCGTATGATCTTATGATTAATTACATTGGAGACAGGCCAAACCTTGTCGGAAATCTTCTCAACGAGGGTAACACGGCGGCCCTATTTACTGCCGTAGAGATAGTGCAGTCACCACGTGACGGTGCCAATCAACAGCTGGCGCCCAGCACGCCCCAGTATCTGGGGGACCTGTCAGCAAACTCTCCCCTGCCATTTAGCATACCCTTGAACCTGCCACGCAATGCAGAACCCGGGTCGTACGCCTTCACCCTCAAAGTCACCTATAAAGACAATCTGAGAAACGCGCATGAGTTTGTGACAAGCGGGAATGTTGTCCTAGAACCACAGCAGCCGGCCAATCTGCAGGCAAGAAACCAGTCGCCGATGGCAGGATTGCTGCTCCCGCTGATAATTGGCGGCGCAGCCACAGCAGCTGCCATCGTGTTTGTAGTCAGAAGGAGGAGGCGGTCAAAAAGACTGATGGCGCAAAATAATGGCCCTGAAAAGGGAGAGAACATCAAAGATGTTCTGAGAAATCCGTCTGCCGGGAAAGAAAAGGATCATCCGGCATGAACATCGACGACATTTACTCTCTGGCCATAGAAGCCCTCCGGGACAGAAAGGTTCGTTCAGCACTGACCATAGTGATGGTCGTTGTCGGCAGTGCTCTGATGGTGTCGCTAAATGGCATGACGGCCGGATTCAGCACCTTCATAGACCGGCAGTTTAGCAACCTTGCAACGAATGTCCTCACTTTGAGCTCGTCCCAGCAGGGCGGACAGGGCCCAGGTGGTGGAGGAACTCCGTCAGCGCCCAAGATAACTTTCAATTCTGCCGTAGTCAGCAAGGTAAGGTCTCTGCCCTTTGTAGATGACGTCGTTCCCGCTTATTCAGGCCAGGTTGCGCTGGAATCGCAGGGCAAAAACAGGAACGCCTTTGTCTTCTCCATCGATCCACAGAAGCTGCTGTTAATCGCACCGACGCTGGAAATGGTCGAAGGCTCTACCATACGCCAGAACGACCCGTCTGCAATACTGGTCTCAGACAGCGTGGCCAACCCGGACGGAGAAACATCCCCCTTTCTTGTCATTGGCCAGACCGTACGAGCGACTTACTCGTTTGTAGACCCTGACACTGGAAAGGAAGACGAGGAATCAAAATCCTTCATCGTTAGAGGCATAATCAAGCAAACTGGAAATCCTACCATTGACCGGGCCGTCGTTATCAATCAGGATGCCGGCAATGCGCTATTGCACAAATCTTTGAAATACGATTCCATTCTTGTTGTTGCGCAATCGGCCGACGATGTCAGCATTGTGGAGGAGGAGATTCGATCTATTTACGGCAACAACGTCGGCATTAGCACGCCGCAGGCTATTTTGCAGACCCGGCAGCAGTTCACGAGCGGGTTCAGTTCCTTCATTCTGGCAATAGCCCTGGTTGCTCTGATCGTGGGCGCGGTGGGCATCATAACCACCCTCTACACGTCGGTGACGGAAAGGGTGCGGGAGATCGGAACCATCAAGGCCATCGGCGCGCAAAACAGGGATATCCTTCTGCTCTTTATGAGTGAAGCATCAATAATCGGAATCGTTGGTGCCACTATCGGATTGATTGCCGGCATAGGAGGCGGGTATCTCTTGACGTCTGTCTTCCGACTCGGCCCTGGCGGCGGTCAGGGTATTGAGCCGGTATATCTGGCAAAAGACCTGGCGTACGTATGGGTTCTTTCAGTGGGCCTCAGCCTGCTGGCCGGGATCTATCCTGCATGGAAGGCATCCAGACTTCCGCCGATCGTGGCATTGAGAAGAGAGTGATCATACCAGCTTGGTCCAAGGATGGAATAAGACATCAGGGTGGGCACCAAAGGTTTGAGTTAACAAGGCTTATCCCTTTTACTTCGTGAAAGTTTACTTTAACACGCCGACAACTTAAATTATCCTAACCGTTTTATGATAGGCATGTCTGAAACACCAACCCCACCAACTGCACCACAAGGGTCCCCATCGAGAGAAGGACCACACGACACAATATACATAGGCAAAAAGCCGCTCATGGCGTACGTTACATCAACACTAATTCAGTTGGCAAACCAGCCAAAAGTGACCATCAAGGCAAGAGGACTGAGCATTGGCAGAGCAGTAGACGTGTCGCAGATCACCATCAAGCGCATGGAAAGCGCTGGCTACACGATCGGTGATGTCAGAATAGGCTCCGAGACTGTCAAGTCAGAAGACGGCAGGACAAGGAACGTCTCGACCATTGAAATAGAGATAAAGAAGGCCTGAGCCCTTAGGCTCTTCTTTACTTTTTCTTAACGGGACATGGCCACCGCTGCCCTGTATCTTGCGCATCTGAACCCGGTAACCAATGCCCACGAGTCGATAATCTCATTCCTCAAGCAAGACTACAACGTTTACGTCTTTCCGGTCCGTTTCCTTAAGGATGGGGCGGAGATAAACACCAAAAGCTTTCCGTTCTCGTATGAGCTGCGAAAGGAGATGGTGTCCGCCATATTCGGCGACAAAGTCCGGGTATTTCCGGATTACACGTTTTACGCGCCGTTCGTCAAGTATATGCCGCCCCTGCTTTCATCCAAGTCTTGGGAGCTTAGAAACCAGATACTGTCAAAAGTCGAGGAAGACAAGTTTGTCTCCTACACTGGCGACAAGGCCGAGCGGCTGATGCTTAAAGCCTACCGGCTAAACCCGCTCAAGGCAGACAGGCTTGAGATATCCGCGTCATCGGTCAAGGAAATGCTGTACGACGAAGCGTTGAGCGGAACCCGGGGCGACTGGCGAAGCATGGTGCCCAAGCGGGTGGTCGATATCATAGAGCGGGACTGGGGCGTGGTGGAAAAATTTGCCCGATCCGAGGACAGCACCACCAGAGTTATGGGGATGAAGTTTCCAAGGGAAGGTTACCGCTGACAGTTCAAGATTTTTATTATCCGGAAAAGAATTCGGCTCCTACATGAAGGAAAAAGGCGGCGAGTTCGTCTGGTTTGACGGCAACTTTGTCAAGTGGGAGGACGCCAAGATACCTGTCTTTACACATTCCCTACACTACGGCACTGCCGTCTTTGAAGGCATACGCGGCTATGCTGCAAAAAACAACGTCTTTGTCTTCCGTCTAAAAGAGCACATGGAAAGGCTTCGCCGCTCAGCTGAAATCTACTCCTTTACACTGAACCACTCTGCAGACGACCTTAGCAAGGCTGTAGTTGAGCTCTTGAAGAAGAACGGGATGAAGCAATCCGTCTACATAAGGCCCCTTACATTTGTCGGTATGCATGGCATAGACCTCAACGTCACCAAGAATTCGCCGACGCACACCGTCATAATCGCGTTTCCATTTGAAAAATACTTTAAAGGTGAAGGCATCCGCGCCTGCGTCTCCTCCTGGAGGAGGATACACGACAGCACAACCCCTCCGCTGTCAAAGGCGGCCGGAAACTACCTGAACTCGATACTTGCCACGCAGGAAAGCAAGAGAAACGGGTACGATGAGTCCATCCTGCTGGATCTTTCAGGCAACGTCAGCGAGGCTTCCGGCGAGAACATCTTTCTGGTCAGAAACAAAAAGATCTACACGCCGTACTTTGCCGACTCGGCCCTTGAAGGCATCACCCGGGATACGGCGATAACTATAGCAAAGGACATGGGCTACGAGGTCGCCGAACGGTCTATACCCCGCGCCGAGCTGTACATGGCCGACGAGATCTTTCTGACCGGCACTGCGGCAGAGATAGTCCCTGTAACCAGCATAGATGGCCATCAGATATGCGATGGCAAGGAAGGCCCTGTCTCTAAAAGCATACGGGAGACCTACGCCAAGACGGTTGCCGGCGACATCAAGCAATACATGGACTGGTTAACTCCAGTATGGTAGATGGTGCCTCCAGCGGTCTGAAACTTGCCGTTGTAGGCGTCGGCGGCTGGGGCAAGAACCATGCCCGAGTCCTGAGCGAATTTGGCTGCCTTGCTGCCGTTTGCGATATCGAGCCTGAAAGGGCCAAAGAAATTGCCGCCAAGTATGCGGCAAAACCGTACTACTCTATCGATGAAATGCTGTCCGGCGAGCGGCTTGATGGCTGCCTTGTATGCACACCCACAAAGACGCACATGCCAGTAGCAAAAAAGGCAATCGAGCGTGGCATCCACGCGTTTGTAGAAAAGCCACTGTCTTTTTCATCGGCCGAATGCGAGGAGATGATCCAGCTGGCTGAAAGGAAGAAGGTGATCCTGACGGCCGGCTACATAGAGCGGTTCAACCCCACCGTCAGCGAGACCAAGCGGCTGATAGAAGAAAAAAGGTACGGCGAGCCGGTGATGATGGAATTTCACCGCGAAAACAGGATGCCCCTTGACATCAAGGACGTGGGGATAATCTTTGACACTTCTGTCCATGACATCGATACGGCCATGTTCCTTTTCAACTCCAGGCCCCATGTTGTATTCGCCAGGGCTGGCCGGCACACACATTCTTACGAGGATTTTGCCACCATCATGCTTGGGTTTGAAGGTCAAAAAGTGGCGGTCATCGCGTCCAACTGGCTGACGCCCAAGAAGGTCAGAACCTTTAGCGCGGTCTGCACCGACGGCATAATATCCGGGGATTTTCTGACCCAGGAGATAAGGATCGACCACGCCGGCGAGACCGTGGTGCCGCACAGGCCGTTTGAAGAACCGCTGACGCTGGAGCTCTTGAATTTCATAGAATCAGTACAGGGCAAGTCAAAGGTGGTTGTAAGCGCCCAGGACGCCGCCAACGTTACCCGGGTGGCCGAAGCAGCACTTTTATCAAGCAATACTGGATCTCCGATATATCTGAACCTGAAATGAAAAGATCGATGCTGGATATACTGGCCTGTCCGGTGGACAAGCACTACCCGCTGGAGCTTTACGAGATGCAGGTGCAGGATCAGGAGGTCCAAGAAGGGGTGCTCTTCTGCCCCAAATGCAGCAGGTACTACCCGATAGTAGAAGAGATCCCAGTGATGCTGCCAGACGAGCTGCGGGAGATGCAGCGCGACATAGACTTTCTAAACCAGTGGAAGGAAAAGGTGCCTGACAAAATTAAAAGCCAAGGCAAACCATGGCATCTCTGACCGATGCCGACAAAAATCAGGCGTTACAGGCCGGCAAAAAACGTCATCAACTATGTAGACAAGACTGCTAGGATTGGCAAGAACGTCAAGATATGGCACTTTGCTTATGTGGGAAGCGACACCGTGATTGGGGATAATGTGATGATCGGTTCTCTTTCCCACATCGATTACAAGGTTAGGATCGGCGACAACACCCGAATTGAAGGCTGTGTGTACGTACCGCCGCTGACTGTTATAGGAAGGGATGTCTTTATCGGCCCTGCGGCCACCTTTACCAACGACCCATATCCAAAGAGCCGGAGGCTTGCCGGGCTGGTTGTCGAAGACGGGGCCGTGATAGGCGCGCGGTCAGTCTTTAGGCCGGGCATCCGGATCGGGAAGAACAGCGTCGTGGCCATGGGGTCGGTGGTGACAAAAGACGTTCCGGCAGAAATGGTTGTCATGGGCAATCCCGCCAGAATTGCATACAGCCGGCAGGAATATGAAAAGAAAAAGGAAAAGTGGGAAACATCACCGGATGC
>JBBISN010000068.1:0-7540 GCA_037441265.1 Nitrososphaera sp. | reverse complement strand
ATGACGGACCGCCCTCGGACGATAAAGATCGATTTCTACATACCCACAAAAACAAAGGGCGGCGAGAACATAGACCCGGAGAAGGTAAACAGCATAATAGATCAGATCTGGCCCAGGTACCAGGGCGCCACAAAGTTAACAGGCATAGGTTATTACCGCAGCAAGTCCGGCAGGGACGAGATCACAGAGAGTTACGTGCTTTCCATAATCACTGAACACGATAGATCGTTTGAAGCGGACTTGCAGACGTTCAAAGAGAAAATAAAGAGCGAGCTGCGCCAGGAAGCCGTTCTGATAACTTGGCATTACGTTGAAGAAGTTTGCTAGTCGCACGCCTATACTTCGTAGTTTCTGACCAAAAGCTCGTGGTACCCCCTACGAGCATGGCCCTTGCAGCTGATGGCCCTCTGGACAGGGATGGACTTGAACGGAAAGCCGGAATACAGAGTCCTAGTGAATTCAGTGTCAGAATTGCTCAAAAGCACCTTGCAGCCCCGCCTGTCAAGCTGTCTGAACATCCTTGCCAGGTCTACCTGGTCTTGCTGGTCAAAGCCGTTGTAGGTATACTGGGTAAAATCCGCGGTCAGATTAAGCGGGCTAAACGGCGGATCCAAGTAAACAAAGTCGCCGCTTCTGGCGTTTTTCAGAACATCCTTGTAGTCGCCGACAAGCATCCGGGCCTTGGAGTGCCCAAGCGCCGCGCTGGCCTTTCTCAGCTGGTGGCTGTCGCATATCGTCGGGTTCTTGTACCTCCCGATGGGGACGTTGAACGCGCCCTTGCTGTTGACGCGGTAAAGCCCGTTGTAGCAGGTCTTGTTAAGCGCAATGAACCGGGCAGTATTTTCCACCGCGTCCTTGATGTCAGTCTTTGAGCGCAGGCGGTAGTAGAAATGATGCGGATCTTTTCTGTAATTTTGCTCGTATCTTTGAAGCAGGTTTATCAGCCCCTCCACGTCGTCTCTTACGACCTTGTAGGCGTTGATCAGGTCAGCGTTTGCGTCAGAAACACAGGCAGTCATCTTTGTCTTTGAAATCACCCGGAAGAACAACGCCCCTCCCCCCAGAAAGGGCTCAAAATACTTTTCAAAGCGAGGCACATGCTGTTCCAGTTCAGATAAAAGCTGGGTCTTGCCTCCGGCCCACTTGACAAAGGGACCGGCTTCGAGTTTTGGGGACTGGGAATCCAAGGCTTGCTCAGGCATCAGGATTTGCATTCAGTATAACGGGCGGGGTTATTAATTATGCAGGCCAGATTGCAAAAAAGTTTATCAACTAGAAAACACAAATAAAATTTAGTGGCAGAGCAGAACAAAGATTCTTCCAAAAATAAAAAGCAAAACCACTTGTACGACGACGAAAAAATAGAAAACATGATACGTTATTACAAACTGGAAGACAATTATGAATCGCTGTTCCGATACATAAAAAGCCAGAATATGAGAGAAGAGAGCAAGTAGATCTTTATTACAATCTTTGTTTAAATTTCCGGATGGTTGGAAAGGAAAATTGTTGTTGTGGCTATAGCTGCCGTGGCCGCGCTGGCCGGCGGGTATTTCGTATACTCGACTCTAAACCGGCCGCCGTATGCCCTTGAAGTGGATGCAACAAAAGATACCACCGACATTTCCGGCACCCTTTACAGGATAAGGGTAACCAACGTCGGGACTGAAGAGATAACCAACATCGTCGTGGACATGGGCGGAAGCGACGTGCAGACAAAGGACTCGCTCAAGGCAGGGCAGTCCTATTACTTTTATCCAGAGCCAGAGACCCAAACCACCACGGTCAGGGTTACTGCTGACCAAGGTATAGACATAGTCACCGATTACAGAACGCCCATCAAGGTTCTGGGCCTTCCTGGCGCTGGAAGATAGTATAAATCCAGAAAAGAATACTTTAACATCGCTTGACGACAATATTCCCCGAATCCTCCAGATCAATTTCGCTGGCCAGAAAATACGGCTATGACCCATGGCTGGTAAGCAGATTCCTGGAATATGTGCCGGACGTGGAAAGGTTTCTTGCCAAGATGGAAAATCCGCCCACCAGGTACATCAGGGTAAACACGCTAAAGACAAGCAGGGAGGCCCTCGTCGACAGGCTCCGCATAAAAGGTTTCAAACTGCAGGAAACGGTAATTCCAGAAGTGCTGGCCGTAAAAGAATCGCCGCTTCCGGTGGGCGCCACAAACGAGTATCTGCTGGGCCACTACTACATACAGGACCTTGGCTCATGCATGGCAGTGGAAGCCCTCGACGTCGGCGAAGGGCAGCTGGTGCTGGACATGGCAGCCGCGCCGGGCGGCAAGACCAGCTTTATGGCCCAGAGGATGAAAAACACTGGAGCAATCGTGGCCCTTGAGCCCAATGAAGTGAGGATCAAGTCCTTGACTTTTAACCTGAACCGGCTTGGCGTCTACAACACCTCCATCTGCGCCATGGACGGAGGCATGTCTGAGAGCCTCGGCATCAAGTTTGACAGGGTCTTGCTTGATGCTCCCTGCAGCTGCGAAGGTGTCATAGCAAAGGATCCGACAAGAAAGACGGATCACAAACCAGAGGACATCGATTACTGCTCACAGAGGCAGGCAAGGCTCATCGAGTCTGCCATCAGAGTTGTAAAGCCGGGAGGCCTGATGGTTTACTCGACGTGTTCTTTTGCCCCAGAGGAAAACGAGATGTTGATAGACAGGATAATACGCAGGTTTGGCAACCTAACTTTAGAACCCATGAAGCACGGAAATGAAGGGCTGACGGTGTTTGGCGGTACAGAGTTTGACCCGAGTTTGAGCAACACGCGCAGGTTCTATCCCCACATACATGACACGACGGGCTTTTTTGTGGCCAGGCTGAGGGTTCGAAATTGAATTCCTACCGAAACATGACCCGGCAGGAGAGGACCATTGTGAACCGTTCTCTGGACAAGTGGGGCGTATTTGACGCCCTCAAGGATAGCGCCTTTCTGGTCAGGCAGGAGGACACGTCGACAAAGCTCTGCATCGTCAGCCCCGGAATGGAATCAATAGTTTTGCAGAACCAGCCCTGCCTGTCGGGCCTTGTGATAGGCGAGATAACCAAGCAGTTCGTTCCTACCCTTCAGGGTTTGGACTTGTTTTTCAGGGTTGGCGCAAAGAACCAGCACTACATCAAGATCAATGAGAATGCGGAAAACCTGGTCCTGTATGGCAGAGACATAATGGGCGATTCGATAACCGAAGCGCCTGAGACCCTTGCAGAGAATTCACTGGTGGCCATCCTAAACATGCGCGGCGAGGTGATAGGTGTTGGAAGGACAAGGTTTGCGGGGCAGCTGTTGCTCCAGAAGAGCAGGATCACCGTTACGACAATCAGCGATGCAGGCCTTTATCTGAGGGACGAAGACGAAGAAAAGAGAGCAAAGCTGTCAAGACGCGGCTAGATGGTTTCCAGGGTTATGTTCTTCAGCACGTGTTCAATGTATTCCGGCGCCGCATCAAGGCGTTGCGAAATGGTTTGAATCGACATCCCGCAGTCATAAAGTTCGAGAATCTGCTCGTCTAATGTGCATTTTGACTCTTCAGACCTCATCAGAGGAATATTGCACTTTTGTGATAATAGAATTATCGATCTGTAACTTGTGCACAATAAAGTAAAATAAAATTGAGCGGGGAAAAGCCCCTACTTTCTTGCTTTGAACAGGACGAACACCGCGACAGCGCCCATCATTCCGCCCAGAACCAGAAGCACCTGTATCGGAAATCCGCCTGTGGCTGCCGAAGCGCCCTCTGGAGCTTCTGCCGTCACCATCGCGAATTCGCCGCTTTCAGACGTCTGGATCTTTGAGAATCCTGCAATCTGTATCTGACCGCTTGGTGCTGGAACCTGAGAGTGGAAGTTGACTTCCTGACCATCAATGTTTGCTTTGGCGTCTTTTTCTTCTGCTTCAAACGTTCCTTCCCTGAAGCTGCTCTCACCTAGCGAGTAGATTGATGTTACTTTGGCTCCGCTTTCCTCTCTAAAGAAGGAGGAGGTTTCTACCAAGCTTCCAGACGGGTCGAACAAAAAGTGCCATCTTTCCATCGGCAGGTCGAATGCCTTGAAGTTCAGGATCGGCTCATCGAAGATCACGTTGGCTGCAGAGCTGTCGATCTTGTCGGCCACTGCAGGGTGAGTTGCCTTTATCAGATTAATTGGCTTGTTGACCTCGATCATGCCCAAGGTCGGCGATTGCAGAGTGATCGGATCTGTCACAGAAATGGATCTCCATTCCAGGTCTACAATGTCGCCGGAACCACCTGTACCTTTGCTTATGACAAAGTTTTCAAGCATTGGCTTGGCTTCAATCTTGTACGATATCAAAGTGCTAGATACATCACCCTTTATTGTGGCAGTGTAAGAGATATCCATCTTTGTGACGTGGACCGGACTCTTTCTGTCAATCATTGCGTTGTTAAAGGCCTTGATGGCAGTCGCTACACCGTTGTCAACGCTGGTAGCATCGCCGCTGAGGGTAAACTGATATCTTTCATTCTTGCCGTTAAATTCATTGGCCATAGTGCTGCCTTCAGGGTAACGAATCTCTAAATTATAAAATGCAATAAAATGACCTTCTGCAATATTACGCGCAGGGATCAAAACGCTGTTCATGTCGTTAGCGAAGGCTCTTGGAACGAAACTGAGTGTCAAAAGCGCGGCAAACGTTATGGCAACTACAGTCGATAAATACTTCACGAGTTGAATTTTGCTTCTGCTCTTTATAATCTTTGTTGTCCTGCACGTTGAACAAATTTCTTTACGCTAGACAAATATAGCAAAATAAACATCTTTTGAACCGTTTGGTAGTAATACTTGCCGGCGGGACTGGCTCTGTAAAACTGGTCAGAGGCATAGCCAGAATAACCGATGACCTATCAGTGATATCCAATGTGGGCGATAACATCTGGCTTTATGGACTGTACATCTGCCCGGACATCGATACCGTCGCCTACGGGCTCGCCGGCATCCTAGACGAAAAGAGGGGCTGGGGGATGAGGGGCGATACATTCTCCTGCCTAGACCAGCTTGCCAGAATGGGCCAGCATCCGTGGTTCAGTCTTGGCGACAAGGATCTGGCTACGCACGTCATCAGAACCAGCATGATGCAAAGCGGCAAAAGTCTTGCCGAGATCACCGATTGGATGAGAGAGAAACTTGCAGTAAGACCAAGAATAATCCCTGCGACAAATAATCAAGTCGAAACAAAGATCCTGACAGAAAAAGGCGAGATGCACCTGCAGGAATTCTGGGTCAAAGAGAAAGGCATGCCGTCGGTAACGGCAGTACGTTACAAAGGTGTGCAAGAGGCAGAGCCCAGCGCTGAGGCCATAGATGCCATTAGAAAAGCAGACAGAATCATAATTGCCCCGGCCAATCCGGTCTCCAGCATAGGACCCATTGTTGCGCTTGACGGAATAAAAAAAGAGCTGTCAAAAGTCAGGAGCAAGGTAGTGGCAGTCTCCCCCCTCATAGGCCAGTCTGCAGTCAGCGGGCCGGCGGTAAAGTACATGAAGGCGCTGGGTTTGAGAAACTCGCCGGTCGGCGTGGCAGAATTCTACCGCGATTTTGTCGGCTCGATGGTTATCTCTGAGACAGACCATGAAATGGCTGGCCAGATACAGGGGCTTGGCATGCAGGTGTACGAAACAAACATAACCATGTCAGACAGAGAAGACGAAGTCAGGCTCGGCCAGTACCTCCTGAATATTGGAAGTCTCTGAATTGAAGACGTTTGCCATAATACCCGTCAAAAAATTTGAAAATGCCAAGACCCGGCTTTCTGCAATCCTTGCAGCAGATGAACGCGTCACCCTTTCAGGACTTTTGCTGCAGGACACCCTGGCCACCCTTGTCAACTCAAAACGCCTTGATCAGATTCTTGTGGTCTCCAGCGACAGCCGCGCCAAAAAGATTTCTGAAGAACACGGCGCAGTATTCATCTCTGAAGAAAAGGACAACGGCGTGAATTCTGCTGTCATGTGTGCAGACAAGTACAGTGTGGATGCAGGAGCAGACGCGACTATAGTAATTCCACAAGACCTGCCGCTGCTGGATGCCGGCGAAATAGACAGGATCTGTGACATGGCAAGACAGGACTCAAGGTGCATCGTCATCTGCCCGTCAACCAGGTACGACGGAACCAACATACTCCTCCGCAAGCCTCCGATGGCCATCAAGATTCACTACGACAACAACAGCTACAACATGCACATCAAGTCTGCCTCAGAGCTTGGAGTCCAAGTAAGAGTTTTTGAATCACAAAAACTGATGTTTGACATAGACAAGTCGGACGACGTGCGCGAACTTGCAGGCATGCCTGATGAAGTGATAACGGCCAGGTTAACATCCTCGTTTCTAAAGAGCAGGTTTCTAGACAAAGCTGCCTGACGGATGATCCAGTATCCGGACGGTGGCGCTCTGCAGCGACACAAGCAGCCTTATCTCTGAGCCGACGATGATGGCATCCGCGTCAATCTCAGACACAGGATACTGGACCACTG
Source organism: Nitrososphaera sp. (assembly GCA_037441265.1). Lineage (GTDB taxonomy): Archaea > Thermoproteota > Nitrososphaeria > Nitrososphaerales > Nitrososphaeraceae > Nitrososphaera. Next base: position 1,026 of record JBBISN010000068.1, on the reverse strand, counting down.
TCCCTCTTTTTATGTCAAAGACCCGGTCGTCGTCAAGGATGAACACCGATATCGTGTTTGTTATACTGCGTTTTCCGTCGAGATCAAGTATCCCGATCCCTTTTTCGATTACCTTGCCCCTCACTATGGAAAAGGAATTGGCTGATGTGGAAAGTGCGGCGGCCCCAAGAACGACAAGCGCCATGCAGAACAAGGCCACAAAATCCCTCCAGTCAAGCACAGGGTTAATGCTGCCGGCCCAACTTATTTTCTTTTGTACTGCAGTTAAATACTGAGTCATGCCAGTATCGGCTATGAATCCCGACCTGCTGCTGAGGGCCTTGCCTGCAGTAAACGACGGCTGTACCACGGTACAAGAATTACAGTCCCTCTCTGGAATCGCAAGCAAGAGTGTTGCGGACGGCTTGCTGGAGTTTTTGCATTCGCAGGGCATTGGCAGACTGTCGGGCAGATCCATCGAGTTTTCCGGCACAGACAGACTTGATGCGGCATTGCTGTGCATCAGGCTTGGTTGTGACGTCGAGCAGGTTTCAAAACAGATCAGGTGGCAGGATTTTGAAAGGCTGGCCTCAGAAACCCTCCGGTCGTTTGGTTACAAGACTAAGACCAATGTCAGGCTCACCAGGCCCCGCATGGAGATAGACGTTCTGGGTGTTGACAGCGACCTTGCCATAGCAATTGACTGCAAGCACTGGAAAAGAAATAACCTGTCTTCGCTTTCCCTGTATGCCAGAAAACAGGTAGCAAGGACAAAAGAAATTGCCAAGCGGAACAAAGAGATAGGCCGCGCAGTTCCTGTCATGCTGACCCTGCACTCAGAAGCGGTCAAGTTTATCGATGGTGTACCCATAGTACCGGTAAGTCAATTCAGGTCGTTTGTAATGGACGTCAGAGGATTTCTTTCGGATGTTTGCGTGATTTATTCAGAGCATAGTTGAATCCACTTAGCTGGTTAAACGGTGACCAACAATGCTTAATAATAGGCCCCGTGAAAATCGAGGTACCTGATGGCGGTTATCTGCAAAA
>JBBISN010000067.1:5620-7629 GCA_037441265.1 Nitrososphaera sp. | reverse complement strand
GTCAGAAAGAAGGTCAAGGACCTGGCCAAGGATGGTTACCTTGTTCTTCACAAGGGGAACACGACCGCATCATTGAACCCGCATGCAAAGCAGCAGGTGATGGAATACATAGACAAGTACCTTGTAGAATAGGTTATGTTTTCAAATGAATTTTTTTAGCGTGAGTAGGGTGCAGAGATACAAAAGTATGCAGATAGGCTTTTAACCCGGTACCATGCAGTGTAGGTGGTCTTTAACTTAGGCAAAAGAAAAGTTCTAAGCGAATCTCAGTTCAAGGAGATGGTGATGCCCGGCCAGGGTCAACTTTTTGGAAGGGTCATAAAATTGGTCGGAGGCGACAACATCATAGTAAAATGCACCGACGGCAAGGTCAGGACCTGCCGCATTAGGGGCAAGATAAAGCGCAGGATGTGGATAAGGGACAACGACCTGGTGTTGATAGCGCCCTGGGATTTCCAGTCTGAAAGGGCAGACATTATCTGGCGGTACATATCTGCTCATGCAGAAAAGATAAAGCAAGACGGTCATCTGGCAGGGCTTGACGAATAGTACACTGCAACAGCACTTAATATCCTGTCTTTCATAGTGTTATTGTTGGAAATAGAACTAGACGAGCATGTAATCCGGTGCAGCATGTGCCGGCGCGACCTCATTGTCAAGGACAACGTGAACAACGGGGTTGCATTTCTGAGCCACCTGAAAATTGATCATGGCATATTTTATACCGCGCAGCGCATGACCCAGACAAGATTAAAGAAACAACACAACACCGGTCAGATGTTGGACTCGACGCAATGACAGCGCGGAATTGATGCAAAGGTGAATCTCTACCTTTGTCATGTTCCGTTCCTTGCGTTCTGTTTTTTCAGGTTGTAACGTCTGACTATTTCCCTGTCGATTTCTTCGTGCTTTATCTGCTCTCCTCTCCTGCCCGGCGTTTTCATGGCCTGCTGCTTCACCTTCCTCCTTTCATCTTCCAGCTCGTCTCTTCCAGAATCTTGCCTCATTTTTCTTAGCTCCTGAGCATAATTTTCCCGAAAAACCCGCTCCTCTTCTGTGTCTTCACGAATCATGATTCTCTATACTACTAAACACATTGGATATTAAGAGATTGGCAATGCTGCAGGACTACAGTTTATATCTGCCAACTGCACCTGCACAGATATACAAAGAGCTTACGGCGGGTTTGTTAAGTAACTAACTGGCTTCTCACATCTTCCGTGACTTTTGTAGTAGTGAGAAGAATCAAAATGATTGTTGATGCAACACAAGGAAAAATTACATTTAAGGAACTAGGACTTGGAGAAAAGATTCACAAGGCGCTTGCAGAAAATGGGTTTGAGGTGCCCTTCCCGATACAGGCTGCAGCCATACCGCTTATCTTGGAAGGCAAGGATGTCGTAGGGCAGGCGCATACCGGAACCGGCAAGACGGCAGCCTTTTCGCTGCCCCTGCTGACAAAAATCAAGAACACCAGCCGGTCGGTGCAGGCTTTGGTAATCGTGCCGACACGGGAGCTGGCAGTGCAGGTGACAAATGAGATAAACCGGTTCTCAAAGTATGTCCAGGTAACGGCCGTCTCTGTCTACGGTGGGCAGAGCTTTGGCCTCCAGAACGACAAGCTCAGGCGGGGCGCCCATATCGTGGTGGCCACGCCGGGAAGGCTTATCGACCACATGAAGAGAGGCTCCATACGTCTGGACGCCGTAAAGTACGTTGTGCTTGATGAAGCCGACAGGATGCTTGACATGGGCTTTATCGATGACATCGAGTTCATCCTCTCTAGAATCGACAGGCACGGCCGGCAGACTCTGCTGTTCTCGGCAACCATGTCGCCGGAGATCCTCAAACTTGCGAAAAAGTACATGAAGGAAGGCAACGTCCAGGAAGTACGGCTCAACAAGCAGGAAGTCACCGTCAACAGCATAGAGCAGGCGTACCTGCTGGTAAGCGAGCAGCAAAAGTTTGACCAGCTGACAGGGCTGCTCAGAGCGCAGAAAGAAAAGCAG
>JBBISN010000067.1:0-5520 GCA_037441265.1 Nitrososphaera sp. | reverse complement strand
CGCATCGGAAGGACTGCAAGGGCCGGCGCAGAAGGAAAGGCCATATCCCTTGTATCGGCAGACCGGTTCTCCGACTTTGAGCGGATACTGAGGCAGACCAAGTTTCCGATTCACCGGTTGAACGAGACCATGGGCATCGCGGTTCCAGTGATAAACCGGCATCCCCAAAGGCCGGCTTTTAACAGGAATCGGAACCGGCGCAACTTTCAGAGAAGAAACCGGAGATAACGGTTCCTCTATTTTCTTTTGTAGATTTTTAGACTGTTGTTCAAAGAGTGTTTTCTTGTATGCGATTGCCTTTGATCCAGATGATGTGCGCAACTCAAAATATGTCATACCTAAAATGCACACCTTGGTAAGCGTCATCAGGATCTGCAAGACAAAAGGGCTGCAAAGTCAAAAGGCGGGCCAGACAACTATGGAAGGAAACAAACGGCATTCTCATGGCTGTTGGATGCAAATGACTAACGCTTTTCATCTGGCGGCCGGATTTTTCTAAAGTTGAAATACAATGCTATGTCGTATGCTATCTTTAGGCTGCCGCCCAGCAGGAAAGGCGCGGACAGGGCTGGCAGCGCATGCAAGATGTAGCCTGTTAGCGATGGAGAGATGGCCTGGGAAACATTTCTTGAGATGTTGGTAAATCCGGATGCGGCAACCCTTTCATCTTCGCTGACCACAGCCACTATGTACGACTGTCTTGTGGGCACGTCCATCTGCGACAGGGTCATCCTGGCCAAGTAGAATCCAATTGCTAAAGGCAGCGTTGGGGCAAATCCAACTAGGATTAGCAGGACATCTGATGGTATGTGTGTGAAAACCATCGTATTGACGAGGCCGATTCTGCCTGCAATCTTGGCGGCGGCAAAAAAAGAGAAAGCTGTAAGCACTCCTGCAATAGAGAATATGTAAGACAGTGTTGTCAGCTCGACACCGAATTTGGAGAAAAACCAGAACGATATGATGCTTTGAATGACAAAGCCGCCGGCAAAAGAATCCACTGCAAATAATCCTGACAGCTTGCCGACTATTTTCTTTGACGCCGGAGACAGCGTCTGTCTTGTTCTGGCAGCTTCGCTTGACAGTTCTACCTTCTTTGAAAGTGACAGGTATATCACGAGCACGGCAATTCCAAAAAGGCTGTACAAAAGAAAAAGGGGCTTTACCGATTCAACCTGGCTCAAGCCATGTTGTTGAAAGACGGATGGCAAACCTGAAAGAAGGATTCCTGCCGACATTGCAAAGGTTCCAGCCATGTTGTAGAGTGCAAAGACTGCGGTTCGCTTCCTGGCATCGCTCACCGTCTGGGGCAGCAGCGCCTGCTCTATCGAGAGAAATGCGCCTGTTTCCGATCCAGTCACGTTGATCGTGCCTACAAGGGCGGCTGCAATCAATGCGACATAACTGTCAGTCACAAGGAACACGAAACCAGCTATCGACATCAGCACGGCATAGATAACGAGGATCTTGCGCCTGCCTATCCTGTCAGCGTAAAAGCTTGCTATCAGGGTAAAAATGACGCTGTTAACCAACGTAGCAGCCAAGACAAGTCCAATTAGAATATCGTTAAATCCAATCAACTTCAAATAGATGGCAAGGACAATCGAAAGAAAGCCGTAGGCAAATGTCCTGATCACTCGGGCAGCAAGCACAAGTTTGCCGTCTTTGGAGAGCCAGCCCAGCAACAAATTCGCTCAAATTTCAGGCTGTGCCGGTGTGGCTTTTGCAAAAAGCAAACAGGGCGTCATAAACATGAAACTGCTTTGCCATGTTGTCATGATCGTCCTTGGAAATCATGCTGAATCCTGTTGCAACTGCCACCAAGCCTTCTGATTGTGGTGTCAACGATCTGTTGGCAGTATCCGCTCCCCTTACAATCCTTGCAAGCTCGGTCAGAGCTGGCTCTTTTCTGTCTATTCCGTACTTTTTTACAATGGCATCAAACGAGCACTCTTGCCCGTGGTGGCCAAGCTCTACGCCAGGCACATCAAATGGTATCGCATCCTGTTCCTTTGCTACCTGCATAACATTATCAGCTGGAACGAAAAGAAATTCAGCGTCCTTGTCTACAAAATTCTTTATCAGCCAGGGGCAGGCTATCCTGTCCACTCTGGCGCGCTCCCTCGTTACCCAGTTCATAGGATGGAGAGCGACTCTTTGATATTTGAAGTATCGTTGCGCTGGCCCTGCTCAGTTGCACGACCCTTTTTAGCAAAGTTTCACCAACGTCTCTTTGATTTCAAATGCACTTTGAAAAATCTACTCCAAAAAGTCCCATCTTTGCGCACGGGGTTGGAGTTTTATTCTGCCACCAATTCCTTTCTGCTCCATCTCTTTATGCCGAGGTACATCAGTGATGCCACCGCCAGGCTTGGGATGGTCGCGCCGATGGCCGGCAGGCCTGCCATGTATATTGGAGAAAGGGGCGAAAGCAGGTAGCTGACAAGCGCACCGGCGCCCCAGGCTGCCATGGCCGGCCAGCCCACCAGGTTTCGCAGGCCAAACATCATGTCCTCGGTGTATCTCTGCTTTCTTACAATGTAATAGTCGGAGAGTATCACCCCAAAGAGCGGGACAAAGACCGCGCCAATCAAAAGCAGGAAAACCTCGTAGTCCTGGATGGTGACCAGCGTGGCCAGGATGCTGCTAAATGCAACGAATCCGATTATCAGGTACTTTTGCCGGGCATGCGGAACAATGTCCTGCGTCGAGACGGCGGCCGAGTACGCGTCGGCAAAGGCGTTGTCTGCCTCGTCTACTATCAAGAGCAGCATCAGAAACCCAAAGAACAGGGCCTGTATGGCCGCGATGATGGCCATGATATCGGACGTTCCCAAGAGCACGCCTCCAAAGTAGAACAGGATGTTGGTCATGGCAAAGCCCACCAGGGTGCCCAGAAAAGCGCCCCGGCTTTTCTTGGCAAAACGGTTGTAGTCGGCCACAAGGGGCATCCAGGATACCGGCATGGCTATCACCAGGTCCAGCGCGGTGAAAAACGACATGCCCCTTCCTTCCGACGTTAACACGCTTTGCGCTCCCGGCGACATCAGCAGGCTGACAATTATCACCGCCGATGTCCCGTAGGCAATCCAGACTGCAAACTTGGCAAGCCACTGCCTTGCCACGGCCAGCGGGCCGGCGATGCCCAGCAGCGCCACCAGCGCGCCAAACACGGCGGCCCAGGCCTGGTAGGGAATCACGTCGCCGGCAAGCCCCTCGGCGGCCCGGGACATGATCATTATCTCAAACGTGGTCCAGCCCACCAGCTGGATTATGTTGAGCGCGGCTGGCAGGTACGAGCCGCGAAGGCCAAGGGCCGGCCGCATGCTCACAAGCGACGTCACACCGTGGTCGCTTCCCATCTTGCCGGCCAGCGCCAGCAGGACAGAGCCGGCGATGGATCCAACAACGATGGCCAAAATAGCGTCGGAAAAGCTGGCGTCTGACAGAAACGAGCCGGCGGAGAAGACCAGGAGGCCGACTCCCAGGCTGGACCAGAGTATAAAGTAGTCAAACCCGCCAAGGGCCCTGCTCTTCTGCGGGACGGGGGTGATGCCCCACTCCCGGCCGGTTATGGCCATACAGACGTCATAGAACGTTTCAATATTTATACGGGATGTGGCCTGACATAGGCTACAAATGAGCTACGGACAGAGAAGGGGCGGAGGCTTTAACAGGAGCTTTGGCCCAAAACCAGTTGAAGTAGGAAAGGAATACGACGTTGAAGTGACCGAGGTCAGCAGGAAAGGAGACGGCATCGCAAGGATCCAGGGCTTTGTCATCTTTGTCAAGGGCGGCAACGTCGGCGACAAGATAAAGGTCAAGATCATAAGCGTCGGCTCAAGGTTCGCGACAGCAGAAAAAGTCTAAACAGAAACTTTTTTTCGAATTTTTATTCCCTGAAACAAAATTAGCTTGCAGCTCTAAATTAGCTTGCATCTTCTATTAACACGGCAGTTTTCAAGACCATGGCATGCAGGCAGAAGAACAGATAGTGTTTTGCGAGATCCACAGCCGGTACTGCAGGGTGGCCCCGGCCAGCCAGAGGTGCCCCTGCTGCGGCAAGCGGGTCTGCCTGTGCAACCACGTCCTCCGGTAACTATTTGACTGAATCTGGATAGACAAAGGTCATGGTCCAAAAGGCGTCTTCCCAAGAACAGCAGCGGCAGCCCTCGTCGATGCAGTCCTTTACGTATCGGTGGCCGCATACCTTGCACAGGCAGACGACGGCCTGTCTCCTGTCATCCCACAATGACAGCGACATTTGCTAGATATTCGACATCTGACTATTTAACAATTAAAGCTACAGGTCTTTTAACCGCCGCAGCGATACCAATGTACGTGATTTGTAGTTCGTGCGACCGTGCTCATCGAGGAAGGAAACAGGATGGTCAAAGACCCAGGCAGAGGCATCCTACTTTTTTTGAGTTGGGCGGCAACAGGACAATGACGTTCATAATTGTTATGCAAAGCGCTGACCATAGCCGAGCTGCTGTTTCAGATTGGCGCAAAGGTGGAATTCCATCCCGTCATGGCTCTGGCTGAAGGTCATCTCAAATCTGGGATAATACTTAGAAAAAAAGGGGCGGCGTTTCCTAGTGTCCCATTCCTTTCTTTAATTTCTCGACCAGTTCTGCTGGCAGCGGATCGATGTTGTGGGCCAGCTTTGCATGGACGGCGGCCATCAGCATCAATTCGTTTTCAGAAGAAACGCCCTTCACTTCAAAGTCGCAGTCTACGCCTACGTCACGGCACCGAAGTTCCATGCCTTGTAAGAGGTGTCCTTGATGATAAAGGTGGCGGCAAGCCGATAGACTGAAAAGGTTGTCAGTATCTTTTCTTGCCTGTGAAGATCGCGCTTTCAATTGCCGGAAGCGATTCGGGGGCCGGAGCCGGCATCCAGGCCGACCTGAAGACTTTATCTGCTCTGGGGGTTTACGGATGCACAGCCATCACCGCCATCACGGCGCAGAACACAAGGCAGGTATCCGAGATATTTGAACTGCCGCCGGCTGCTGTAGAGGCGCAGATAAACTCGGTGATGGCAGACCTGCCGCCTGACGCCATCAAGGTGGGCATGGTCTACAGCCGGCCGATTATAGACGCTGTGGCCCGGTGCCTTGAAAGCTTTGGCAAGCCGGTTGTGCTAGACCCAATATTGGCAGCAGGAACCGGTGCAAAGCTCTTACGCGACGACGCCCTGCCGGACTTTATATCAAAACTGCTGCCAAAGTGCACCCTGGTGACGCCCAACAGGATGGAGGCCGAAAGGCTGTCTGGAATCAAGGTTGAATCAGAAAAGGACGCAGTAAAGGCAGCCATGCGCATAAGGGAGCTTGGGGCTTCAAACGTCATGATCAAGGGCGGCCATTTTGAGAAGTCCGCTGTCACGGACCTGCTTGTGGACAGCGATGGCAAACTTGCCAGGATGTCAAACCCAAGAATCAAGATAGAGGAAAGCCACGGGTCTGGCTGCAACTTTTCTTCCGCCGTGACCGCGTTTTTAGCAAGGCAGTTTTC
>JBBISN010000066.1:0-8566 GCA_037441265.1 Nitrososphaera sp. | reverse complement strand
AGGTCGCACATGCGCAGCGAGCCGAAAGCCTCGATGATGCCGAACCTCTCGACATCGTATCTCGGGCTTGACGCCGCGCCGAACTCAACACTGCAGCACGCAGTCTCAAGGTGAACCGGCCACAAAGACCAGATCCTGCCCCAGTTTACGGCATAGCCAAGTGGCCTGTCTAGAGCCCTTACCAGCACGTCACTGAGCTTGGTGACAAAGACATTGAAGTTTGTCGGGCTAACTAGCTCCTTCATTGCTTTCTTCCCCTGACTCTGTTTTCCACATGACTGTATTTAAAAGGTGTTAGCGAGATTACCAAATTCCCTTCCTCCCGGCAAGATACAAGGCATAGCCCATGGCTGCAAACATGATTCCAAGAAAAGCTATTATTGGAAGGGTGGCGGTCTTTGGAATCGAGAAAAGGGCCGATCCCCAGGCATACAAGAAGATAGACATGACGTCAAAAACCACGAACATGAGAATGTAGGCATAGTACTGCATCATGAAATGCGACCTGCCTTCTCCGGTGGGCATCTGACCGCACTCCATTGGCAGGAACTTGACCGGGTTGTACCTCCTTCTTGGAGAGAGAAGTCTTGACAGAACCAGCGCTGGTACGGCTGCTACAAGGCCGAAACCAAGCATATACAGAATTGGGGTAAAGTCTGCAGCGGTCTCTCCAGCCAAGTCAGACATGCTGGTTTTTACAAGATATAAAAACTTAACGAGTGAACTGCGACAATCGCAAAATCCTTCAGCTTTTTAGCACCATGTTAAACAGTTGCCGTGCCGCCAACCTTGGATGGTGCAGCGCCAGCTTCATCATCTTGCCGGTGCTAAAATCGGCCTTGATAAAGTCCAGAAATTCGTCGACGGTCATGTCGCGCAGTATCTCTATTTCCTTGTCCCATTCCTCGTCTGAAAGCCCTATCCACCGTGACTGCACCTTTAGTGCGGAGCTTATCTTTGAAGCAATCTTTGACTTCCAGACTTTTTCGTACTCCATGAGGGACTCCCTGCTGGCTCCGGCTGCGATGGAGTTTGCTCCGACCTCGCCGGCAAGCCGGCCAAATTCTATGGCGTACCTGATCCCTTCCAGCACCACGGGATTTGCCTGCCCTGCAGAGTCGCCCACCATTATCAGACCGTCTGAAACCGTGGCCTGCCTGACCCCCTCGTTTGGGATAAAGCCGTAATGCAGCTCTACTGGCTGGACCTTGCCCAGCCGGTCCAGCGGCCTGAGCCGGTTTTCCATCACAAGTTGAAGCTTTTCTAACGGGTCTGCCTGCGATTCGGGCCTTCCGATCCCAACGCCTATTCTGACCCGGTTATGAGAGAGCGGGAAGACCCACGCATAGCCGGCTTCAGAATACTGCTGGCCGACCATCAGAGTCCAGGTATCGCTGTCGGCGTTATCGCAGTAGCATTCGTACTCGGCCCCGACACCGTAGCGCCTCCATTCGTTGGCAAGGCCCGCTTTTCGGCCTACGGTAGTGCTAAAGCCGCTGGAATCAACAACCAGCGCGCAGTTTACCGTCAGGTCGCCGGCCGGAGTGCTGGCCTTGACGCCGGTTACCCTGCCAGCATCATCCTTGACAACGTTGATGACGTTGCTCTTTACCTTCAGCGCGGCGCCGGCTTCCGCGGCAAGAAATGCCAGATGCTGGTAGGTCTTCCTTACGTCCAAAACGCAGGAACGTGGCGTGTCGCCGGAGATCAGGACCTCGTTTGCCGGCGAGATGAACTGGTAGTTGGAAACAGGATTGTAAAACTCGCTTGTTATGCCCAGTTTTTCCATTTCCGCTATCCAGCTGACGCCGCTGGTCCTGACGCTGTGGGCTATGGCCTCGTCCTTTTCAAACAAAATAACCTTTGCGCCCTTTCTCGCCGCAGCCCAGGCTGCCGAAAGGCCTGCAGGGCCCCCGCCAACTATAGCAATGTCACACTTTTGCTCCATCTTTTTCACCTATCCGGCGGTAAAGGAGACTCCGTCAATCCGGGTGTACGGCAGCATGGAGGTGTGAAGTATCTTCCTTTCCTTGGACAGCCCGGTGATGTTTTTCAGACAATCAAACACGTTTCCGGCGATCATGACTTCCTTGACTGGACGGCCGATTTCACCGTTATTGATGAGTCTGCCACCCTTGACGACGCCGGAAAAATCCCCGTTGACAGGATTGACGTTTCCAGAAAACCGGCTTACAAGGATGCCGTGCTTCATCTCTGAGATCATCGCCTGCAGGCTTGACCTGCCCGGCCCGACAATAAAGTTGGTGGTGGATACAATGGGCGGCGAGCTGGCCGAGCCGCCGGCGTTGCCGGTGCTCCTCACCCCCTCCTTCTTTGCAGTGTACGAATTGTACAGGAACTTTTTGAGCACGCCGTCTTTGATAACCACGTTTCGGCGGTGCGCAACTCCTTCCCTGTCAAAACTGGCCGCCCCAAGCCCCTTGGTATCGGTGGCATCATCTTCCACGCTCAAGAGTTCTGATGCAACCTTCTTTCCAAGCTTGCCGGCGAACTGGCTTGATTTTTTCTGCACCGCGTCAGAGTTTATCGAGTTGACCAATACATCTTCCACAAGCTCCACAAAGGCAGAGGGTGTGAGGACCATCTCGCCTTTGAAGCTGTCAATCTTTTGGGCCCCAAGCGAGTTGATGACGGTCTGCGCAAACTCCCTGGCCGTCGAAGTGACGTCGATGCCCTTCACGCGGTGGGAGCCGGCCGACTGGAAATCAAAACTGGAAACATCGGAGCCGTCCAGAGCCATGCCCATTACCGTCCAGGAAAAGATGCTGACCCTTTCCTTCAGTTCAAGGCCGTTTGAATTGGCCAGCTGGTGGGTTGCCAGTACGGATGAAAAGTTGCCGCTGTCCACGCTTACCCGGCTGTCAACAGACCGCGCGGTATCAAGCATTTCCTTGGCCATTTTGGCGGCGTCTGCCGGCTCAAAGGATTCAGCCTTTCTATCGTATATGCCCCTTAGCAGCTGCACCTTGGACTTGCCGGGTATCACGCTGAACCGGTCTTTGGGGCTCACCCTTGCCATCTTGACTGCCTTTGAAGCGGCCTGCCTTATCCTGTCAGGAGCAAGGTTGTTTGTGGAGTAAAAGCCCGCCGAGCCGTTCAAAAGCACGCGAATGCCAATGGAGCTTGCGGCCTGCGATTTGGCCTGCTTGAGATCGTTGTTCTCTATGAACACCTCTGACTCTTTTGCCGCGGCCAGGTAGACTTCGACGTCGCTGGCTCCAAGAGACTCGGCCTCATGGATGGCAAGGTGCAGGATGTCTGCCATCACTGCATGCCCCCGACTATGGCAGTGCACCGGATATGCGGGCCGCCGCCATCCACCTTGGCTGGCTGGTACTTGCCGCAGTAGCCTGTCCCGATGTCGTACTCGAACTTGTTGCCCACCATGTCAACCGACTTTAAAACATCAAACGCGTTGCCGGATATGCTGGCGCCCCGCAGGATGCCCTTTATCTCACCATTTTCAATCAGGTAAGTCTCCTGCGCGCCGAACATGAACTCGCCGTTGGCATCGGCCTGGCCGTTGCGGGCGCCCTTGACCAGGTAACCGTGCTTGGTCTCTTTTATCATCTCGTCAAGACTGTCAGAGCGTGGCTCGATGTAGGTATTGCGCATCCGGATAAGCGGCTCGTCGCTGTAGGTAAATGCCCGCGCATTGCCTGTTGAAGCCGTCCCAAAGATAAATGCTGACTCACGGTTATGCAGGTACGATGCAAGGATGCCGTCTTGGATAACCACCGTCTTGCCTGCATCGACTCCCTCGTCGTCGACGGTTATCGTGCCGGCGGCATTGTCAGCGATATCGGATCTTCCGCTGTCAGCCAACGTTACCAGGCTGCTGGCAACCTGCTGGCCCATCTTGTCCTTGACCACGGAGCCGGAAAGCACAAAGTCTGCCTCCACCGTATGACCAATGGCCTCGTGGCAGAGCAGGCCCACCATCCCCGGGTCCAGTATCAGGGTTGTCCTTTCGCCGGCAGGATGCTTGGCGTCGAGGAGTTTTTCTGCCTTGTCCGCCGCCATCTGGGCAAGTTCAAGGTGGCTTTTTTTGAACAGGTCGTGCCAACCGCCGGTGACTCCAATGCCTTCGTTGGCAGTGATGCTCTTGCCGCCCTTCTTGGCGATGGCAACGATGTTGAATTCAGGCTTTGAATCGTAAAGCTCGACGGCCGCACCGTCGCTGTTTACTATGATTTTGTGATCCAGTATCTCTCGGTACGTGGCAGAAGCAGTCTTGATGATGCTAGAATGCTTGCGGGCAGCAGCCTCAGCCTCCCGGGTTACTTTGACCTTGTCCTCGATGTCTACATCGGCCAAGTTCCCGCGTACCTGGGCTGCAAAAGTTCCGGTAGCCATCTTTGATTCGGCAAGGCCCTTCACCTTTTCTTTCTTGGATTCTGCAAGCACCCTGGCCACAGACAGGGCCTGCTCAAGTGAGTTCTGAAGGCCTTCCGCCGCAACATCGCTGGTGCTGCTAAACCCCCAGCAGCCGTCCACCAAAATCCGGATGCCGCAGCCGGCGTTCTCGACAGTCTTTATCCGCTCAAGGCGGCCGTTTACAAAGTTGACCTCAGTCACGAGTCTTGACTGGTAGCGCGCCTCCACATACTTGCCGCCGTTTGACACCAATGACTTTAGCCTGTCGATGATGCCGGCATCGCTTTTCATTGCGCATATTTCCAGAATATTTGCAGTAAATTATGTCTTGTTATTCAAACCAGACGGTCCTGCCCGGCTTTTTGATCTGGATGTGGGCAAAGTTCTTGCCCTTGACGGCGCCATGCCAGTGCCACACGTATGCGGGGATGCAGACAAAATCTCCCTGTCCAAGGTAATGAACTTCGTCCATCCTGACTTTGGCGGTGTTGTCGTCGGTCATCTCAACTTTTGTCTGCAGGGCTACAATACCGTCGCCTTCAGTTGCAAGCAGCACCTGATCCGTTTCATGGTAATGCAGTTTCGTTCTTGCGCCGTCTTCAAATGTAACAATATAAGTTTCAACCTCCTTGCTGGTTGCGTCGGTGATCATCTTTCTAATCTCGACCTTACCATCAAAGTATTTGAGCATCGACTGGTCAGGCGTCACGTCCTTGACGTTCATCTTTTGCATGCCTGCAAGCACTGCTTGCAGTGTTAAATGTCTATGGACTGGCCGTTATGGAACCGCTGATCAAAGATCATGTCCACTATTCTGCCGGCTACCTGCTGCGGCCTGAGCATGATGTGTCTGTTGGCCTCATGGTATTCAGGGTCAAAATCCTGCATCCTGGTGTCTACCTCGCCGGGGCATATTGCCATTACCCTTATTCTGTGGCTGGCAACCTCCCATGCAAGGCTTTCTGTAAGACCCATCATGCCGAATTTGCTGGCGCAGTATGCAGACAGGTTTTCAAATCCGGTCTTTCCGGCGCCGGAGCTGACGTTGATTATCGTGCCGCTGTTGCTGGCAATCATGTGCGGCAGCACCGCCTTTGAGCACAGAAACGCGCTTTTCAGGTTGCAGTCCATGGTTTCATCCCATTCTTCCTCCGAGGTTTTCACCAGGGGTTTGACAACCAGCACGCCGGCGTTGTTGACCAGAATGTCTGCGGTTCCAAAATGCCGCACTGTTTGCTTTACCAGACTGTCAACGTCAGACGATACAGACACGTCGCATTTGATTCCAATGACATTGCCCTGAAGCCGGATAAGATTTACAGTCTCGGCCACTTCTTTTTCAGTCCTTGAGCAAACAACGACGTTGACGCCTTTCCTTGCAAGCAAAATGGCCGTCTCCCTGCCTATACCTCTGCCGCTTCCAGTTACAATCGCAGTTGGCAACGCATCACCGGGACTGCGAACACCCTAAAAACATGTTTCCACGGTTTAGCTTACAGAGCCGTCCTATTTGTTGTCGTGCTCTTCTTTTGCTTTTTCGTGGCCCTTCTTTGCGGCGTCTTTGGCTTCCAGATAGCCTTTGGTTCCCAGTTCCGCGCCCTTTTCGATTCCCTTCTTTCCAAGATCGGCACCCTTTTCAACGCCTTTCTCTGCTGTGTCTTTGAGTTTTTTCAGAAAACCCATGGATTGGATCATTTCTGTCCAGTATATAAAAAGTCGCTACTGGATCAGGATGGTTCCATACACATCTAACAGTTATATCCTGCAAAACCGACAGGCAGTATGTGCAACTTATTCCTGCCACGCCAGCCCCCGAATTCAAAGGGATCACTGGATGGGCCAATTCTGACCCCATTACCATGAAATCCCTCAGAGGTAAGGTGGTGATACTTGACTGCTGGACTTATACATGCATCTTTTGCCTCCGCACGATCCCAGTCTTAAAAAGGCTGCAGGAAAAGTACGGCAAGCACGGATTGCAGGTGGTGCAGGCCCATTCTGCAGAATATCATTTTGCCACGGACCATGCAAACATCCAGCGGGCCTTGAAAAGGTACAACGTTTCTTTGCCGGTTGCCTTTGACACTGCCAACAAGACCTGGGAGGCCTACGGCAACATGTACTGGCCAAAGCACGTGGTAATAGATCATCGCGGTTTTGTACGGTACGAACATGCAGGATACGGCGAGATCCAGGAATTTGAGGCCGTCATATCAGAACTGCTTGAAGAGAGGGGAACCAAGCCGCAGATTGATGCCGACGACAAGAATCCTGACGACGAGATCTTTGACACCTACGGCATGCACTTTTCTGGGATGGCGCCAGAAACATGCGTTGGCTACTCGCGCCTTCGCAGGTTTGGGAACAACCAGACCGCAAAGCCGGACGAGCCAGACTTTTTTGCTGACGCCGGCGGCCATGCTGACAACACGGTTTACCTGCGCGGCAAATGGATCTGGAACCGCGAGGGCGTCAGCTACGTTTCAGGCGGCAAGGAACGCAACCCGGCGATAATGATGAAGTACAACTCTGCCAAGCGCGTCCATGGCATAATGGGCACGTCAGACGGCAAGCCGGGCAGGGTAGAGATCAAACTTGACGGCAACTACCTGACCATAGAACAGATTGGCAAAGATGTCAGGCTGAAGGACGGATCAAGTGCAGCCGACATAGAATGGACGTTTATGCACAACCTGGTCAAGACGGACAAGCCAGAAGTCCATGAAATAGAGATCATACCGCGGTCAGACAACTTTGTTTTTTACACGTTTGTCTTTGGCTAAAGTTTTTTATTTTCGCCCCCTTCTTCCGGTAGGTGATGACTGAAAACATTCTGGAGGAGGGGACCGCGGCTCCTGACTTTTCCATGAGGGACGCCAAGGGCAAGGTTTTCAAGCTATCCGACCTGAAAGGCAAAAAGAATGCGGTGGTTTACTTTTACCCCAAAGACTTTACACCTGGCTGCACCACCGAGGCCACCGAGTTCACGCGTGACTACAAGCAATTTGCCGATGCCGGCATAGAGATAGTCGGCATAAGCCCCGACGATGAAGAATCCCATGATAAGTTCAGGGCCAAGATGGGCATCCCGTACCCGCTGGTTGCCGATACCGAAAAGGAGGTATCCAAAAAGTACGGCGTTTATGGCCTCAAGAGCTTCATGGGCAGAGAATACATGGGCGTTATAAGATCCACCTTCCTTGTGGACAAGACCGGCAAAATTGTCAGGGTGTTCAAGAAAGTCAAACCGGCCGGCCACAGCAAAGAGACGCTGGAGGCCTTTGGCCACTGATCACTTGGCCGACTCGACCAGCTCTGACAGGTGCTCCAGTATCTTGACGTGATGCTCCTCGTCCACGCTTATGCTCTTGAGGATCTCTGCTGCCTCCGGATCGTCGGCCATCTCGGCGCACTTTAGCAGTGCATCACGGGACGCCATCTCGTCGGCGACGGACTCTTGGATTCCCTTCTTTGTAAGGCTTGAGCTGCCTGTGGCCCCCTCTATGTCGGCCATGATGCGCGATATGTACTCTATGTGGCGCAGGCCGTCAGTAAGCAGTGTGTGCAGGTATGTCCTGACAAGGTTGTTCTCAACCAACGTCAGAATAGACATGTAATGCATGAGCTCTTTGAGCTCCGTTTCGTGTTGAGCCTTGAGCAGGGAATACAGCTTTTGCTTCTTTTCAAGCTGCTTTAATCGTGGGTCCATCCGTAAGTGAAACAAAGTACGGCAATAAAAGAATGATCATGTTTGCGTGAAAATTTGCTGGCTCCATTGTAGACATGAAGAACAGCCATTCACCATGCTAATCGCCTTCAGAAGTAAACCGCGCAAAATCCAGGAAATCCTTGATCCAGCTAAAATACGCCTTTATCCCTTTCTCGGTTATTTGATAGAACGTGGCATTTGGAGTCCTGGTTGATGTTATAAAACTGTTCTTCTCCAATGAGTCCATAATATGCGACACCCTGTCCGGTCGCTGCTGCCTTATGCCTGGAACTTTTGTAATGATGTGATACTTGCTTACGGGCATGTTTTGCGTGTTTGTGCAAAGATATTCCAGAATTGAAAGCATCGTAAATTCCGAGGAGTATCTTTTTTTCGCAGGCAATAGCTACATCAGCTTTCTTGGTTTTAGGCAGTGCGACTTGGCTTTAAGTTCTTTCT
>JBBISN010000065.1:0-8662 GCA_037441265.1 Nitrososphaera sp. | reverse complement strand
AAGCGAAAAGTGACAAAAGTTTTTAAGGATTTTAATGAAAATACGATACAATTAGAAAATATTACAATACCAAGCCCGTCTATCAAGGAATTAGCAAAGTTAAAGACAAAGCATGGACGAAGACTATAGCAAGTATCCTGATGAAGAGCAAAAGCAAGGTCAAAAAGAATCCCAGACTCGGTTCAAAAACAAAGTCTCGCTTGCCAAAAAAATCGCGTAAAAAGACGGCGGATTATCGCAAATCTCTAAGGAAGAGAGTTTTAAAACCCAAAGACAACAAGCGCGTAGTTACTAGAAAGATCGTAAGAATTATGGGCCATGGCCAGTTTGATGTGGGTGTTAGAACGCTGAAACGCCTTAACAAGATAAACGAATCGCTTGTAGCCATGGTGAGGATGGAGAAATTCGACGATTCAGAGTTCAAAAGGAGGTTAGCAGAGCTCAACGAGCAGGTAATGAAGGATGGAAGGCCCATCGACCCCAAAGAGATGGTCAGAACAGACATCATTTTGCCTAGCGCAGACCTGTCCATAGACGAGGCAAAGAGGCTGTTTAAAGACGGCGTGATTCCTGAAATGTGATTATGTAGATTGAACGAATTTTTCTAGCTTGTCCATGGCTTTTTCCAGCATCTCTTCTGGCGGCAGGTAGACTATTCTAAAGTATCCAGAACCGTAAGCTGAGCCAAAGCCGGATCCATGGACTGTGAGCACACCAGTCTTGTTCAACAGGTCGATGACAAAGTGCTGGTCATCCTTCCATCTTGTACCCAAGTCAATCTTGGGAAAGACGTAGAACGCGCCGCGCGGAACCCTGCACTGGAAGCCCATCGCGTTGAGACGCTTGACAACGTAGTCTCGCCGTCTGCGCAATTTCTCTACCATCTGCGGGATGTGATCCTGTGGGCCCCTGAGTGCCTGAACTGCCGCTATCTGTACCGGGAGGTTGGTTGCTATCCTCACCCTTGCCAGCTTTGGCACGTCCCGCCGAAATTCGTCCAGCTTTCTTGACTTGCTGTTCATGCAGATGTAGCCGCACCGCCAACCGGTCATGAGATAACCTTTTGAAAAGCCGTTTAGCAGGACCACCGGCGCGTCCTTGGCCACCTTGCCGATTCCTGTAAATTGAGAGTCAAAGACTATCTTGTCGTATATCTCGTCACAGATGATGTAAAGATCGTGCTCAGTGGCGATGTCCACCAGCTGCTGCAGGCTTTTGCGGTCAAACACCTCGCCGGTGGGGTTGTTCGGGCTTATGATGCACAACGCCCTAGAACGCGTGGTTATTTTTTTCCGCAGGTCTTCAAGGTCCGGCTTGCCGTCTTCATGGAGACGGAATTCAACCGGCTTGCCACCGTAGAACTTGACATATGAAGCGTAAGGTGGATAGTAGGGGCCGGGCATCAGAACCTCGCTGTTTGGATCCACTATTGATGCCAGGGTCATGTCAAGCCCTTCAGAAACGCCGTTGGTGACCAGAACGTCGTCCTCGGTCACATCTAGGCCCTTTTCTGATTCCTTTTCTACTATTGCCCGACGCAGCTCAGGCAGGCCTTCAGAATCGGCATAATAGTTTTCGTCTCCAAGTACTGCGTTTACAAGCGCCTGTTTTATGTGGTCAGGCGTCTTGAAATCAAATTTGACAGGATCACCGATGTTAAGGTAGATTATCTCCTTGCCGGCAGCCTTGTATTTTTTAGCGTACGCGGCAATATCGCGTATAGCATACTCTACGCCATGTGTTCTGTCAGAGACCTTCAATTAGACATATTGCAAACTATATGACTGGGATAAATTGTTATGGCTCTTCTTGTCTGAACCAAGATGCTGTTGACGATGCAGGGAATAAATTTATTGCCTGTCTAGTCAGTCTGCTTGTTGAATGTCGAATTATGACAAAGTGATGAAGCTGGCCCTTGAAAGGGGATTCTACTTTCCAAGTTGCGAAATTTACCCCGATGCGCCTGCAGGCTTCTGGGAATACGGCCCGACTGGTACAAACATGAAGAACAAGTTCATCGAGCTCTGGCGGCGCGAGCTGGTCAGGCGCGACGGCATGATGGAGATCGATGGCTGCCAGATAATGAGCAAGAGCGTGTTTGTTGCCTCCGGCCACATCAGCAATTTTACCGATCCCGTGGTCAAGTGCACGAAATGCGGATCCACTTTCAGGATCGACAGATACATTGAAGAAAAGACCGGCCAGCGCGTGCCAGAAAGGATGGCGGATTCTGATATCGATGGATTGATCCAGAAACACAACCTGAAGTGTCCAAACTGCAAGGGAGATTTTGGAAAGGTGGGACGGTTCAACATGATGTTTGGAGTCGGCATCGGGCCTGCCGCCGAGGAAGCGTACCTGCGACCCGAGACCTGCCAGACCATATTTGTCGACTTTAGCCGTGTTTTCAAGACCATGCGCGGCCGGCTCCCGCTTGGCATAGCGCAGGTTGGAAAGAGCTTTAGAAACGAGATTGCGCCGCGGCAAAGCCTGCTCAGGTTAAGGGAGTTCTACCAGGCTGAAATCGAGGTATTCTGCAATCCCAATCGCCTAGATGAAGTGTCCAAGTTTGATGAAGTAAAATCCACAATCCTCCGGCTTTACCGCGACGGAGATTCTGGAATTACGGAAGTGACGGCGCAGGATGCCATAAGCAAGGGCCTTGTTCCAAACAAGCTTGTAGCATACTACCTTGCACTGCTGACAGAATTTTACGAGAAGACCGGCATCGATATCCGGCGCAGCAGGTTCAGAAGACTTTCCGACGAGGAAAAGGCATTCTATGCCTCGGTGGCGTTTGACTTCGAGGTGGAGACCAGCATCGGCTGGCTTGAACTTGTGGCCTGCAACTACAGGTCCGACTACGACCTTAAGGGACACGCTACAACAAGCAAGCAGAATCTGGAAGTTGTGGACCCTGCAGACCAGGGCAAGGTGCTTCCGCATATTTTCGAGCTGTCCATGGGCATTGACAGGAGCATTTACACAATCCTTGAGCATTCGTACTACGAAGAGAAGGTAAAGGACGAGACCAGGGCGGTCTTGAAGTTAAAGTCGTACCTCGCTCCAGTGCTTGTAGGCGTACTGCCGCTCATGACCAAGGACGGTCTTGGCGAGAAGGCCCGCAAGATACACTCAGAACTAAAGCTCGACTTTGACACGTTCTACGATGAGTCCGGCTCCATCGGCCGGCGATACAGACGACTTGAAGAAGTCGGCGTGCCCTTTGCGATCACGATAGATCAGACTACCATGCAGGACGACACCGTCACGGTACGGTACCGCGACACCATGCAGCAGGACAGGCTCAAGGTGGCCGACCTGCGGCAGTTCCTGAGCAACGCGCTGCGCATCTAGGATGAAGCACAAAATCGCAGGCGACGGCGACCTGCCGCAGGAAAAGTGGCTCGTCGCCTACCGGAACAGATCTTCAAAAAAGGGCCCCGAAGGATCCGTGCTTGTCAGGCAGTTCTTTGCCCCCGGCTACTACGAGGCGTACGACACCGTGCTGTCGTATGCTGAAAAGATGAACCTTGAGGTTCTGTGGTTCCGCGAAAAGCGCCGGTGCGGCCAGTACATGAACCGCGACTTTCCAGGCCTTGGTGGCCGCTGCACATGGTGCAACAGAAAGTTTGACACAGAACCGATGCCCTGCGCGCATGACAGCTGCGAATCAGAGTTTTGCTCCAGGCAGTGTATGAAGGAGCATTTATCGCACAGGCACTAGTTCAGGCTTTTGCAAGGTCCAGCGTCATGATACGTATCCTTTCAGGATCGCCCCGGAACTGGTCCAGGCAGCGCGACGAATACTCTTCCGGCGGGCCCTCCTTCATGCCTGCCACGATAAATCCAACTGAACGAAAGGCTGATACAAGCCATATGGACCAGCGGTCGAACGCGTCGTTGCTCACCGGCTGCAAGAGTTCGTCGGTGATCTCTGTCACCAGCCTGAACGCGCCGGGTTTTTTCAGTTTTGTATATACAGTCCTGTAAAAGGGCGCCCATGATGATTCCTTTTTCTCATCTATGTACGACGGGTCAGGAAGCACGGCAATAAAGCCGTCTATGGAGCCGTCTGGGAATTTCGGTACGATTTCTTCAAACGACCCCCTGATCACAAACGCGTTCTGCAGCTTTATGCGCGACCTTGCCTGCTCGTACTGATCGTTGTCTACCTCTATTCCGATATAGACGGTTTCCGGGTCCTTTGTGGCAAGCGCCTCAAGCACCCTGCCGTCGCCCATCCCAAGTTCCACTATCGTCCTTGTGTGCGGAGGTACAACTGTAGGGTCAGACATCAGGCCTTCAGAAGTTCTGCCTCAAGCAGCTGCTGCACCAGTTGAACGACTTCCTGCTCAACCTGCTGGCGCGGCAGACCCAGTTTGGCAGAGAACTGGTCCGTCAGCTGGGTGATGGTCTTGGTTCCGTCGCAGCTTTTCCAGAACTCGATTATAGCTTCATTGACCATAAAGCCCTGGTCCTTGTCATTTGCAAGTATCAGCGATCCATCTTCATGGGTTGTGGATCGGCCCACTTTCAGGGGCTTTGACTTTTCATAGTCTAGCTGGAATCGAAGCTTGGGCTTTCCAAATCCAAGCTGTTCGCGGACTGCCGGGTTCATCTTTTCCAGGCTCCATGGCGGGTCCCAGACGATCTCGACGTTGATGTTGCCAACGCCGGAGATTTTTCCCACGTACCTCTTTACGTCGCTGACCAGAGTGTCATGAAGCGGGCAGCCTCTGGTGGTCATGGTCATCCTGATGTCAATATTCTTGCCGTCAGCGATGTTAACGCCGTAAATCAATCCCAAATCGACTACATTTACCGGAATTTCCGGATCCATACATTTTTTCAATGCTGCATAAACCTGTTCCTCAGTGATACTCTGCTGACCGGCTGTCATTTGCTACCTGAGCTAAGGTACGTAAAAGACGATAAATACTTTATCGCCTGACTTCTACCCCAACATAGCCTTCAGGTTCTTCTCAAACGGCGGCTTTAACACACCTTTTTCGGTGATTATGCCGGTTATGAGCTCTGGAGGAGTCATGTCAAACGCTGGATTAAAGATCCTGACCCCCTTTGGAGCGATCCTTTTTCTTCCAACCCTGACAACTTCATCGATGGACCTTTCTTCGATGACCACGTCCTCCGGGTTGCTTTCAAAATCAAATGTAGACAGCGGCGCGGCCACGTAGAACGGCACCTTGTGCTTGTTGGCCAGAATCGCGACCTGGTAGGTTCCAATCTTGTTAAAGACATGGCCCGTGCGGAGGACCCTGTCTGCACCGACAATGACGCGTTTTATCACGCCTCTGGCCATCATATGGCCTACTGCGGTGTCCGGTATCAGGCTTACATCCACGCCGTCATGCTGCAATTCAAACGCGGTCAGCCTTGCGCCCTGCATCACCGGCCGTGTTTCAGTAGCTATAACGCTCACCCGTTTGCCGGCTTCCCTTGTTGCCCGTATCACTCCCAGGGCAGTGCCGTACGCCACCGTGGCCAGCGAACCGGCGTTACAGTGAGTAAGAATAACGTCTCCGTCCCTGAACAGCTTGGCGCCGTTGGCTCCCATCTCCTTGTTGGCCTGTATGTCCTCTTGGGCCATCTTGACCGCCTCGTCCAGCACTGCCTTTCTGGCTCCTTCGACGGTCTTGACACCCTTGACTTTGCCCATCACCCGTTCAAGGGCCCAGAACAGGTTGACTGCAGTGGGACGCGTCGATCTGAGAACCTTGAAGGCGGTGTCCAAGTCCGTCATCAGCTCCTGCATGGATTTTGCCTTGCTGTGCTTGGCGGCAAGGGCAAGTCCCAGGGCAGCGGTCACGCCTATCGCAGGAGCGCCCCTCACAACCATGGTCTTTATTGCGTCGGCAACCTGCCGGTAGTCCGTGCATTTGACGTATACCAGCTTATTTGGAAGCTTTGTCTGATCGACAAGAACAACGGCATCGTCCTTCCATTCCACCGTCAGCAAGAGATCGAGGTTCTTTTCTTTGGCCAAGCAGGAAAAAATCCCCTGTCAGGCCATATTAAATCTATATCTGGCGCCCTACGCCTGCAAACCTGGCGAATTTCGAGCCGTCCAGAATGCCGCGCCCATCGTAGACGGGCACGTCTCCAAGCTCTTTGCTTGAGAGGTTTCCGTATTGCGGGTGATCGGTTATCAGCATGACCAGGTCTGCAGACTTGACCGCCTCGTCAAGGTTGGATGTTAGTTTGATGTCCGGCGGCAGTGCAGGATCATTTAGCACCAGGGGATCGTGGACCCGGATCTCTTTTACCCTGATTTTTTTAAGCTCTTCAACGACTTTGTATGTGGGCGAAAAGCGTGTATCGGAAACGCCGCCTCTGAACGCCAGTCCAAGCAATGCCACCACGAGCTGGGAGGGCTCGATCCCGTCTACAAGCTTTATCGCCTGCTCCACGCAGTAAGCGGGCATCGAATCATTGATGTTCCTTCCAAGCCGGGTGATGTTGCAGTCCGCCTTTGCTATCTCTGCAGACTGTATGATAAACCGCGGGTAAACCGGGATGCAGGCGCCGCCTACACCGGCCCCGCTTCTGTGTATATGGCAGAACGGCTGCGAGTTTGCAGCTTCTCTGGCTTCCCAGAAATCAACGCCAATCTTTTCACAGAGTTTGGCCATCTCGTTGGCCAGGGCGATATTGACGTCCCGGTAAACACCTTCCAAAAGCTTTTCAGTCTCGGCAGTACGGATATTCCTGGTTGTAATGACGCCTTTTTTGAATACAAGGGAGAACAGGCGCGAGCCGGCCTCCAGACTCTTTGGCCCTGCACCGGCCACGATGGCAGGATACCGCTCTTCTATATCCTCTATCGCCCGCCCTTCATAAATCCGCTCCGGATTGTAGACCATGAAAAAATCTCTTTCAGCCTTCAGGTCGCTTTCCTTCTCCAGGGTCGGAATTACCATGTCCTCGGATGTGCCGGGAGGGACGCTTGGATTCATTACAACAACGTCTCCCGGCTTCAGGCCGCGGCCAATGTCAGAAGCAACCTGCATCACTGCTGCAAGACTGGCAGAAACCGGAAAATCTGTGAGTAGCACCGGCACGCAGATCATCTTGATATGCGAATCCCGGGACGCCTGGACGGGGTCGTCGTACAGCTGGAATCGTTTTTCCTTCAACCCTTTTTCAAAGGCTTCGTTTACTCCGGGCTCCGGGATGTGCGTTTTACCATTTCTGGCGTTATCCAGAACCGCTGCCGATTTATCAACGCCAATCACATGGGCGCCGGCTCTCAGCCAGACCGATGCGATGGGCGACCCAACATGGCCAAGCCCGTAAACAGCGATCTTGAGTTTGCCCGATCTGATCTCCTCTGTCAACTCTTGGTTTTGGGATCTGAATTTGCCGGCCTTTCTGGCTTTCATGCTGGCAGGAGATGATGGCCTGGCTGTTCATATTTACATTTCCTGCCGCTGAATAGTTAGCTTTATTGATTCAGGTGCCTTTGGCAGCTTGTTGAAAATACCGGCCGCAGTCAGGGATTATGTCATAAAAAATATCCCGCACCCCTCCGGATTGATAGGGTGCCGTATCAATGACTCATGGTCCCTGGACTGCTGCGAGTACGACATCGCGGTCTTTGCCAAGGGGGCCAACCAGGTCATAAAGCTCCCCGGCTACACGGTAGAGGCGATATACCTTGGCAGACCGGTCAGAGATTACGTGGTCGACCTCAAAGGTATGGTGATCATCAAAGACTCAAAAGACCTGGCGCTGTCGTCGGCCATGCAGGAAATCACTGATACCAAATACAGCAGGTTTTTGGCCGCGGCTGGCAGGAAATGGCTTGTAAGCTCGCTGTTTTACCAGCAGAGAATGAAAAAATCGAGGCAGCCTGCCTTGTCCGCGATGTGGCTCAAGGTTGCTGCCTACCACTACATTGCCGGTACGCTGGCCATCTCAGGTTCTAGGCCAATGCCGCTTCACGAGCTGGCGCAGGTAAGGCACGTAGATTTGTCTGTTGAGGCGGCCGACGGAGTGCATGCAGCCCTTGAATGCATTGGGATAGAGAGGGCAACCCGCCCGTCGATAGCAAGGTCCATGGAAGCGGCAGCCGAGATCAAATCAAACGATTACGATAGGGACCTGGCACTCTTAAAGATGAATCACACCCTTGAAAGCGGCATGCTGGCCGACTGCTACTACTACATCGGCAGAGTCATTGCAGAAAATGTATCTGCCAGACCTGACGCATTCCTCAATCGATATGTCAAGCTTATTCAGATCGGAATGGACCTTAGCAACGATGTCCAGAACCTGGAAAAGATTCAAAAGAGTCTATTTAGGGCCGCTAAAAAGAGCCTGAAATAGACTTACTTTTGGCGTACAGCAATCACAGGTGTGGTTGTTTCCAGCGTCTTGCTGGTCTTGGCCCTAAGCTTTGCCTTGTACTTCAGGTTCCTTGGCTTTGTCCGAAGACGATAGCCGCAGCATGGGCACCAGA
This sequence comes from Nitrososphaera sp., assembly GCA_037441265.1. Taxonomy (GTDB): domain Archaea; phylum Thermoproteota; class Nitrososphaeria; order Nitrososphaerales; family Nitrososphaeraceae; genus Nitrososphaera. The sequence continues at coordinate 180 of JBBISN010000065.1, read as the reverse complement.
GACCATCCCACTTGATAAAGATCTCGCATATCTGGCAGCGTTTCTGTCCACTGGCGTACCTTCCAGAGCCGACTGGCTTTTGAGCCTTGTGACGTATGCATATACCCTTGCAAGTCATTTATTGTTTTCAACATAAAATTGAGATTTTTGTATTTTAAGATTTGTAATAATTGATGATGA
>JBBISN010000064.1:0-9152 GCA_037441265.1 Nitrososphaera sp. | reverse complement strand
CCGGGAAGAATATGTCTTTTATATTTTCAGTGCAACCAAACGAGCCGCTCCATCCAGCGCTGTTAAATTTCGTGGTGTCACCATCAGGACTTTTGCAGAAAATCGTGGAGTCTATATCTACCGTACCCACACTAAAGTAATTGACTGTGCCATACAGCCGGTAGCCGTAGATTCCCTCCAATTGCACCTGTCTTGCCAGGTAGTGTCCCGGATCTCCGAACACAGAACCAACTGTCACGCCCTTTTCAATGCCGTCAGCCTGATCAAGGCTACTTGCCTTCTGGAATGTGTTTATGTTCTGGAAGTAGTACTTGTCTACCTTCAGGGATGCGCCGGTCAGCGGAATTCTTGTGTCCGAATCAGCCAGGAACACCTCAAAGTTGTGTTTTCCATCATGTATGCCCTGCTGTGCTCCGTACGTAGGTTCATTGGAATGACCCACAGATACGCGTACCTTCTTCCCCGCCACTGGCTCTTCGTCCAGTGTGAGGGTCGTGCTGGCATGGGCAAACGCCTGCTGCACCATAGCTCCTGAACCAAGCATAAAAATCAGTGCAGCCGCTGCTGTTGCCATCACCCAGGTGTTGTTGACTTTTGTCATGCTCATTTCCACTCCTTACTCCTCGATGAATCCCAGCCCATCGTTGTCAGGGTTGTTGTCGTTCAGGTCGTATACCGGGTTTCCGTGCTCCAAGTCTCCGGGCAACTGCGTTTCTGTGTATGGAACTGATGTTATACTTCCCAGCACCCTCTGGATGTTGACGTCAACAGCATCTCCGGGGTTGAACGTTACATCACCGCCCGACAGATTGATCAAGTCTATGTCCGTCACTCTTGAAGCTCCGCCGTTCAGTGGATCTGGAATGTGTGCATGGTATACGCAACTTCCAGCCGTTGAAGCATGGTTGATGTAGTACAGCGGCACCTTGTCTACGAACGTGCCGTCCATATGTTCGTCGATGTGTCCTGCAATTACTGTTACGGTTGGCACATGGTCGTCGTCGCATGGAGCCCTGAGCAGAAAGTGTCCTGCAACAAAGTTGGGGCTTGCGTCATATACTGGCAGCACTCCGCCCGGCGGCAGCGTCAAGCCGTCCAGCCGGATGTGGGTGTTTTGTGGTATGTTGGTACCTGTCACACCCAGTTCAAAGCTGTGGCTTGCAAAAGCCGTGCCTCCGTATGCGACTCCGATTCCTGCTAATGAGGCAATCAGGAGCACCTTTAGATTCTTGATTGCTTTGAGGTTCATCGAGAAAACACCTTGCTGCCGATCTAAAAAGCGGATTGGTACATTCGTAAAATGTACTACGACGTTACACGCGATTTATCACAGGTTATTCTTTTTCAGAAACATTATCTCGGTTTTTCCTTCTGACACTGGCTGCAGTATCCATAAAGCTCAAACTTGCTTCCAAGCACACTGTACTTTGACTTCCTTGCAATGTCGGATTCAAGTTGCTCAAGCAGACCGTGTTCCATATCCTCTATCCTTCCGCAGCTGACGCAAACCAGGTTGACATGCCTTGCCACGTTTGCATCGTACCGGGCCCCGCCGGCAAATTTCAGTTCCCTGACAAGGTTTTTCTCCTTCAGCAGTTCAAGGGTCTTGTACACTGTGGCCAGGCTGACCATTGGGTGCTTCTTTTTGATGAATTCATGCAGTTCTTCTGCAGAAGGATGAGACTCGGAGTTTAGAATGTAGTCCAGTATGGCGACTCGTTGCGGGGTGATCCTGTACCCTTCCTTCCTAAGGCCAGCTATGATCGAGTCGAGCTTTTGCATCACAATAATCTACCAATTAGTAATATTTATTGCTTATAATTATTGACAGAGAACAATCTTTAAATAATAACGGTTCTTAATAAGACATGAAGAAACATGGAAAACCTTAACATCGGCATTTCTGAAAACGATAGAAAAAGCGTGACTCAGATCCTTAGTTCTTTGCTGGCTGATGAGTATGTGCTGTATACAAAAACAAGGAATTATCACTGGAACGTAGTTGGCCCCCAGTTCAATGATCTGCATAAATTCTTTCAAGGCCAGTATGAAGAGATAGACGGAACCATAGACGAAGTAGCTGAGAGGATAAGGACCCTTGGCGCCAAGTCTCCGGCCACGCTGGCTGAATTCGTCAAGACCGCGCGCCTAAGCGAGAGGCCCGGCGAATACCCGGCTGCCAGCGCCATGATCGCCAGTCTGCTGGAAGACCACGAGGCCGTCATCAGGAACCTCAGAACTGACGTAGAAAAGACAATCAACGAATACCACGACGCTGGAACCGGCGACTTTTTGACTGGCCTGATGGAAGAGCACGAAAAGATGGCTTGGATGCTCAGGTCATTTCTGCAATAAGGCATCATCCGGCCCGCGTTACTTTTTTTTGTCATGGCAGGCGCAGGAGCACTTGGCCATCTTGATGTCAAACGAGCAGTCGTGGTTGGGCCCGCAAACATCGCCCATAGGCCATTCTCCGGGGCAATCGCCATGCCGGCTACGCTTACAAAAGAACGTAAGCATCCAGACCGTCAATGGCTGGAACAAGATTTAATGCTTTGGTTTAAAACTGGATGTTAAACAGCTGCGGAGCATATATTGAGCCTTCCCGCACCCGCTTGACTTTTGCCACGGACAGATAGTGCGGCCAGATGGTTGCCATTATGCTGCCTTCCGGCACGCCTTCAGGGACTTCAACTACAACTATATCGCCTTCATTGACGCCGCGTTCGGTTAGCTTTTCTTTGGAAAGTGTGATCAGGTCTTCTGGCATCCCGCTGCTGTAAAGGTAGACCTTGCCGCTGTATTCTATTCTGTCTTCTTGCATCCGAAGACCGTTACTCCAGCTGGCACAAAAACGTTTAGTCTGCCAAAAAATACAAGACCACCCAGAGCCTGAAATGAGTTTTGCAGGCGATTACTTTTACCCACAGACAGGATAAAACATTAGCTTCCATCTTACTACAACGGTGGCGAGCTGTGAAAATCCACGAGGTATCGGCCTAATGAAAATAAGGCCGTGTACAGTCAGTTTTCCCTACTTTTGCTTTGGCCGGGCAGTTACTATTTGGTTAGAATGTTTATTCCTGTCCAGAATCTCCGAAGATCAGCTTCATCTCGTCGAAGGTGAGTTTTTCTCCGCTGGACATTTTCTTCATGGCAGCTTCCTTTAGCGAGTTCCAGCGATCCTGGTACTCCTTGTCGCGCTTTACCCTTTCCTGCATGGCTTCTTGCCGGGCAACGCGTCGATCTTCCATTTCCTTCTGCTTCTTGTGGCGGCTCTCGGCTGCCTGAACGCGGGATTTCTTGAAGGCGATGGCGTTGAGCTGCGTCTCGATCATTTCCAGCTTGGCAGCGTCTTCTCTGACGGTGTGAATGTCCTTTCTGCGCTCTTCGTAAAGGCTTTCTCGGAGGTTGATGAGCCCTTCAATGCTTTCTTTTAGTTTGCCGATCTTGTTTCCGTATTCTTCCTTCAGCCTGAATATCTTGTACACACGGGTCTTTAGATCGTCGTACTGCGAGGACATCTCACGGTACTGATCCTCTTTTTTGTGCATCATTTTAAGGGTGTGCAGCTTGGTTGCAATCTCCTTGGAGCGGGCGACCAGCTTGCGTTCCTCATCTTTGGAGAGTTTTTTGGTCTGGATGTCGCGCTCTATCTGCTCAAGCGCCTTTGTGAGGTTCTGTATGTCATGCCTGTCCTTGCGGGACTTGGCTGCAGCAGAGCCCAGCTTGTCATCCAGCGATTTCATCTGGTTCTTTGCGTCCATCAGGCTGTTACGCAATTCCACAAACTTGGGATAATCCGCGTCTTTTTCCTCGTTGACCTGCTTTAGCTTGTTGCGAAGCTCGTCAAGCTGCATCCTTTCTTCATCTATTTGCTTCTTTACAGCCTCAAGGCGGCTGTTGATCTCTTCTATCTTTTTCTCGGCTTCCTTCTGCTCATCCTGTACGCTCTTCTTGAATTCAATCAGAGTCTTCAGGTTTGGATCGGAATCCGCGCCTTTCTCCATTGATATGTTGTTGTTAGTTGCGCTCAATGTAAGGATTGCACCGTTGCCATACTAGCGTGAACCACGTCACTAACGGATTGTTACAGGCCAAAAATATATTTTTTGTTATTTCCGGCGGGGTATAAAGAACAAAATTCATCATACATGTTTATATTACATGGCGGTGATGCAATAAGCAGCAATGGACGATTTTGAAAAGGACTTCCCGGACTTTGACTGGAAGAATACTCCGGCCTACAAGCATCCAGGAGGAAAGGACTGTCCATGCCCCAAGCACGAGTATATAAGGGAACAGATGAAGGTTGCCCAGACCATAAGCGAGAACAACAAGGAAGTCACCCCGGAGCAAAGGCAGAAGGCCCAGATAACCCTCAAGTTCTGCCCTGACCACTACGACGTGTACTTTAATGAAGTCATACCGTCCATGCCTTTTAAATACCGCTTTATGACCAAGTTTGCGCTCAAGATAGGCGCGATTGTGATACAAAAGCTGACCTACATGCAGTCAGAGCAGTGCTTTTACTGCAAGTTTGGGTCCGGCGGCTTTGACAAAAAGACAGAGCTTCCCCCCATCTAGATCTCGACCAGCGACGAGGAATCAAGGAGCATATTGCCAAGCACGGTCCTGCCGTCTGACGAGAACCCCACAGACAGGATATTGCGTATGATAAGCGACAGGTAGGGAAAGCTGCAGCTTGTCTCTGACCGGTAGCCGTCGTAGAATGCCCGCTCCACCTTCTCATAGCTTTCAAGATCCATGATGCTGGCCAGAAACGAGCCGATGTCCATGCTCCTTGAAAACAGCGAGCTGCCTTTCTTGATGAAGCCAAGGTCCGTCCTGAAAACGGCCTGCCCCCGGACCAGATAGTTCTGTATTTTGTTGTCCACAAAAACATAGCCGGCCTTGTGAAGCCGGCCTGTCATCTTGCCTGCAAGGTAGACACTTCCCAAGTCTATGTTGCCCTCCAGGATTGCCCGGTAGAGGTCGCCTCCTTCTATGTATTCCTCAACCAGCTCCGTATTGGTAATGGAGATGAGTTTTGGGGTGGATATCCCAAGCCTGCCAAGACGGTCCCTCATGTGCTGCCCTTCATTTGTCGATATTACCGTGGGCGAAGGCGGCCTGGAAGGATGTGCCAAAAGTATAGAGATAGTAGCATAAGTGCACAGCAGGATGTATTCGTGAAAGGCCTTTGAGTTCTTGTCACGCTTGACTACCACCTTCTGGCCGTTGCGTTCTTCTATGGACACCTGCCGCTGCCAGTTGACAAAGTACACTTTTCACAGATTCAATGTAGGCATCGATAATTAAACAGTGTTAGCAAACTGCCGCCTTGCATAATAGCAAGTTTCGCGTAGGTACACCGATGCTGGTTCACAGCGGCCACGCAGCTGCAAGGAGGTTCTTTAATCCAGCCACCGCGCCCAGCTATGATGCTATTGTCAGCATCACGACGTTTGGACAGGACGCCAGATGGAAGCGCGAGATCCTTGAGCTTGTAGGTGCAAGTAACATGGTATTGGACCTTGCCTGCGGGACGGGGATCCTGACCAGCCTGCTTTACAGGTCTGCAAGCCCGCCCCGGTTCGTGGCTGGCCTTGATTTAACCGGCGAGTATATCTGGCAGGCCAAGCAGAAGGCAGACCTGCCGCTGGTTCAGGGAACGGCAGAAGTATTGCCGTACCGGTCTGAAGTCTTTGACGCGGTGGTGTCGTCGTACCTTGCCAAGTACGTTGACATAGACATGGTGGTAGAGGAATGCTGGCGCGTGCTAAAGCCAGGCGGGGTTGTTGTCTTTCATGACTTTACCCGCCCCAGCAATCAGGCCGTCAGCAGTTTATGGAGTTCTTATTTTTCGATTCTCAGGTTCTTTGGGACGTTTTTCAGATCATGGCAGGCAGTCTTTAATGAGCTGGACAAAGTGATAAGCCAGTCTCAATGGGTCAGCAAGACTGAGCAGGCGCTGCGCAGGCGGGGGTTTGAGGACGTCGTTACCAGCTACCACACCCTGGGGACTGCAGCAATAGTGGTAGGTAGAAAGCCTTGAGCGCCAGCGATACCCGCATAAACGAGTGGTTTGTGCCTCGTTTTGGCCCGCTTAAATTCCGCGCCTTTGTCGGGCTTCTCTTCCTGCCGTATACCGGCATGTGCCTTTCATTTACCGTATTTGGGTCCATGCTTGCCGACACCGTTCGTTGGGACAGGGTTGCCGCCATAGTCCTGATCTATGCCCTGGCCCTTGGGGTTTCAGCCCACTGTGCAGATAGCTTGGGCTCAAAGAAGGTCAAGCCCTGGGGCAGTTACTTTACCCGACGCCAGCTGGCGGCCCTCATGATATCGACAATTATCGTGGCCTATGCGGTAGGCCTCTACTACATTATTTTTTACACTCCGCTTCTTGGTTTGATAGCGGTGCTGGAGGGCTTTTTCCTCTTTGCTTACAACTTTGAGCTGTGGGGAGGCAGGTTCCACAACAACTTTTGGTTCGCCGTCTCATGGGGCACGCTGCCCGTACTGGCCGGCTATGTCATACAGACCAACAGCATTTCCTTGATTTCACTGGCAGTTGCCGCTGGAGCTGCCCTTGCCAGTTATGCCGAAATCAGGACTTCGCGGCAGTACAAAGTTCTGGTCAAGTCCGGCTCAGGCACGGTAGGCAAAGGACTGGAGGCCAGGCTCAAAGTGCTTTGTTTTTCAACAGTTTGTGTGGCCTTGGTTGTTTTGGCTGCAAGGGCAATCTTTTCTTAGACTGCCATCCATACCATTGCGATGCAATCAAGAGACTATGGCAGTTCGATGCTGAAGCGCATTTCCAGGCTTGAGAGGTCCGGACAAAAGCTGAGTGTCGGTCAGAAGATACTTCTTGCAGAGACAGGCACTGTGGAGCAGGTCCTCAGCATACTGGTGGGCTCCAGGATAAATGTGGCAGTTTCAAGGCAGGTCGAGGAGGAATCAATCATACTAAGGGAGGTGGTCCTGACAAGCAAAAAGACCGGCGCGCCGCTGATACACGCGTATTCAAAAGTCTACAAACAGAACCTGCCTGTCAATATAATCAATGAGATCAGAAGGAAGAACCGCGGCATCGGCACCATAATCTCCCAGAACAACACAGAGACGTTTCGAAAGATAGTGAGAATCGGATTTTCAAAGAGCAGAGTACCGTACCGAGTATACAGGATAGTCCATGGCGGCAAGGTTGCGTTTGAGATACGTGAGGAGATTTTGGTAAAAGGTGGACCGTTATAGATTACCACTCTAATTCACACCTTTCCAGAAAGGCACGACGTTTGATGGATACACTCAGCCCCGGTCTGGCAAGAGGTTTACTAGTTTGGCGAATCAATTGACGGGCTGACGCTGTTATAGTCTACAAACGCCCCCGGATAACTGCTTCAACTTCTTGGAATGCCCGGAATTCTTGCGGCCAGACATACTGCGCTTGAACTTGCCATGGGACGACTCGATGTCGTCGTTGTCTTCCTGCTTGCAGCAATGAATTCAAGGTGTAGTCCGAGCAACCGCACCGACTCTGAACTGGTCGCTCTTGTACTGGGTCCGTTGTCGCAGAGTCGCCTTGCTTTCCTTAACAGGCCTGCTATTTCAAAGTTTAAAAACTCACCCCGTGCCTGTTATGCATGACGAGTAAAACTGACGGAAAAAAGGTTGTTATACTCGGAGCAGGTGCCAGTAGTGGTGCTCTTGGCGAACTTGCGCCCACTTCAACAAAATTTGGCAGGTACGTATGCTGTGAGGTATGTCATGGCGAAAAGGGTTTCAGGAAAGAATTCCCAAACTTGAGTGGAGTTCTAGAACTTCTTAGGGAACGGATACCTCGAAGCGAATCGAAAGTCGAGTGTTTTGGTATTGATAACTGGCCGCTGGATAAAGTGTGGGGGGCTATGGATACCCGGTGGAAGCTACACGATATAATCGGTCAACGTGAATACTTGCCTAGCAAAGATACCAACAGAAGTACGAGCATTATTAAAAATGCACATCCAAAGCACAATGATATGTGGGATCATGCAAGTTTTGAACTCCGATATCTCACTACCAAGGTGTATGGTTCAGGATTGGAGTGCGCTATTGAAAAAGCAGTGAAATGCGACTGTGGTTCCTGCAATTTAAAGTCCGTATTCAATGAGTTAAACCCTGGTGATTCTGTAATATCCTTTAACTATGACAATCTTGCGGAAAAAATGCTCGACGGATGCGGGAAAAAATGGACGGTAGCTCACCCTGACACCTCGGAAAAAGATATACACATCCTGTTATCCAAGCCGCATGGAAGCCTGACGTGGAAGCAGTATTCTCCGGAGACCCCTAGTAAAGGTTTTGAGATACAGTCGAAGCCGATGTGTGAAAACGAGTATAAGTACGATCCACAAATCGATGCCACGTGTCAGCCGGGTATTATAGGCCCGGTCCCATACAAGTCGGAAATAATTTTCCCGGAATATCAAGGGTCCGTTCCGATGTTTTATCGTTATCTTGTAGCCCAGTGGAAAGAACTTATTGATTACGTCTCAAATGCCGACAAGCTCATTGTATGCGGGTACAGTTTCCCCGTAGAAGATTACCATGCTAGGTATCTGTTCGCTGAAGCGGCTGCGCGACGTAATGGTAAGAAATTAGCCATCGAGGTCTATAGCCGGTCAGGTGGTGATACACCCAAAAATGTAAGACAGATATTCGGTGATGACATAGATTGCCTTGAGAAAGGCGAGATAGAGTCCTGTTGTAACAAAGATACAGAAACAACGGCTGAAAGTGCCGGTCATGGCGGTAACTTCTCTTGACGATATAAGACAAGGTTGCAGAGACATCATCAAGGGCATTGCAAAACCGTAGTGTGCGGTGCCGCAAAAATCCGGTCTAGGTTATTCTTGCTTCTCGGCCCTAAAAGAGCAAGAATTCTACTCCTTTGGACAAAGTAAGATGGTGGACCGTTATAGATTGCCACTCCAATTCACACCCTTCCAACACCGCATGTTACTATTAAATTTCTCGACATTGGTAATTCTTAAGATGGAATTGATGGAGGGGTAATTTGATATTGAGATAACACCTTTCCAGAAAGGCGCGACGTTTGATGGATACACTCAGCCCCGGTCTGGCAAGAGGTTTACTAGTTTGGC
>JBBISN010000063.1:0-9202 GCA_037441265.1 Nitrososphaera sp. | reverse complement strand
CAATTCCTTTTGACTCCTTTATGCGTCATCCATTAATAAGACATCGCTCCGGAGCAAAAAAGTATATATCTTTGTTCCTTCTGCTAAGGCTAAGTAGAGGGATATGATGGAAAGCAAGACGTTGGTCGTAACGGCTCTTGCGGCAGTCATGGTGCTGTCTGTAGTTGCCCTTATACCGAACGCTAATGCGCACGGTGTGCAGGCACAGTTGCAGAGCAGATTCGTAAGAATCGAGAACGAGCAGTTCTCTGACAACACCCTCCAGACAGGCGAAACACTGACCGTATCCGGCGAGCTCAAAAGCTTGGTCAACAGAGACCTTAGGGCATGGCTCTCCCTGTTCAGCGAGTCTGAAAACGCTGGTAACAGATGGGAGTTCTTGTCTAGAGAACCACCTGGAAACATCTTCGACATCCCGGCAGGTGCAACCATCCCGTACTCAGTCACTGTAAAGGCACTTGAGCCAGGAACATACCACGTACACACACAGCTTAACACAGAACACATCGGTCCAGGTCTCGGCAGAGGTCAGACAGTGAACGTCACAGGTCCGACAATTCTGAAGCCAATTCCAATGGGAAGCATTGTCTACCAATGTATCCTTATCGGGGCTGGCCTTGGAGTGACATTCGCTACAAGACCGTGGCAAGTCATCTAAAAGAGCATTCACTCTCCCCTTTTTCCTTTTAATTATTTTTCTACATATTCTACGAGCAAATCGCTTAATACCGCAGGTTCGGAGATCCTATCAAGAATGCTGGATACCTTGTATAAAGAAGTCCAAGACACGTTCCATGATTGCGACCCTGCCCATGACTTTGAGCATGTAATGCGGGTTTATAGGAACGCAGAACTTATTGGCAGACAAGAGGGTGCCGATATGGACGTCCTTCTAACTGCCGTGCTTTTGCACGACCTGGTTGTCTATCCAAAAGGCAGCTCCAAAAGGTCAAAATCTGCAGATGAAAGCGCAGACCTTGCAGAGAAAATGCTGGAAAGGAAGAGCTGGCCAAAAGGGAAAATCGATCAAGTCTGCTATTGCATAAGACTTCACAGCTATTCCAAGAACCTTGTCCCCGATACACTGGAGGCCAAGATATTGCAGGATGCAGACCGGCTGGATGCCCTGGGTGCCATCGGCATTGCAAGGACATTCAGCGTCGGCGGCTCTGAAAACAGAAAGTTCTACAACCCGTCGGACCCCTTCTGCAAGAACGGCAGGGAGCCTGATGACCTCCTGTGGACGCTGGACCATTTCCGCAAGAAGCTGTTAAAGTTGGCAGACGCCATGCATACCAAGACTGCAAAAAAGCTGGCAAAAGAGCGAACGCGCTTTATGGAAGCTTTTCTGGAACAGCTTAGAAAGGAAATCTAGCTATAGTCCACAAAATACTTGTACCGTTTTTCTACTTCTTTGTTCCTGCCAGCAAGGACTTCAGAGATCTCTTGCTGCAGTCTCTTGCTTGCATGCTGCTTAAAGCCCTCGGCTGCGGCGTTGTTTGGAAAGACAGACAGGGTGTATTCAAAATGCTTCATGAATTCCACGACCTTGGCGCGGTATTCATCGATGGTGGGTTTTTTGTTCTCTATCTTGAACCACGCCGTAGCGCAGGCAGTCGAATAAAGCTTGGCAAGCTCTTCTACCAGTCTGTCGACCTCAAAATAGTCCACCATATGGTTACGGATACTGGCAAAGCTGATCTAAATGAAGCTTACCAGTAACCGGCCTTGATCTTTTCTATCACGCGCTCGTGTTCCGGGCCCTTTCTCCTGGCGTACTTTTCCATGGCAGTCAGCGGCACTCCGCCGAGGCTGCTTGCAAGCGTGGTAAAGAACCAGTTCTTTATGAGGTTGTCACGTCCTACTTTGGCCATGAACTTCTGTATTCCGTACTTGAAGTTGTGCTGCCAGGTCTTGTACATGACTCCCAGCTTGGCCGGGTCCATGGTGTTTCCAATGTCGAAAAAGTCAGACTTTTCCAGCAGGCCTATGGGCACGAACGTCAGCGGTGTTACCGTGAACTTGGAATCCGGCTGTTCTGTTTCAAGCTCGTGGATAAGCCTGATGGTCTCCCAGCTGTCTTCCGGCGTCTCGTCGTTATCAAGGCCCATGATGAGCGTAAATGCCGGCACCCAGTAATACTCGTTGAGCGTCTTGACGCCTGTCTTGACCACCCAGTGCCATTCATCCGGCTTGTACGGGGCAAGCTTTCTGTCGGCGTACTTGCCAATGAGCCTTGTGCTTCCAGTCTCAAAGCCGCACTGGATACCAACGTGGTTGTCAGGCCCTGACTTGATTATCTGCGATACATTGGGCAACAGCCGCTCGTCAGCGATAGCTCCGGCAAGGGTCCCATGGGTCGGGTTGGTGTGTTCTATGCCCGTAGCCATGATGCCCTTGAACAGCTCCTCGATGGCCTCTCTGTTTGGCTGCATGTTCTTTGTGGTTCTGGGGTTCAGGCCGTAAACAAAGATGTCATCACTGTGCACCCATGCGTTCTTTAGGCCACCGTATTTCATGTTGATGGCGATCTCTTGCTGGACCTTCTCTACCGGGTAGTATCTCAGCGGCCTCAGGGTGACATCGCAGAACTTGCAGCCCCTTCCGCAGCCTCTCATGACTTCGATCATGCCGTGCATGCTCGGGTTGACGATATTGGGGATCTCGTCCACAGAAGGTTCGTTCCAGTAGTGAATGAACCTGCCGTGATGGGTTTTATCGCCCCTGACAAACTCTTTTATCTCAACCTTGAACTGGCTCTTCTTGAAGGGGTTGGCCATGTCAAACTCGCCGGCAGCAAGCGCATCAAAGAACGGGCCGGCGGCACCGTCTATCTCTGGTCCTATACCTCCAAGCTCGCCTTCCACTATGCCGTAAAGGTCGTATTCTTCGATCTTGGCCGGGTCATAGTTGTACTGCCATGTTCCAGAAGCACCTACTATCACCTTTGCCTTGCTTCCTGTCCTCTTTTTGGCGGCAATTATCTTCTGGTGAAGATCGCGGTTATAGAATTCGTCGTACGATGTCTGCTTGCGGCCATAAGTGAAAGTCATGGTTACTGGCCCCATTCCCAGCGGGTCCATCTCGTATGTTCCGACGACCTCGGTTTCCGGGCCGATAAATTGCTCGATGTAGTCTGGGTGCGCCACAACGACGTCTTCGCGCCGGTAACCGTCGCGCAGAAGGGCCGCTTCGACCTTTCTCAGGCCGTACGGCGCGTAGTTGGCATACCCGTTTGTGTGCTCTATGGGGTTGCAAATAAAATCAAACAAGACCCTCGGCGTTACCTGGTTTCCAAGAACGTGATACCAGAAGGAGTCGTGACTCCTGTGCATGTCCAAAGCTGGAGCGCAGCCAAAGAAAGAGGCAAGCGAGATTCCCCTATATGGGGACATTAATGTTCGGTCGGCGGAAAGAACTACCTTAGGATACTTCGACAATGTCCTGAATCCCTTTTTAAAGAAAATAATTAAAGATAAATTAAAAGTTTTCCAATAATTTGTGCGGGTATGTCATAGGAATGCTAGCGGAACTTTGAATCCCGCCTGTCGATGTACCCTTCCAAGGTTTCATTGCCAAGCTTTTCCTTTAGCGTGTCCTGGATCTCCCTCACAAGGCCAAACCCGTGGAAGGTCAGGGCGGTGTACAGCTGCACCAGGGTTGCCCCTTTCTCATAAGCCTGCCACGCATCCTGGCCGCTGGAAATGCCGCCGCAGGCCACTATGGTAAGGTCAGGAAAAGCTTTGTGGATGTCCTCTACCATTTTCAGCATGTAGGGGAAAAGTGGCCTGCCGCTTTCGCCAGCCACCGGACGAGAAAAGTTCCTGGTAAGCGGGTTTCCTTTCGTGTCTATGGGCCTGGTATTTCCAACCACGACGGCCTGACCGCCGTTTTCATAAAATGCCCTGACAAGTTCCATGCGGGCCTGCCTCTCGTCTTCGGATGGCGGGAGGCTGCCGTATGGCGCGATCTTGGATGCCTTGAGCTTGCCTGGAATGTGCGTGTTCATGAGGTCAATGATTTTTTTCGTGAACTCCGGGGTCTGAAGTATCTTGTTAAAGTCCGTGTTGGGCGATGTCCGGTTTTCTTCAAACCCCAAATCGACGTAGGGTGAAGTCTGGACAATGATCTCCTTGCAGGCGTCAAGCACGGCGTCTTCAGAATACACGTCAGTGATGCCAGAAAAGTTGAGCAGGACTTTTGCAGAGCCTTTCTGGCCGGATGCGAATTTCTTTAGGTTGTTTACAGAATAATCAAGGCCTTTCTGGGGATACCCCTGCGCGTTTATTATGGCCTCCCTTTCTTCGTCTATTGCCAGTCTGACAGTGCCCTGCCTGGGTTTCTGCGGGTTCCCATTTCTCGGGGCTAAAAGGACGCTGCCTGGATTCAGATACCCAAAAACATAAGACATGGGCTCCAAAAGGTCGCAGTTCTTGTCAAAGCCGGCCGCGACGCCAACGGGGCTTTTCAATTCCGTCCCGTTTACCCTTATGGCCAGCTGCTCGCCGGGGTCAAAGTACGATGCATTCTGGCGGAACTTGTCGGCCATCTTGAGCAGGCGCTTCTTTGCCTCCTCGTGGACCACTTCACCCTGCGACAGTTCTTCGGTGGCCTTGTACCTGGAATACAGATACTTTCTATAAAGCCTGTAAAGCGACGGATCCAAGCTGGCCTTGAAAGTGTCTACAAACACCCTGTACACTAACCAGCCTTGAGTCGTCAATCCCTGAAATATATGGCTAGTGCTGGCTGTCCTTGACGAACTGCCACAGGTGATCCCACAGCCCTTCAAAGCTGCTGGCCTCGATCTTGTAGCTTATCGCGTTGCCGTATTCGTTTGTCATCTGCAGCAATGGCCCGCCCTCATCGCTTATGGATATTGATCTCTTACCCGCTGATACGGTCAAACCGTTTTCAGTCTTCTTGATCGTTGCCTGTTCTTTTTTCTTGGCCAACCTGATCACCTTCTGGTCTGGAAATATATCAATAATTCCCCAAGGGATAGGGTTTAAAGTGCGAACGCGCATATCCTATAGGAATGGCCAAGTCCTCTGACTGCCTGGAGAACAACCACGGTCTGTGCAAGGGATTCTACAAAGAGACTTTTGAGTCAAGGCCGGTGACCAGAATCTGCATGTGCCCATGCCATGACAGCATGTACCAGCTGGTAAGAAACACCGTGGCGCTGATCAATGCAAGTGAACGCAACAACCCGTACCAGTTCACGCAGGCAGGCTACGATGACGACCGGATGTAGGAACGCTTCATGAAAAGGAGGATCACGTTGAACGCGGTTCCAAAGACGTTGGCCCCGATTATTACTAGGTCGCCCTTGAATATGCCGTAGGCAAGCCACAGCGTAGTTCCCGACGCAAACAATGCCAGGAGATAAGACGAAACGTCCCGCATGCATTTTGTCCTGTGGGCCTTGATTATCTGCGGAAGGAAGCTGGACGTAGTCAGGACTGCGGCCATTACCCCCACTATGGATATCGTCAGGTCCGGGGAGGCCTGCATGACTGCTACATTCAGGGAGGGCATCGCCTAACTTGTCTTGGCTGGTTTATTAAAAATTAGCTCTGATTAAATAGCAGGTTTTCCAGGATTGAGACATGACCCAGCTGAAGGATCTAGTGGATGGAAGCGTGGTCGGGTCCGGTCAGGATTTTATAGTCGTCCAGAAGGGCAAAAAACGCCTGCTTGTTGAATTCACCGGTTTTAAGATACAGGAGCTTAAGAGCCACGGCACCCCGTACGGATCAGAAGTGTGATAATCAATATTTTGTGTCCAGCGGGTCAAGAAAATTTCCATAAAAAGTTAAATTGAGTTACCGGGCGTACTTTTCGTGTTTGAAACAAAAGGCTACCGCCGAGGTTGTCGCTAATCAAAAATCACAGAATGTCCCCCTATCCCAATCTCAGGCGGTTCATCGTGGCAAGGTAAAATATGAAAAAAAGGCCGAATCCGAGTTCTTTGTAGACAATTCTGCGCTTGCCGGCTTTACCGGCGAAAGGATCCTGTATATGGCAGTCCGAGAACTCATAGAAAACTCGCTTGATTCCTGCGAGAGCAGCCACATACTTCCAAGGGTATCGCTTTCACTAAAGACGCTGGAAGCAGATAACGATCTCTGGATGATAACCTGCGAGGACAACGGCATCGGCATACCTGCCGACAAGCTGCCCGTTGCCGTGTGTTCGTTCCTCACTTCTGGCAAGTACGTGGAAAAGCAGCAGCGCGGGCTTTTCGGCGTCGGCCTGAAGATGATAGCCGCGTTTTCTACCAAGGATACCGATCATCCACTCAAAGTCTGGTCCAAGTCTGCGGAGGACGGTTCAGAACATTACTTTGAGCTTAGGACGGACATCAGCACCAACCGGCCCATAGTGCTTGTCAAAAAGCAGCTGAAGGAAGGCGAGGCCAAAATATCCGGCGAATCCGGCTTTAGGATCGAGGCCATACTGCGTGCGCGGCTGTCCCCCATCACCAAGGGCAAGATCTACGACTATATCGGCCAGACCAGCGTGGTCAACCCGTACGCCATCCTGGAATTTGAGACCGACGAAGGCAAGGTTGTCTTTGAGCGCCGAACCTCTATAATGTCAGAGCCGGCAAAGGAGGTGCTGCCGCACCCGGCTGACATGGATCTAAAGACGCTCAAAAAGGCCATCATGAATTTCATGAACCAAAAGACCACGCTTCAGGGCGTGCTTTCAGAATCGTTCCAAAAGATGTCTGCTGAAAAGGCCAAAGAGATAATCGCAAACGCCGGACTTGAAAACAAGCTTGCAGACAAGTACAACGAGCACGAGCTTATCAAGGTGGTCAACATCTGCAAGCAGACCAAGTTCCACATGCCAAACACGGACCATCTAAGTCCAATAGGTGATGAGATTCTCACCGCAGGCATGACGTCGGTATACACCATCATTACAAGCCGGTCTGAAGAATCTGGAGGAAACGGAGAATCCGGCCAGCCGCAAATATCCGTCAAGGTTCTAAAGCCCTCCCTGACGGGCTACTCGTCAAGAACCTGCGTCATCAACAACCGGCCCACCGTCGTAGAATGCGGCATTGCCTATGGCGGCGACATCTCTTCTTTCAAGCTGTATAGATTTGCAAACAAGATCCCCCTGCTTTATGACGAAGGCTCCGACGTGGCACGGGAAGTGGTTTCAGAAGTCGAGATAAACAAGATGGGGATCTCAAAAAAGGAGGTCAAAGAGCAGTTTGCAAACCCGGACGCCAAGTCCGACCGCGCCGTTGAGCTGCTACCGTTGCACATATTCTTCCACATCTGTTCTACCAAGATCCCGTACAAGACTGCCGGGAAGGAAAGCATCGCCTCAGAAGGCGAGCTCAAGCGTTACATGAAGGCCTGCCTTTCAGACCTCTATCGAAAGGTCAGCGCCCAGATACGCAAGGAGCTTAGGATGAAGGAGGCGCAGAGCCGGCTGAATCTTTACAAGTATTACATACCTTTGATCGTCGGCGCCATATCCGAGTCGGTCTCCGTAGACCCTAAAAAACTGGAACAGACGTTTACAGAGCTTGCTGAAAAGCATGTAGCCGGCGAGATCACCGGCCAGCCGTTGAAGGAAAAAGAAGACGAAATAACCGGCCAGCGGCTGGAAAAAGAAGTAGAGATCGACGGCGAGGTCATCAAGCGGGACAAAAACCAGATAGCCATAAACGCGGCAAGAAGGAAGGGCGCGAAATCAAAACCAAAGAACAAAAGCGTGCAGACCACGCTTGATGCGGTGATACAGAAAAAGAAGGTGAAGTAGGTGCCGGTCACAGACAAGCGTCATCAAGAAGTGGTCAAAAAGATCAAGCAGATCATGAAGGACGTAAGCACCGACCTGATGCTTGAAAGGACCATGCCGGTCCTTGACGTGCCAAAGGTCGGTTACGACAACACCGTCTGGTCGGAAGAGAAAAAAATGCTCACCATAGGCGACAAGGTCGTCAAGATAAGCCCGGACAGCACGAAAAAGATCCCCACCTTTACGCAGTACTTGGTGATGGCCAACGCCGTAAGGCGGCTCTTGGACGAGGAGATGGAAAGCACCATCAGGGGAATGTACTATGCAACACTGAGTACCGTCGGCGATGAAAAGAACAAGCAGAAATTCTGGAGAGGCCAGGATGATTCTGACGACGCGATCAAAGCCATAGAACTTTTGACCGGCGTGCCAAGAGAAGAATTCTCTGTCACTTCAAAGCCCAAGGGGATGATCTCCGGCCCCATAACCCTGCGGGTTGGAGGCGACATCATCGATTGCAGCCTTGGCAGCAGGGCCACCTCGCAGCTGATTCCGACGAACATACGCGACGTCGAAATCGTCAACGTGAACGCAGACTTTGTCATGGTTGTTGAGAAAGACACGGTGCTCAACAACATTCGCAAGTCCGGCTTTATCCAAAAATACAACGCGATCCTGCTGACCGGTTCAGGAGAGCCGGACAGGGCCACCAGGATGATGGTGAGGATGCTTAACGAAGAATGGAAAAAGCCTGTCGTGGTGTTTGCCGATGCAGACCCCTGGGGGCTTGGAATCGCGCTGCGCTACAAGATCGGTAGCGAGTCGCTAAGCTACGATAGCGACAGGCTGGTCACTCCAAACGCCATGGTTCTGGGCATGATGTTCTCTGATATCTACCAGTACCAGATACCGGAGGTTGCCAGGCTGGCGGCATCCGAAGAGGACATCAACAGGGCTCTGGACATGAAAAAGAAGCCCTGGTTCCAGGACAAGCAGTGGCAAAAAGAGCTGGATCTTTTCCTCAAGCGGAAGGAAAAGTGCGAGCTGGACGCATTCTTCAAGCACGGATTCAAGTACCTAGCTGAAGTCTACCTGCCGCAAAAGCTGCGCGAAGCCGGCGTGATCTAGTACACCCAGACATGCAATTTTCTGCCAAGGTTCTTTGCAAGCTTGAAAACCTGCAATGCTGAATCAAGGTAGCGCGGTTCGTTTGAATCAAGCTGGACAAGAAACGTGCCTGAAATGCTCCTGTTGACAAACATCTTTTTGTCTCCAGACTCGATCCTGATCCCTTCATCGATGTCCAGCGACTCTAGCTTTTTTACAAGATTTTCCATCCTGATTCTGCTTGCTATGGGCAAGGCCTGGCAGACAATACCAACGTCTGCGTAATATTCTTTAGCCAGCGCGATAAAATCCTGTCAGCTTGATCCTT
>JBBISN010000062.1:0-9231 GCA_037441265.1 Nitrososphaera sp. | reverse complement strand
TTAAGAATGCCGGCCACGATCAATTTTGTGGCATGTCAGGCGATCTCATATTTGATGAGAAAGGCAAGGTAACCGGCAGAAGAGTTCTGGATTCGTCCACCATAGAGGTGTCGTTTCAGGCACAGACCAAGGTAAAAGGAATCGACGGGATGAACATAGGAACATACACGACAACGATGATGCCGGACGGCTCCATGTACGGTCAAGGGCAGGGGTTTGTCATGTCCAACGACGGCCAGTTAGTCAGCTGGAAAGGAAGTGGTGTTGGCAGGTTCGTACAAGAGGGAAAGTTCAGGTACACCGGGGCGATTTACCTGAGCACCCAGTCGAAAGGCTCGCTTGCGTCACTAAACGGCACTTCCGTGGTCTATGAGCATGAAGGCGACATGGAAGGCAACATAAGTTCCAAGGGCTGGGAGTGGAAGTAAAGTCTAGCCATGAAGGGCAGACCAGCAACAGCATTCCTCGTAGGTGCAGTTTGGACATTCCTTAGGTGAGGGGCTGTTCATGCATTCTGAAGGCAGACAGCCGCAATCAGCGCATCTTATTTCCACATGCTCAGATACGCCGCCAGGCTTTTTAACTTAGCGAGATGGCCGGTAAAAGATAACCAAGGAAAGCGCCATGGTTGTAAAAGTGCATGATTATTGTAGAAAATTTCAGACTTGTACAACCCAAAGGTTCATAAATTGATTTTAGCGACCGTATCGTGTACGATATTATGTTTGCCATAGTGCACATGAGCGACGTTGTCAGGATTCCTCCAAGCAGGCTGACGGGCTCCCTGAAGGATGCTGCTATCCAGATACTGAAGGAAAAGTACGAAAGCATGCTCTCTCCGGAGGTCGGCTACGTGGTCATGATCACCGACGCGGAGGTCAGCTCTGTGGGCAAGCTGGTGGCCGGTGACGGTGCCACGCACCACAAAGTCACGTTCAAGGCGCTTACATTCTACCCCAAGCTTCAGGAGATCGTGGAAGGCGAGATTGTCGAGATAACCGATTTCGGAGCATTTGTGAGGATTGGCCCCACAGACGCGCTGCTGCACCTGTCGCAGATAACCGACGATTACCTGAAAAGCGACGTCAAGCAGGGCGTCATCGTGGCAAACCAGTCGGCAAGGAGCCTCAAGATAGGATCCAAGATCCGTGCGCGGGTTACCGCCGTCAGCCTGGGCAAGGGCGCCGGCATGGGCAAGATAGGCATCACGTGCAGGCAGCCGTTCCTTGGCGCACTGGAATGGATCCAAGAAGAGCTCAAGAAGGCCAAGCAGGTAGCAGGCCAGCCGCCAGCCGGCAAGGAAAAGAAGGGAGGCAAGTAAATGGCCAAGGAAAGGGCGTGCAGGAAATGCAAGGCCGTTACAACCGGCAAGGTCTGCCCCATCTGCAAGTCTTCTGACCTGAGCCCGGACTGGTCTGGAATCATACTTGTTTTCGACCCGGAGAAATCCCTGATAGCCGGGACCCTTGAGATCAAAAAGCCAAGCAAGTACGCATTAAAGGTTACATAAACCGATGCACCTGCAAACGTTTCTTGACGTCAGAGAGATGCTTGCAGGTTTCTTGCAGGAAGACATAGGCCATGGCGACATTACCAGCGACAGCATCATCCCTGCAGACCGGAAGGTAAAGGCCGAGATATTGTGCAAGACTGACGGCGCCATTGTCTGCGGTCTGGAAGAAGCCGGCATCATCTTTGATTTATGCGGCTGTACCAGCAGGGCACTGGTCAAGGACGGCTCCAAAGTCAGGAAAGGCAAGCCTGTCATGACGGTTGCCGGCCCTGCAAGGTCCATACTCAAGTGCGAGCGCGTCGCGCTTAACCTGATGATGCGGATGAGTGGCATAGCCACCGAAACGCACCGGCTCTCAGAGGCCGGCAGGCCTGCAAAGATCATGGCAACCCGCAAGACCGCGCCGGGCCTGCGCTACTTTGACAAGAAGGCGGTGGTGCTGGGTGGAGGCCTTGCCCACAGGATGCGGCTTGACGACATGGTCCTGATAAAGGACAACCACCTGGTTCTGGCAGGATCGCCTGAAAAATGCGTCCGGCTTGCCAGGCAGAACGCCGGCACCGACATCAAGGTGGAATGCGAGGCCCGCAACAGGAAGGAGGCCATCTCCGCCATACAGGCCGGCGCAGACGTCGTGATGCTGGACAACTTTACACCAAAACAGGCAGCCAGCGCGATAAAAGAGATAACGCGCCTTGGCCTGCGCAAAAAAGCCAGGATCGAGATCTCGGGCGGCGTCAACTACAAGAACATAAAGCAGTACGCAAGGGCCGGCGCCGACTATATCTCGATGGGGTACATAACCCACTCACCCAGAGCGGTGGACCTGAGCCTGGAGATGCTCTAGGATATGGCAAGCATCCTGTCTATGGCAAGGCGCGCCCTGTCGGCAATGTTCTTGGGCACCCGAACTTCGTAGACGTTGTAAGCCAGCGAGTTGTAGACCTTCTCAAGGCTGATCTTTTTCATGTACTTGCAGACAGCGTCTTCCTTGACTGGGACAAACTGCTTGCCGGGGTTTTCCTTCTGCATCCGGTACAGTATCCCGGTCTCGGTGGCCACCACGAACTGCTTTGCTTCAGACGACCGCGCGTGCCTCATCATGCCCTCGGTGGAAAGCACGTAGCCGGTCTTGGCCAGGTCGCCTTTGGCCATGTGGTACATGGTAGATGAAGTGCAGCTGCATTCCGGGTGGACCAGAAAGTCAGCATTCTTGAAAGTTGCCAGCATCTTGTTAATGTCCTCGGCCTTTATGCCGGCATGCACGTGGCATTCTCCGGGCCAGACGTACATGTTCTTGCGCTTTGTCACTTCTGCAACATACGCTCCAAGGAACATGTCGGGCAAGAACAGGACTTTCCTGTCGGCAGGGATGCTTGATACTACCTTGACGGCGTTGGCCGAAGTGCAGCAGTAATCCGAGAGCGCCTTGACCTCGGCGGTGGTGTTGACGTAGCTGACCACAACCGCGTCGGGGTGCTCCTCCTTCCAGGCCAAAAGCTCCTTGGCGTTGATGGTCGAGGCAAGGGAGCATCCGGCATCAAGGTCTGGTATCAGCACCTTTTTGTCTGGGCAGATTATGGACGCCGTTTCGGCCATAAAGTGCACGCCGCAAAATACGATCACATCTGCTTTTGTGGTTGCCGCGTTTCTGGAAAGCGCCAGCGAATCGCCGATAAAGTCGGCAACGTCCTGCACCTCCGGTACCTGGTAGTTGTGGGCTAGAATCACCGCGTTCTTTTCCTTCTTGAGTTCTAGGACCTGCTTTTTGAAGTCGGTTGCAAGCATGGTCATGTCTATCTATATACAAGATGCTGATCTATGGGTTCTACATTTAAATCAGTACAATCGAGGAGATGTCTGCCCGGATTATGCAGATTGCAGGCAATACTTGCCACATTCCGCAAGATGCTTCTGCAGGAAGTTTGGTTGATAAATTCCAAATTATCAGACTGAACATGCTGGTTGATTATTTTTATTGGGTTTTTCTGATTAAAGACCTTGAAAGCGATCAATAATGTCCAGACTATTGAATAATTGTATAAACTCTTGATAAATTTATCATTGAAAACAGACTCCTGACAGTATACTTAAGTACTCTGGTGTCGATAGGTCGTTAATGTTGCTAGACGGCTTACCTGTTGATGATGCAACCCATCATACTCACAAACACAGATACCGTTTAACCCGAATTTCTGTTCAAACTTTCGATTTGATTCCAAGAATAGAAACACGGCAGACGATTTATAACAGGTGAATTCTAATTTGTCGCTGCCTATGAACATCGTAGAGGCTTTGCACAAAGACCGCAGATACTGGGACGATGTTAACTGGGCTGTCATCCACATTCGCGAACTTGATGCGTATCCAGATCAGTGGGTAGCAATATTTAACCAGAAAGTAGTCGCGCACGGGAAAAGTAAAGAACAAGTCCGACGTGACGCGACGAAGGTAAAGGGCGTAAGGCGCCCATACATGTTCCGCGTAGAATGTAATCCCCAGTATATCTTTGTCAACTAACTTTATTTAGTAGACCTAAAACTTCGCTTAGTGGGTATTGAGGCCGGTAGACAGGCTGTCTTTAGATGTAATGATACGAGAGCGGCGGATTAGGAAAATCAATTTCCGGTTTTGAGAATATCAGAATAGAAGCACAGTTTTCAATAGCAAGGAAAGACAACACAGTTCCAGACGTTATACAGGCGATCATCGATACCGGTTCTCCAATAACAGTCATTCCCAAAGATTTGTGGGAAAACGCCGTAGTCGAACCACTTGGGAAATATACAATGCATGGCGTAAATCCCGATGAAAACTGCGCGTTGAAACCGTGGTCGCGTATGTTTATGGCATGATCTTAAACCGTAAACATGGGAGCAGCAAACCTCTAAAAATTCCCGCGCTTTTGACGGACAAAAATATCGAGAAGCCCATCATAGGCATTGGTGGCGTACTGGACGGCTATTCGTTTTACTGCGATGTGAAAAACAACGAAGCTTATCTTCAGGGAGAATTTTATGACTACTCGGAAGATGTTGAAAATCAACCCAAAAATGAGAATGGTGTAAAATGATCGTTCCTAGTTTGCAATCAAAATGGCGCTCTACTGCAGCGTTGCAGAAGTCGATGCATACAAATATAAGTATTGAACCAAGAATTTTCAGTCGAAGATAGATGCCAACACACGGATCGTTGACCAAGGCCGGCAAGGTCAGGGGCCAGACGCCAAAGATACAGGCAAAACCACGCTCAAGCCCGATTGCAAGAATCCGCAACAAGGACAACTTTGTCAAGCGGTTTGAAAAGAAAAGACTACCGGGTCAAAAGAAGCCGGAACGCAGACGAAGGTAAGGCAAGGGTATAATTCCCCCATTTTCCAATTTGTTAGCTGATGCGTAAGGTAGGCATTATCGGCTGCGGGACCATCGGAAGCCAGCTGGCCGTGGCCATTGATTCCGGGTCAGTGCAAAACGCGGCGCTGGTTTCAGTTTTCGACGTCATCGAGTCCAGCGCGCAGACGCTAAGGTCAAGGCTGCGCCAAAGCCCGCAGGCATTCTCGGATTTTGAGAAGTTCATCTCCACTGACATCGATATCGTAGTAGAGGCGGCATCGCAGCAGGCCGTGAAGAGTTTTGCCAAGCCTGTGCTTGACGCAGGAAAGGACCTCATGGTAATGAGCGTTGGCGCGCTGGCAGATGGCGCGTTTCTCTCAGAACTTTTGCAGGCGGCGGCAAAGAATTCCTGCATGATCTACATCCCCACCGGCGCGATAGCGGGGATCGACGCCATCCGCGCTGTAAGGCATTTGCTTGATTCTGTGACGCTGACTACAACAAAGCACCCAAGGGCCCTTGCCGGAGCCCCCTTCTTTGAGACCAGCACGATAAAACTGGAGCAGATAACCAAAAAGACCATCATTTACGAGGGGCCTGCTTCAGAAGCAGTCAGGGCGTTTCCTGCCAACGTCAACGTTGCGGCCGTTTTGAGCCTTGCAGGGATCGGAGTTGACAGGACCATGGTAAGGATAGTTGCCAACCCCGAAGCAAACACCAACCAGCATGAAATAACTGCAAGGGGGAGTTTTGGTGAGCTGAGCATAACCGTAAACAATGTGCCCAGCCCCGGAAACCCGAAGACCAGCTACCTGGCCGTTCTTTCTGCCATAGAATGTCTCCGGTCCGTATCTGGTGCCGGCATGAGGATAGGTTCCTGACTGGTTTTCCATGGTTTATATATGGTCTGAGCTTGTCCTTTCTTACAAGGTATGAGTTACGGAAGAGACAACTTCGGCCCAAAGCCGGTAGAACAAGGTAATGAATACGACGTACAGATCACGGAAATCAGTCGCAAAGGTGACGGAATTGCAAGGATTCAAGGATTTGTAATCTTTGTAAAGGAAGGTAAGGTAGGTCAGAACGCAAAGATCCGCATAAGCCAAATCGGACCAAGGTTCGCCACTGCCGAGATCGTCAACGGTTCGGCAACCCAAGCAGCAGACAATACAGCACCAAACTAAACTACTGCGTTCTGACGAATGCAGTTAGGCTTCTTTTTTGTTTTTTATTTAGATTAATTCGATTTTCGAAAACATTTGGATAGTAGATGAACAACAAAGATGCCATATCTTTGAACGGCTTTAACAGCCAGCAGCAACGTGAATCATACCGACAAACTTTATATGTTTACAGACGGATGTACATCTAACATGGCATCTGGCGCCAAGACTGTTCATCGGAAGGATCTGGAATTAACAAAAAGACTAGATGCCATAATGGCAGAACATCCGGATCTGTATGACGCCCTTGAAAATGAGGACGTAACCAAGATCAAGAAAGACTAACCATCCTTTCCTTTATGAATACTTCAAGATCGCTGTAACCCTTCTTTGCGTACATGATGTCAGTCAGAATCCCGATACTTCTATCCTTTGCTTTTCGCTTTCTAGAGGCAAGTCATAGCCGTTCCGCCTGAGCCATTCAATACCTAGCAACAGACTTGTCGTCTTGTTACCGTCAAAGAATGGTTGTTTGAAAGTGATCGAGCCCATAAGGTAAGCGGTTTGTTTCAAGATACGTTCCTGTTTGTTTGAAATGTGATCATAATCATTGTTGAGTTTGAATACAATATTTACAAGAATGTCTAAATCAACGTCAAATTCCACGCCTCGCTTTTCCATGACAAATTTGTTGGCGTCAATTATGTCGTCGATTGTGTACACGAATTATTTCTATGGTCTTACTGTTTTATATGCAGTTGGTTAGACACCAAGCCAAAGAAAAGAAGCCTGCATTTGATAATTCCAGCTGAAAAGGAATTTAGGTGCATTCCGACAATCATCCTGCGTCATTGCTGCGTAACAACATCATCGCCATAGTAGCCATCTCCTTTATCGCCGTCGGAGCCCTGTGGGGGGTTGGAAACCTCCTCAACCCGCCCGAAGAGGCAGACCTGCCAAAGGTGGAAGGAGTCCTTCTTGTGGCCAAGGACAACCTGTTTAACGGGACCAACCCTGACATCCACGTCAAAGTCGACGCCCCAAAGAAGCTGGTGGTGGTCAACAACGATTTTTCCCGCCATGACCTGATAGTTGACGAGCTGAACCTGAACACCGCGTATCTGCGCAGCGGCCAGGATTTCACGACGGCCATTGTGGCAGAAAAGCCCGGCACGTACGAGTACTATTGCTCGCTGCACCCAGATACCATGCGCGGCAAGATAATAGCAGAGCCCTAGAGGGCGCCGGGCACCTTGACTATGGTGAGCACGTCTTCGTCGGTAAGCCGGTGATCCAGGCCAACCTTCTGGCCGGCAAACTTGGCGCTTTTGCCCCACACCATGCCGTAGCGGAAGTTTCTAGACATGTTGCGGTGAATCCTGTTGCAGACATCCAGAACTGTTGCGCCGCTCTTTATTATCATGGGCTCCTGGTAATCGGTCTCGCCGCCCTTGGGGCGCAGGTATATCCGGATAAAGTCCAGTTTCTGGTAGATGGCCTCCTTCAGCGCATCGACGTTGACAGATGCGTCAGCCGAGATGGGGATAAAGTTGTTCCCTATCTGGGACTGCACTTCCTTTATGAACCCCTGGTTTACCAGGTCTATCTTGTTTAATACTGTAAGCGACGGTATGTAGACTCGGTTTTCGGAAAGGACGTCTATCAGCTGGTCATCGGTCAGGCCCGGCTCGCGGATTATGATCCTGCCGTTGTGAACTCCGTAAACCCGCACGATCTCCTTGACGGTTTTTTCCGATACATTGATGGGCACCTGGCAGTTGACTGCTAGTCCGCCAGTCGACGTCTTTTCAATGACCACGTCTGGAGGCCGGTCGTCCAGCTTGATGCCGGCCTCGGCCATCTCCCTTTTAAGCAGGCCGACGTGCTGCGGCTGGAACACGTCAAGGATTAAAAGTACAAGGTCCGCCCCCCTGGCCACGGAGATGACGCGCCGGCCAAAGCCCTTGCCGGATGCAGCGCCTTCAATGATTCCAGGCAGGTCCAGGATCTGGATCTTGGAGCCCCGGTAGTCCATCATGCCGGGCACCGCCGTCAGGGTGGTGAACTGGTACGAAGCAACCCGGGATTTTGCATTGGTCAGCCGGTTAAGCAGCGTGGACTTGCCCACGCTTGGAAGGCCGATAAGGACCACCGTGGCATCGCCGGCCTTTCTCACGTCAAAGCCGACGTTCTCGCCGCCGGAATGCATGGTCCGGCCGTGGATGTTTTCTTCCATCTCACGCTTGAGCCGGGCTATCTTGGCCTTCAAAAGCCCGATGTGGTGCTCTGTGGCCTTGTTGATCTGGGTCTTGTGGATCTCGTCCTGAATAGCCTTGATTTTTTCGGGAATACCCATGGATAGCGGTTATTGCTAGACAGAAAGGGGATAAATTTATTCTGGTTTGCAAGGCACGATGTCTAAATAGTACCTTGCGCATTATAGAATAGCTGGCGGTCTGGTTGTCATCAACGTCGTCTAAGCAGACAGCCAAAGAAAACCCGCCCTGTCCATGCTGCGGGGTACCCATGGATTTGTACGGCCAGCCTTTTGCTGCAAAAGTCATCATCGATGGCACCGATTATTACTGCAACAACCCCGTATGCTGTTGTGATTACAGGGCCAGATAAGCAAGGCTTGCAGAATGAAGTGTTTTCATGGCATTTTCCGTTCCCCAGGAATGGCCGAATTGGAGACAAACTTTGACAAGATTTGACTGGGAACTCGACGCGGCCCAGACGCATGTAATAGAATCTACAACCTTTTTCAGCATGTCATGCGATATAATCCACAGATGGCGTTTGGCCTTGACGATCTGTCCTGGCTTGTGGCCGTGATCACGCTTTCGGTAGGCATCACCGCGCTCATCCTTTACATGCTTGGATTCTTTTCAGAAAGGCAGACAAGAAGAAAGTACCGCTAGTCAGACGGCATGAGGACGCCGGCCACCGCCTCGTCTTCTTTGATGGAAAACTTGATCTTTGACAATTCCTCGGCCTTGCTGGCCTTGGCGTTTACAACGAACACCTTGAAGCCTTCTTTTTCTTTCTTTGTGTTGACCACTGCCAGTTCAAGTTTTATCTCGCTGTTTACAACAAAGCCGGTGCCCTTCATACCTTCCTTGATGGCATCAACAACGCCTCTAATGTATTCGGACAGTTCCGTGCCTTCCGTGACCTTCATGCCTTTTACTAGATGCAAGGTTAGAATTTAGGATTTTGGAAC
>JBBISN010000061.1:0-9238 GCA_037441265.1 Nitrososphaera sp. | reverse complement strand
GGAATCAGGGCGTATACGCAAATTTGGAGTAGAACCCGTTCTTGCCAGAGTTGTCCCACTTCATCCCGTGGTCGCTGTAGCTGTTCTTTGTGGACTTGGCCACTACAGCCGCAAATCCTGGCGCTACCAGCATCGGTGCGTTGCTGACAGTTGATTCTTTGCTTTTGTCTGCCCCTTCAATGGCTTCAACGGTGAGGTCGATTGCCGATGGAATCTGCAGTGTCCTTCTCTTCCCATCCACCTCAAACTTTATGGGAACCGAGCGAACGCCTGCCACCTCTCCAATAAACCCTGCCACGGCTCCAAAAAAGCCCCCTGCCTGACCGGAAAATATCTTGCCCAGCGCATCTGCCTGTTCTTTGCTTGCGCTCTCATCCAGGTACAAGGCTGCCTTCCATTTTGGGCCTGTGAACATGTTGCCGGGAGTATGGAAAACAGCAACAGCATTCAGTCCATCCAGAGGTGTATCATTGAAATGCCCCTTCTCGATGTGCCATGCGACAATTACGTCACACTCACCTTGATCTGGATTGCCCAGGAAAACGCACGGGCAGACAATGTCGCAGTTGCATGCCTCAAAATAGTCTCCTTCCATTTTCCAAGCCATCAAGCTGTCAGATCCTTTGTGGAGAGAATCAGGATCTCCATATTTGATGGTGGTTGATGAAAGATATAAGCATTTTTCAAAGTCTATCTGCAATCTTTCTTCATAATAACTATTGCTGACACAAGATTTGCAAATCTATGCCAGAATTTTTGTGCTGAATAAACATCCTACATGGCATATCTCGGACATTTCGTCAGCCGGATTGTGTAAAGATAATGCACTGCATTGCACAACAAGCCGAACACATAAATCAAAATTTCCATTATACGCGGTAAGCATGCATCTGAATTCAAAAAATATCCTGATCCTGTTCTCCTCTCTTTTCATAGCGTTTGTCACGTTAACGTCAAACGAAGCCTACGCCGAGAATGATACTTACGAGATAGTCATAAAGAAAGGCGCTGCCAATCCGTCTTTCGACCCGCAGTTTGAGCGGCCGGAGGAATGGTACACCCCTACCAAGCTCACGATAAAGCTGAACGATACTGTCACCTGGATAAACCAGGACATGGAGAAACACTCCGTTACAAGCGGAAAGTCCAGCGGCAGGACGGGCTTTGTAAAGGGTGACCTTGGCACCCCAGACGGGTTGTTTGACAGCGGTTTGTTTGAGGAAGGAAGCAAGTGGTCCTACAAGTTTACCCTGCCGGGCACATTCCAGTATTTTTGCACCATTCATCCATGGATGTTTGGCGTGATAGTAGTTGAAGGCGAGCCGCCGGCATACCCCCATGACATGACGGGAAACAAGGTCACATTGCCGGTCATGACGCTGACCTCTGAGGGCAAGTACCATGTCGGGACTGCCTGGTCTCCAGATGCAATCAAGACAGGGGAGCAGGCCGTCTTCATCAATGACTTTTTTGACAAGGGCGGCACCAACAAACAGCACCTGCTAAAGTACGATTTTGTGCTTGTCCAGAACGGAAAAGAGATTCACCGATCGTCTGGATTTTCAGTCCGGGGCAGCGAGACAAGGTATTTTGTGTTTTCCGAACCCGGGCCCGTCTTGATTCGTTTTGAGAACATCGGTGGAAGCAAGGACAGCGTGGCAGAATTCAACACCATGGTGTATTCTGGAAGCTCAAGTGAACTGGCCGATGCAATAATCTCCACCAACAAGTTTGACCCCATAATAATAGAGGTTGGCATATACGCCGTAGTCATAGGGTTGCTTGTAGGTGCAGGTAGCGTTGCATTTTGGTACAAGAAACACTGGAATCAGAGATGATGTTACTACAGAATTCAGACAATAATTGCGTGCGAAAAACCAACGGCAAGCTAAGAAGCATTAGAGAATGGCAGGCGAAAGCCATGTACATAAATCTGTGTACAAAAAACGTTTGCTGTTGTAAATAGCGCATGTTTTTATTGCGCTACCATCCAAGTCTAAATGTTGCCAAGAAAAACGGTTTATGGCAAGTGTCCAAAATGCAAAACAAAGAGCGAGCTGGAAGTGGTTTCAAGTACACCGGGCAAGGAGAAGTTCAAGTGCAATCAATGCTTTCACAAATTTGGCATGGATGAGCTTTGATCATCGCGTTGTAAGTCTGTATAACACGGGTCTGGTCTTTGGCACTCTTTCTATTATTTTCCTAGCTTCAAGATCCAGTTTGACGCATTCGACGTACCAGTTTATCGAGCCCCTGAATTTCTCCAACTTGCTGATATCTTTTGTTAATTCAGTATAGGTCATTTCGCCTTTTTCGTTTAGACAGTCCAGTATTGCATTGTGTATCACATCGTACTTTTCCTTGCTGATGCTGACACCACTTTTGCCCTCTGGATGTTTTGTTTTTATCCTGTTTTCATGCATGACACGCTTATTTTGTAACGCATCATTCTTCATTGAAACATCCAACCAATGCCTCCAAGAATGTGCTCATACAATAAGAATTTTCAGACATAAACTGCCTGCTTGCTGGTGACATCGCAGGATGTAACCATGCAAAAAGAAAACACCTGTTATTATAACAGATC
This sequence comes from Nitrososphaera sp., assembly GCA_037441265.1. Lineage (GTDB taxonomy): Archaea > Thermoproteota > Nitrososphaeria > Nitrososphaerales > Nitrososphaeraceae > Nitrososphaera. The sequence goes on along the minus strand of JBBISN010000061.1, from coordinate 6,651 downwards.
GCCGTAATACATCATGAAGGGTCTTTGAAATTCAAGAAGGTGATTGAGACCTGCGTCTATTGCCCTGATTTGCAAAAGATGAAGGATTTCTACGTCAAGATACTTGGCCTTGAAGTGGTAACTGAAGAGCCGGAACGACACTTGTTTTTGAAGGCTGGAAAAAGCATGCTGCTTATCTTTAATCCGCAAAGAACACTGATGGAAAACGAGAACATCTTTCCTCCTCACGGCGCATTAACACCACCATCGATCCTTCACCTTGCGTTTGAAATATCAAGAGAAGAATATGAAGAGGCAAAGGAACTCCTCAGAAAGAACAATGTCGAGATAGAATCCGCGTTGACATGGGAAGACAGCAATTCCAGATCCATATACTTTCGAGATCCGGCAGGCAATTTGGTAGAGATCATCACGGAAGGCGCCTGGCCGGTGGAAGACTAGAAGTTGTCTCATAAATGGCTACTAACCCCAAAAGCAGACGCAGCATGGATCTAATGGGGGAAGCAAGCGGCGATTCAATAACCACCTTGTTTCCCTATTCATGAAATGACTTTTAGCAAAGCAGCGGAAAAGCTTAACCGTATGCGGGGATAAATGCTAGAGATATTGAAGGTTTACATTGACACATCGGTCATAATTTCACTGGCCGATCCTCTTGACATCTTCCATGACCAATCCATAACGTCCGTTGACAATTTAATTAAACATAGAATTGAATGTAATGTAAGCAGTCCACTTGCAGTTGAACTTGGAAGAATTGTTAAGGTTAAGGGAATAAAAAGATGCCTAGACATCACCGATTCACTTGAGGAGTTTAAGATTGATTTTAGAAGCACAGACATGAAAGAAGTCTGGAAATTATCCCAGACTTATCTGGATGGGCAGGTACTAACAGTAAGGCACCGCCTCGACCTGTTTCATTACGCAGCGGCATCACTGCTCGATTCTACACATTTGGCATCTTGGAACAGTAGACAATTCAATGATAAAATAGCAATGAAGGTAAGCAGGATAAATTCCAAGCAGGGGCTGCTAAGCTTAATAGCAGGCAAACCAGATTATATAGTCAGGCGAGCAAACCTTGACTAAAACGAAGCATGACAACCTAAAGATGCTGCGTCAGATACGCAAAGAACTATCGCTGGAATTGGAAAAGATGACTTCTGATCAGCGTGAAGAGTTCTTCAAGGGGGCCGAAGAGTTCTACGAAGGCCTTAGAAAGATGGAAAAGGTCAGAGCCTCTATCGCGAGATAATTCTTACTACAAGTTATCTCATAAATGGTGCTGCATCCAAAATTAAGTAGATGCAGCGATGAATCTGGGGCCAATAGCGGGCAGCCATTCCACTAATACCTTGTCTTCCTATTTATGAAATGACTTCTAGACAATCTGTGCCAAAATGATAAATCAGAAATTATTCACGGTAAAACCGCCTCTGGTCTGCTGCAACTCTTGCACAGAAAACCCATGTTGGTATCAATTGTGAAAATGCGCGTCTGTTTATTTAGGACGGCAGAATACTGTAACTCTATGGGGCGAGTCATACGGGAGCAGTTTTCAGGCCGAAAGATCTGACGAAAGGCCGCAGGGAGATTATAGAAAATGCTCTGAAAGACATCCATCCAGACGTCAAAGATGGGGTGATGGATCTGCTCAGCTCCTGGGAAGGGACAGCGTCAGAAGAGAAGCTCAAAAAGATGCTTGGCCAGGAAAAGACCAAGTCGCTGCTTGGCAGCATAAAAGACGATCAAGAATAACTGTATTGTATGCACTTTACCAAAACGGCAGAGACATGCATCTAGCAAAGCGTTGATCGTTTTCACTTTAAATATAAAGAACTGTAACATAATTCATGAAAACCGCGGGCACGGTGGGCGGCTACCTTATCGACCGGCTGTACTCCCTCGGGGTCCGTCACGTTTTTGGAGTGCCCGGCGATTACGTGCTGGGCTTTTACAACATGCTGAGCAAAAGCCAGCTTGAACTTATCAATACCTGCGACGAGCAGGGTGCCGGCTTTGCAGCCGACGCCTATGCCCGGCTCAAGGGGATCGGGGCTGTCTGCGTGACTTATGGCGTGGGCGGCCTAAAGGTGGTCAACACCACTGCTCAGGCGTATGCAGAAAAATCCCCGGTCGTCGTCATAAGCGGGGCTCCAGGCATAAGGGAGCGGGAGAAAAACCCGCTGCTCCACCACCGGGTGCGGGACTTTGACACGCAAAAGAACATCTTTGAAGAAGTGACGGTTGCATCCACTGCCCTTGATGACGCCCAGACTGCAGTCCAGGAAATTGAAAGGGTGCTGGCCGCCCTGTTTCGCTTCAAGCGCCCAGTCTACATTGAACTTCCAAGGGACATGATCCTGTCTGAAATTGGCGAGCATCGCCACAAAGCAGCCTACAGGGAGAAGCGAAGCAACCCGGTAGTTCTCAGGGAGCTGGTGGCAGAGGCAGTCGGCATGATAAACAGTGCAGACAAGCCCGTGATCATCGCCGGCGAGGAGATCCACAGATTCGGTCTGCAAAACCAGCTGCTGGACTTTGTAAACAAGACCAACATCCCGGTGGCGTCCACCATCCTAAGCAAGTCCGTCATAAACGAGCTGCACTCCTCCTACATCGGCGTGTACCAGGGCGCGGCCGGCCACGAATTTGTGCAAAAGTACGTCGAGTCCAGCGACTGCATCATAATACTTGGCGCGCTCCTGACAGACGTGAGCCTTGGCATGTTTTCAGCAAAGATAGACCAGGCAAAGACCATCTACGTGACAAGTGAAAGGTTCTCAGTCGGCTACCACCTGTACGAAAACGTGCTTTTGCAGGATTTTATCCGGGCCCTGACCCGGTCCAAGATAAAACCACGCCAGTACCTGACGGACAAGCCAAACCCCCGATATTCGTACGGCCCCGGCTTTGTGAAGGGGAACAAGATCACCATCCGGCACCTGTTTGAAAGGCTCAATTCCTTTCTTACCGATGACATGATCGTTATAGCAGACGTGGGCGACGCATTGTTTGGAAGCATAGACCTGATAATAAGGGGCAAGACGCAGTTCCTGTCGACCGCGTACTATGCTTCCCTGGGATTTGCTGTGCCGGCCAGCATCGGCGCCAAACTGGCTATGCCGCATCTGCGGCCAGTGGTCCTTGTGGGCGACGGCGCCTTTCAGATGACGGGGATGGAGCTGTCCACCATCGTCAGGTACCGGCTTGATCCGATAATCCTGGTGCTTAACAACAGCGGATACATGACTGAGCGGATCATGCTGGACGGCCCGTTTAACGACCTGCAGCCGTGGCAGCACAGCAAGCTTGGCCAGATAGTTGGCGGAGGTCATGGCTACGATGTTCGCACCGAGGATCAGCTGGAAAGCACGCTTGCGGCGGCCAAGAAATCCAGAGAAGCGTGCATCATAGACGTGCATCTGGACCCGAAGGACATGTCAGAAACGCTGCGGCGGCTGACAAAGGGGTTTGCAGAGCGGGTATAAAGTTTGATCTCATCCGATCTTTTGGCAGAACAAGATTTGAAAAGATTTGGCAAAGTCGAAAAAAGTCTTGAAGAAGCATACAAGCAGGCCATAAACTCGCTAAAAGACCGGTCGGCCCTCCCCTACGTCCCAAACCTGTATCCAGTCGCATTCATGATGTTCAAGATATACAAAGTTAAAGCCGGATTGACAAGGCTTCTTTTCTACAGTCTGACATACCCTGATGTAAAAGACTTTGACCGGTTTGGAATCTATATCACGCTGGGTGTGGTAGAAAAGTTCCCAGATTTTGTTCCCGGCCTTTTGGGCCATGAAATTGCCCACGTCATCTCTACAAGGGGAAAAGTCGAGCTATCCAAAAGCCGGTTGTTTGGGCTTCTCAAAGACCGGATGGGCTACCTGCAGGAGCAGGAAAAAAGCGGGCAAGAAGCATACTCGTATTTTGATGACGAAATGCAGGCAAGGATCCGTCAGTGGGACGAGTCAAGTTCCAAAGAAGAGGTGGAAAACGCCGTCGTAAAGGATGCAAGGCTGGTCAGCCAGCAAGAGTTTGACCGGCTGGTCTTCAGAGAACGGCTGGCCGAGTACCACGACTTTATCCAGTCAAAACTAAAAGAAGTCGACTTTTAGAGTCGGCCTTACTGGCCAGCAGCCTAGAACACGTAGGGGAGCAGGACTGCCATGGCCACGATTACCACCGTGATGAGCGTAAGCCATGTAGTGGCGTTTTTGGCCAGGACCTGGGAGCGCACCTTCTTCTCAATGATCGAGCCGTACAGCTGTCCGCCGTCCAGCGGGCCTATGGGGAGCGCGTTGAATATTCCGACGTTAAAGTTGATGAACCAGAGCCAGAACAGCATGTTGGCAATGACAGGCCAGGCCGGGCCCAGCGTGGACTCGTACCGGGGTGCCATGAGGTCGGAGTACGGCACTGCTCCCTGCTGCATGGTGGGTGGAAGCAAAAGCGCCAGCGGGTTGCTGCCAAACGCACCCTCGTAGCGGGCAAGCACGACGGCTGGATCGGGGGTGATGGCCGTCACGCTGATGCCAAGGATTCCTCTGCCCGGCTCGACTGCCGCCGGCAATGTGACTGACCGGGTTATGGTCTGTCCGGCACTGTCAACCCATGTTATGTCGATGGTCTGCCCAAGGTGCTCTCGCAAAAGCCTGCCCAGGTCGTCCAGCTGGCGCACTTCCTGGCCGGCCACCACCTGGATGGTCGAGCCATGGGTCAGGCCAATGGACTGGGCAAGGGACCCGCCGTTGACGTTGAGGACAAAGACGCCAAACTGCGGCGCGTTGGGATCCGGCGGAAGCGGCGTAAGGCTTGAAATTATGATGTAAAGCGCAAGCAGCGACAGGCCTGCCAGTATCATGTTGTTGAGCGGACCGGCGGTGAGTATCGCGCTTTTCTGCTTTAGTGTTGTCCTGGCCAGCTCGTCGCGTTCAATGTTGACAAACGCCCCTATGGGGATTCCAAGGAAAAGCACGATCCCAGTAGAATCCACGCGGACGTTGTGGACCCGGGCTATGATGCCGTGTCCAGCTTCATGAATAACTATTGTGACAAAGAGTGCTATCAAACCGTAGCCTATAGGCAGGTACGGGTTCAGGCCGGGTATCAGCAGGTTGGCCTGCGGACCGGCGCCCCGAACGCCTTCTCTGGCGCCCGCATCGGCAAACAGCACGGCAAGGGAGCCGACGATAAGGAATATGGCAAAGACCGTGATGACCGGCATCAGGTACGTGTTTATCTTGGCCCATGCCTTGGCACCGGGAAGCCTTGCCACCTTGTCAAAGAAGTCAAGACCAAAAGGCGTGTGGATAAGTATAAGCGGCCGCTTGACTTCTGCCCGTACTTTGCTTCGCTCCTGTTCCAAACGAGGTATCTACACTGTTTCTGTATTTAAAGCATTAAAAAGTTATACGCCGCTGGTCTCTACCTTCAGGATCTCCAGTGTGACCTTGTCGCCGACCTTGATGGACATGTCCTGGTACTCCCTCATGCTCATCTTGATGACCGGAGAGTCGGTTACTCCGCCGCCAAGCATGCCGGGCAGGCTGGCCATGACCTTGGGCATGTTCTTCATCATGTCCTCGATGGATGAAAAGGCCATGGTGTTTGGGCCAAACGGGTTCATAGGCCTGTCGGCCTTGTACTCCTTTGGGTCGTTGAACGTCACATAGACATAGGGACTGCCGTCCTGAGAAGCCTCGATACGCGCAACGATGAACTCTTTTTTCATTTGACGTATTGGATATCGAGATAGGGGCATATTTGCATATCGCGGCTAAATACTGTTGGGATCTTTTATGGATCCAGCTCCGGTTTGACTGCTCGCCAAGTAGTAGGAAATAACTTAAGAATTACTGCCTGTTTCAATCCTTTCCGTATCTCTATGAGAGAACATGAAGTTTAGATGGCAATTTCAAGGATGGTTTTCTGCTCTACAACCTTGTTCTTTATCTGTAATTTGGAACGGATTTTCTCAAACTCTTCCGGGAATGCTTCAATATACCCCTCGATGGCCTCATTGATATTCTTCACAACCTCTGGCAGAGTTTTGCACTGGCTGATGGCACCTGGCAGTTCCTCGCATTGGGCAGTATACCAACCATCCTCATGTTTGAGTTTGATGGTAAAATTGTATAGCGCCATCAATATACGATCGACCTATTTTAGATAAAAAGGTTCTGTAGTAATTTCCAAAACGCCAATTCAAATGGTTTTAAAATATCTTTCTAGTGGCTTGGATGCAGTAGCCAGCTTTCAATCCTATCATAGTTCGATTCAAACTCCCCACATAACCTGCAGATATGAGTTTCAGGATAACTTTCAATCCTATCATAGTTCGATTCAAACCGCGATACAACCAACGACAATAAGCTGCAAAACTTGCTTTCAATCCTATCATAGTTCGATTCAAACCTGGCAGTGGTGACGCTGGCCTGTTTCAACTTCGAACTTTCAATCCTATCATAGTTCGATTCAAACTTTGAATCTGCATCTAGTCGCTCACGATAAACCGCCTCTTTCAATCCTATCATAGTTCGATTCAAACCTGAATGTATCTATGCTGACCAGCAGTTTGTCTACCTTTCAATCCTATCATAGTTCGATTCAAACATAACAGACATGAATGCATATCTCAAAGCAGAC
>JBBISN010000060.1:8012-9325 GCA_037441265.1 Nitrososphaera sp. | reverse complement strand
GCCGTCGCGTCGGCCACCGGCAGGCAGTAAAGCGGGAATATCTCGGCCCCCATCACGCCGTAACTGGCGTTTAAAATGACCTTGATAGCCTGGCTTACGACGTTGTACAGCTGGCGTTCCTGCGGCGGCAGCGTCTTGTCCTTGGCCAGATGCTTGTAATAGTTGACCCGCAGGTCGCGCAAAGATCCTATGAGCAGCGAGGACAGGCCCTTTCTCTGCTGGCAAACCCAGTGGGTGGTGCCTTCTATCATGCCCTTCTCCTTGCACTGGGGATGAACACAGTTTATCGTTTCATAGGAGAGGTTGTGAACCTTGATTATGCTTGGATACAGGCTGGCAAAGTCCAGCACCACCACGCCAAAGTGGATGCCCGGCGTTGGCTCTACCACCTCGCCGCCACGGTATTTCTTTTCCTTTATCACCGCCGCGGTGGAGGCGGTCCCCTTGCTTTCAAGCTCATCGCCCCTTGGAATAAGCTCGTTTCGCTGCCTGTGCTCGTAGTACAGTATCCCCCTTATCCACTGGTTCACGCCAAACCGCGCGATATCATCCACGGACAGCCGGCCGATCCTGGCAATGACAACCAGCAGCTTCATCAGCAGATTGTCATTGAAGCTGGTCAGCCTGTGGGTCAGGTCGGCGTCCTTCAAGCAGTACTCGGCCAACTTTTGCATGGGAATCTCGCTGATGTTGCCTTCAAACTCGAGCTTCGAATCCTCGATAAGGGCCTCGCAGATGGCGTTGAGCGTGAACTCGGTGTATTTGCGGCTGAAGGCGTAAATCTGGATGGATCTGTTTTGAAACGTCCTGAAAAGGTCTATGTGCACCCCATGGCGTATCCCCACCGGCTCGGCCTGCATTCCGCGCTTGATGAAGGACTCTTTCTTGATTACCATGGGTACAGCGTCCTTTGGGATCGCCACCCCTCCCTTCGTGTCGATCCTTGGATCCTGCGAACGCGCATACAAATATGGCAGGTCAAAGTCATCGCCGTTGAACGTGACTATTATGGGGTACGAGTTGATGATCTGAAAAGCCTTTTCCAAAAGCTCCTTCTCTGTTTTGCAGAGCTCTGCCTGCGGGATAAGTGGTGTTCCATCGTCATTGACGTTATCGCCCAGAACCAGGACCTTCCTCAGCCCGTCTGAGCCGGCAAACCCGACTGCCGAGACGCGCCGGTCATGGTCACGGGGATTTGGCATCCTGCCTTCCTCTGACTCGACTTCAATGTCCACGGCAACCCGCCTCAGCTCCGGTATCGGCTGGTTGAGCAGGTTTGCCCACGTGGTGACGTACTCGCGGTACTCCTTGCC
>JBBISN010000060.1:0-7912 GCA_037441265.1 Nitrososphaera sp. | reverse complement strand
ATCTTGATGACGTCGACTTCTTTGTCTGCGATGACATCCCGCTTTTTTGCAAGCGTCTTGGTGTATTTCGGTTCTTTAGCAACAATCTGGCCGACAAGGTCGGAATACTCTGCTTTGGTGTAGCAGTACGGCTTGTGATCGGTCCTGTCGCGCCAGTGGTAGACCACGTTGTCCTTGGGGTCGTAAAACTTTAGGTAAACTTTCTTTTCTTCACCGGAATAAACGGCAGAAAGAAGAAGGGCCGGCCTGTCCTCAGGAAGCTCTGGAAGATCATCGTACCGTTTTCTTCTCTCGAATATCTGATTCTCCTGTTGGGCCAAACTTTACTTTGATTGACCGCGTATCATATTAAACGTTTTACAGGTGACAGCCATAGTCACAAAAGGGGCTGTGCGTCAAGGATTTTTGTCTCCAGCGAAACCGGCTGTACCTGAAAAATACCACTGGACTGTTCAGCGCCTGAATAATTGCAAGCATAAATAATCTTGCCTGCAAATTCTGATCACTTGTTCCGCGTTGCAATAATCGGCGGTGGGATAATAGGGACTTCGACAGCCTATTTTCTTGCCGGCCATGCCCGTGATCCCGGCTCGATTGTGCTTGTTGAGCAGGAGGAGGATGTCTCCAAGCACACCAGCAGCAGGAACACCGGCAAGGTGCATGCGCCGTTCCTTTACGATCCGGTAAAAAAGAAGCTGTTTGCAAAGGCCGCCGCGCTTGGCTTTGAAATGTGGGAAAAGTATGCAAAAGAAAAGGGCCTTCCATTCAAGCAGGATGGCGTTCTGGAAGTGGCAACCGATGAGCGCGGCATGGACAGGCTTGACAAATACATGGACTGGGGGCAGGAAAACGGCCTTTCAAAAGAAGAGCTAAGGCTTCTTGATAAAAGCCAGGTATCAGCCATGGAGCCAAACGTCCGCTGCGAGGCAGCCATCTATTGTTCAAAGGACGGCTCTGTAGACTATGGGCTGCTTACAAAGGCGCTGCTGCAGGACCTGAATCTGTTTGGATGCAACGTCCTTCTTGGGCACAGGGCCAACCATGTATCCTATGATGGTGTTTACAGAATAACGACGGAGCAGGGCCGGCAGATTGATGCACAGTACGTTGTCAATGCCGCCGGCGGAAATGCCATGGACATAGCCCATACCATGGGCGTGGCTACAGACTACACGGACATGCATTTCCGCGGCGAGTACTGGCAAGCGCCGGCACAATACCGCGATCTCACGAAACTGTCCATCTACTCGGTACCAAAGCACCCTGAATACCCGTTCCTTGACCCGCACTGGATAGTCCGAGTCGATGGACGGCGGGAGGTGGGGCCAAACGCCGTTCCTGTCTTTGGGCCGCATGCCTACTCCTGGGGCCAGAACCTTTCAGACATGATCCCCAAGATACTGGAATCTTCACGAACCGGCGCGCGTAAGGTATTCTTTGACAAAAAGTTCCTGTCCCTTGCCAGCATGGAGCTTAAAAGCTCGCTGTCCAAGACGGCCATGATAAACCGCGTCCGCGAATTTCTGCCGCAGATAAGGGCATCGTACTTTACCAGGCGCGGGACTTCAGGCATCCGGTCTTCGGTAATAGACAAGGCAGGCAGGTTTGTTCCAGACACCATGCTAGTGAGAAAGGACTCTTCTACGCACATACTCAACTACAACTCTCCGGGGGCAACAGGCGCGTTGCCAATGGCAGCCATGATAGCAAGCCAGATAATGGAGGCAGGATTTCTGCCAGTGGCAGAGAGGCCCAGAACTCTGTGGGAGGCATCTGCCGTAGCGGCCAGGATGGCCTGATTACTTTTTAATGAGTGTTGACGGCCATAACTGTGATTGTTTAACGAGATACTCCTTGAAGCTATAAGGGAACGGGAGAGCAAACTTGCCAAGCTGAAGGACGACCGCTACAATGATGTCCTGAAGGAAGCATCGTCACGCTGGATAAACTATGACCCGCTGCCAGAAAAATGCGAGTCGGCCGGGGTGGACAGCAGCTGGAACAAGCGAGCGTTTCAGGGTCTGCACCTGTACGTGGTGACGGCCATTGCCATCACCAGCACCAACGAGGTGCTGGCCACCGATCATGATTTTGACATCGCGGTCCTTGCCCGAAAGGATCTTCTGGAGGCCAAGGCCATGGCCATGGAAGCAAGCGTTACGCAAAAGGCATTTGAAAGCAAGCCGGACATCGTCTGCGTTGACGGATCCATTATCGCCAGGATGCAAAACGGCAGGCCTGACGTTACAGATACGATACGCAAATACGGCGACGCTGTATTTATCGCCAAGACCTCCAACAGCAGGCTGCAATTCCAAAACCTTGGCTCCAAGGCCGGCGACATATACTATTACAGCCACGTCAGCAAAACGGCTGGCTTCAGCAGGCCGGTGCAGACGGACTTCCGACACATGCCTGTCTTTGAAATTTATGCAAGGCTGCGCGACTATACCCCCTTGGTCCGCATAGAGCTTGTCGGCACTAAGTGGGACACGCGGGAAAACGACATCAAAAGACTGCTGGGGATGCTGCGCTACCACAGCGTATCAGGGTACCCGTACTGCCTCAAGCTGGCGCACAACAACTGCAAGGTAAGCAATGAAGATATAGACAGACTGGCAAGCATATTCAGCTTGCAGAATGAACAGGGGGCAAGGGACGCGCTAAATGAGTGAAGCAAAAACAGGCCTTGGAATCGTGATCGGCGTTGCCAAGCCGGACCAGGTTACCTTTGAATCCAAGAGACCCATCAGCCTGGGAGAGTACGTGATCATGCAGTATGGCGGTGGCAAAGTTCTGGGGCTGATAGAACGCTCATCGATAACCAGCGATGCTCTTGGTCCAGCCATACGTAACTATGAAGAGGCGTTTGAAAGCCGGCAGGTGGCAGAAGCCAACAAGCGCGACAAGAGCTACAAGGGTCACGTGAGTATCCTCGGCCTCCTAGAAGACCTGAAGCGGGGCAGGGCCATAATCCCTTCCCTGCCGCCTGAGCCGGGGACGGAAGTTTATGAGGCAACTCTGGAAGACCTTGCCAAGGTCTTTGCGCCGGAAGGCCAGCAGTGGCTTGGCGTAGGCAGGCTGCTCCGCAACGCCGAGGTGGCAGCAAAGGTGAACGTCGACAAGGTGGTTTCAAGACACCTGGCCATCCTTGCCATGACGGGAATGGGCAAGAGCAACCTTGTCTCGCTTCTGGCAAAGGAAGTGGCCAGAATAAACGGCACGATGGTGATATTCGATTATCATGACGATTACTCGACTCTGGACATGGGCCGGAACAGCAACCTGATGGACGCAAGGATAAACCCGCGAATGCTTGCGCCTGAAAAACTTGCAGCTGTAATAGAAATTCAGGAGAACGCTTCAAACCAGATGCATGTGCTTCGGGAGGCCTTCTCCCCTGAAGTCCGCCAGAGAAAAGGAGACGATTTCTGGAACGCATTGATAGACGGCGTCAGGGCCATTGGCGCAGAACAAAAGATGTACCGTGAAACGGCAGCGAAAGTGGAAGACAAGATAGAAGACGCCCGCAGAAAGTTCAGCAACATTCTGGATCCGGGCCTGTCAGACCCGCTGGCCATGATAAAAAACGGCAAGATAAACGTCATCAACCTCGTGGAGCTGACCGAGCGACAAGCCAACATCGCCGTGTCGTACTACCTTGAAGAGATGCTTGAAGACAGGAAGCGGGCCACCAGGAACAAAGCTTCGCAGAATCAGTCCGAGCCGCGGGTGCCCGTGCGGTTTGCCGCGCCGGTGCTGGTAGTGATAGAGGAAGCCCACATCTTTATCCCAAAGGAAGAGGACACGGAAACCAAGTACTTTGCCGGCAAGGTCGCCAGGGAGGGAAGGAAATTCGGCCTGGGGCTGGTCATTGTCTCGCAAAGGCCAAGAGGCATCGACGCCAACATACTCAGCCAGATGGGCTCCCTTGCCGTCATGCGCATAATCCAGCAAGACGACCAGATGCAGATCTCTGCCGCCAGCGAGTCTTTGAGCCGGGACCTGATAGAACAGCTGCCGTCGCTGAATCCCGGTGAAGCGGTTTTCACGGGCCAGTGGGTGAACCTGCCAACGTTTGTCAAGGTCGACGAGGTCAAAGAGCGCAAGATAGGCGGAGACCAAAAGGCCGTCGAGCAGTGGAAGCAGCTTTCACAACTCCGTGAAGCATCCAAAGAAGCTGCCGAGTCGTACATTCCATCTGGGTACTTGCAGGACTGACCAACGATGCTTGTGGCGCACATCTCCGACCTGCACCTTGGCTATTCCCAGTTCAACCTGGAAGAACGGGAAAAAGACGTCTACGATACGTTCAACGAAGCCATCGAGATCTCGGTAAGGGAAGGCGCCAAACTGGTCATACTGGCCGGAGACATTTTTCACACGCCGCGCCCGCCGGGCAAGGCCATCATTACCCTTGCAAACGCGCTAAAGAAACTGAAGGAAAAGCAGATACCAGTAGCCTTCGTGCTTGGAGAGCACGACATAAGCAGGGTAAGCGATGTCCCCTTTGCGTATGTCTTTAGCAACCTGGGGCTGGCAAGAAGGCTCCGGCTTGATGAGGGCTTTGAAGTGCAGGATTGCGTGGTGCTGGGCGCCAACAAGGAAAGGAAGGGAAACGTCGACTCGCTGATAGACAGTCTGAAGGCTTCAGACAAGGTCGCCGCCAGGTACAGCGGCAAAAAGATACTTGTCCTGCATCAGGGGCTGACCGACCTGAACAAGTACGCCGGCGAGATCAATTCAACGGACCTTCCAAGTGGCTTTGATTACTACGCGATGGGGCATTACCACGACCACATGGAGAAAAGGTTTTCCAACCTTGGCGGGCCGCTGGCGTACCCCGGTTCGATAGACCTTACTCCAAGCGAGGGCATCAAGGAAGTCGAAAAGGGCTTTATCCTTGCGGACATGTCCGGACAAGAGCCGGCAACCCACTGGGTGCAGCTCAACCGCCGGCCGCAATTCTCGGCAAGGATCAGCTACAGCGAAATTGAAGCGGAGGTTGAAAAATTACTCCAGAAGGCAAAGGGGTGTGAAAGAAAGCCCGTCGCCAGGATCGAGGTTGCCGGCACCAACATCGACTCAAGAGTAATAGCAAACAGCCTTGCCAGGCTGCAGGAAGCCTGCCTTCACTACGTCTGGCAGCCGCTGGAAGAAGAAAAGCCAGGTGTCGTCTACGACAACAGGCCGGCTGACATGGACAGCGAGCTGTTCCGGCTGTCCAAGGAGGTGCTTGGCTCAGAAGAGCTGGCAAGCTTTGCCATCCACGACCTGCTGCCGCTTGCAGCAGCCGGCGAAGCCAGGGCAGCCCTTGACATTGTCTGGGACAGGTACAAGAACAGGGGCCTGACCAAATGATAAAGGACATACAGCTGAACAACTTTATCTCGCACAAGGACACGCACCTTGAATTTGGTCGCGGCCTCACTATCTTTGTCGGCCACAACGGGTCTGGCAAGTCTTCTGTCATAGACGCCATAACCTACGCCTTGTTTGGCAAGCATACCAGAAAATCCAACAAGAACCTCATCAGAAGGGCTACAGGCTCCCATTCAGCGATGGTCAGGATGCGGTTTACGCTTAACTCAAAAGAATTTCAGGTAACCCGGACCACCACCGAATCGGGGATGCCTGCCTTCTCGCAGTTTGAGCTTGTATCAGAATCCGGCAAGGCTGTCAACAAAAAGATCGCCGGCGGCGAGCGCAGACAGTACGGCGAGTCCATGAGCGCAGAGGTGGCCAAAGCCATCGGCCTTGACTATGAAAAGCTGCGTGTTGCAGCAGTGGTCCAGCAGGGCGAGCTTGTGCGGATAATAGAGGCGCAGCCCAAGGAGTTCAAGGAGCTCATAAACGGCCTTATCGGGATCGACAGGCTGGACTCTGCCTATCAAACCATGCTTGAAGTTGTCAGAGGTTTCCGGGACAGGCTGCGCGATGAAACAGGCTACACCGATGAAGACATACCCAAGGTGCAGGCGCTGGCCGACCAGAAAGCCAAGGATCTGGTGCAGCTGCAGTCTGCCTATGCCGAGTTTGAAGACGAAAAGAGGATGCTTGAAGAACGTATCGGCAAGCTGGAGTCCCAGATAGAAGGGATGGAGCCGGCCATCCTGCAGATGCACGAACTTCAGACCAAAGAATCGATGCTGGTCCGGCACGTCAATGATAAACGCAATTCCATTGAAACCGAGGTTGCCCGGGCTGAGCGGATTGCAAGGGAGGCAAGAAACTCGCTAAAGCTGCTTGAAGGCAGGGAGGAGGTAAACATCAACCTCCAGATGGTCAATTCAGAGATAGAAGACGTCCAGGCAAGGCTTGTAGAAATCGAGGGCGCATCCGGCCAGCTGAGGGGGTTTCTGGAATGCGCCGGCAGGCTCCGGATTCAGGACGGCAGGTGCCCCGTCTGCAACTCGCCGGTACAAAAGATAAACGACATGTTTGACACTTCGCATATCCGCGCCGAGATAACAGAAAAAGAGGGAGAGAAATCAAAGCTGCAGAAATCAAAGCTCGACCTGGCCAGAGAACAGCGGCAGCTTGCCGAGCAGGACAAAAGGATCGCCTCTGCAGAAAAGTTTCTGGCTGACAACTCTATCAGCTCGCCAGATGAAGTCTTGAAACTGGAGCAGGAGCTTGAAAGCAGGAAATCGGATCTGGCCAGGCTGCCAAAGGAGCTATTGAAAATCGAGGATCCGATGATTCTTGCCATCGACGACATGTCAAGATCCCTTGCAAAAGAGGTGCTGACACTCAGGGAAAGGGTACGGGGGTTCAGCCACCGCCAGTATACCGACGCCAAGCTGGAAAAGGGCAGCCTCTCGCAAAAGCTTCTTGATGTCAATCGCAAGTTAGGATCGTACCAGAAGGCCATCGAAGACGCCAAGAACACTGTGGACTCGTCAAAGGAAATCATTGGCAAGCTGCAAGCGGCATCCGAGTTTGCCGGCCAGCTGGAAAGGGTTAGATCGCTTATCTTCAACAGGGACGGCATGGTGGGAATCAGCTTACGATCGTGGGCGCTTAAAATGGTCTCAGACAAGGCATCAGAGTACGCCTCGCTTTTCAACATCGGGGTTTCAAGGATCGAGCTGGCCGAAAAGGCAAGGGAGATAACCATAACCTGCTATGGCAGGTACGGCGAGATAGACATGCCCTCGCTGAGCGGTGGAGAAAAGGTTGCAGTAGCCCTGGCCATAAGGCTTGGCATAGCCTACATGATGGGCTCAAACCGGCTGGACTTTGTTATTCTGGACGAGCCGACCACGCATCTGGACGAGGAGAGGAGGAAGGCCCTTGTCAAGATAATATCTGAAGCCTTCCGGGAGGGTGCCGGCCCGCTGTCTCAGATGATACTGATCACCCACGACTCGGAGATCTTTGAAGACTCGGAAGTCGACCAGATATTCAGATTCACCATGACTTCCGAAGGCTCGCAGGTTACGCGCGAGTAGTCAGTCTCTTTTGTAGTCGTCCTGAAGCCTGATAATGTCTGATTCGTCAAACTCGCCAATAGAGATTTCCAGAATCGTGGCATCAACACCGGCGCCCTCAAGGCGGTGCAGCGCTTTTTTTGGTATAATTATCGTCTCGCCGGTTTGAAGCAGCCTGGCATCTCCGTCCAGCAACACTTTTACCGGACCTTTGACGACCTTCCAGAATTCAGAACGGTTGTTGTGGTACTGCAGGCTCAGGCGCTTGTCGCCATCCAGATAGACCAGCTTGACCGTGACAGGTTCGTTCAGGGTAAAGCGCTCAAAGTGCCCCCATGGACGCTTTTCTACTACTGGCTTGTCCAAATCGGACAATGAAATCCGTTCATTATATAATATTCTTCCCGGCTTGTAACAGAATACTGACTCAATATACTTTGTCCTCTAGTCAAAAAAACTAGACTAACAAATTAATAGCG
>JBBISN010000059.1:0-9841 GCA_037441265.1 Nitrososphaera sp. | reverse complement strand
GTCATAGCAGACCTGCAGGATACAGCAGAAAATGTTTCTAAAACCTACAAGACGATTCGAAAATGAAGACAGAATCCAATATTCTTTAATATTATTACTGAGAAATTGTTGTATGGCACAAAAATATGCACCTTCGCAGCACGAGATGACCCCGGAAGAAATGGCGGAGGGTGTGAAGAACGTTGCAAGGAACATTACAGAGTACTCCATCAAGGTACGCGAGATAGTCAAGGCAATGCGCCAGACCGGAGCTATGGTACAGCTCACTGAAGCTTTTAGAGAGGCAGTAATAACCTCCCGCGATACAGCCAAGGCGATCAACGATACAGCTACAGAGTTGCAAAGAAGCGGCGTAATTAGAGAGACTGCCAGTGCTATAATGGAAACTGCAGAGTCGGCTCATATGACTTATGAAACAGTGAAATCATCCGCCATGCCGGAATCGCAAAGAAAGTCGCCGGGAATTGGGGTAAAGGAAGGAATAGCGCAGTAAGGAAGCGCTTTTTCCTCTATTTTTTGTAAATCTACAGATTCCTTTTCATCGATGCTGCCAGTTGCCTGGAGAATACAAAATCATCGTTCTTTAGGTGATCCAGAAAATCGTAGAGATGGTCGTAATCAATCATGTATTTGCATTTCAAATCGGGGTTCAGTCTAGAGTCTGAAAGCACGCCCACAGAGATGTCGGCTTTCATGAAAGCCGGGTTATCGTTTTCAGAATCGCCCAGGTACAGCATACTCCCCATCCTCTTATGGAATCCCAGTTCAACTGCGATGCAGTCCAGCCCCAGCCCCTTGTTACACTTGCTGGCGTACACGTCAACAAAGGGGTGAGAAGAGTATGTCTTGAGAAACAGGCGTGGTGAAAAGCAATACGGTTCTTTGGACAGTATCTCTTTTACGTATTTGCCCACCGATCGGGAATGTTCTTTCCAATCTCCCAGATGCCTCCAATCAAAGGTAACGCCTCCCAGCAACCCGTCAGACGTGAATTTCCGCTCCACCACAACCTGCGGAAATCTTGACGCAACGTCATCTGCCAGATGGTTCAGGGCGTTATCACCTGTGCGCAGTCGGTCTTCGTCAAGCATAAGATGACGGCTTTTGATACCAACTACCCTTGAGGTTTTGTCCCTGTTGACGACAAGGGTCTCCAGGCCCATAATGCATGAGATGATATTTGAAAACGGAACCTTGCTGTGCAGAAACCCATAGTCCTTGCTTGACAGTATGCAAACCGGTATATGCTTGGATATTTCAGACAGCAACCCCTCGAGTTCTTTTGGTATCCGGTTTCGGTTGGCATCACGAATGTCTTTGGCTGGACATAACGTCCCGTCATAGTCCGAGATTATTGCAAACACCTTTTCTTGGCTGCCCATTCATACGCTGCCCCCATCGTTACAAAACCACGACAGACCTCTCCTGCGCCGTGATTCAAGCGTTTGGAATTTCATGCCCACCATCTAATTTTCACCCAATGGTAGGCATTATCAGCATCCAGAAAGATGCGGTTTAGGCTCTCAGGCCAAGGCTAATGCCATAGCCCCTGCCTCTTATTGTCCGGCAAACAGTTAAAGTTATTGGTAGCACGCTGCTGTCCAGCGTTGCGGACCTGTCGACCACAAAATAATTTAGCTTGTTGCTCAGCTTGCCGTCTCTTTTGCCGTTATTAGAATTGCAGCAGAAAACTGCCCGAAATGACCTTGGCGGTGGGATCCTACGAATGACGCTGAATTCGGAGACCGCGGAACAGGCAAGGTACGTCCAAAAGACAGTCTCCGGCAAGGACGGCTTTTACGACAACCTGACAAAGCAGTTCATACCAGCCGAAGTGTTCGAGCTTGCAAAGCAGCGCTCCAAAGACGCCGGCAACCTTCTGGTAGAGCGGCAGTCAAGGGTATTCAAATCCCTGCGCTACGGCATGATCTTTGAGGCGGCCACGGAGCCGGCTGACTCGTTTTTGAGGGCGCATGTCTACCACAAGGTGCCCATGGTCATGCTATATGCAGACATTGTGGGCTCGACGAACATGAGCCTTACCATCCCGGTCGACACGCTGTCGACCATAATCCAGATATTCTTTCAAGAGACATCCATCACCATAACCGACCACGGCGGCTATGTGCTGAAATACGCCGGCGACTCGGTCTTGGCGTTCTTTCCGCTGATTGGCTCGGATTCCTCAAAGGAAGAAGACATCGCTGTGATCCGCGACGCAGTGGCATGCGGCAAGGAAATAGTCACCGTCGTCCAGCAGGTTATCAACCCCGTCCTGAACGAGTATTACCATCCCGAGCTTGCAGTCAGGATAGGCATCGACGCCGGCCAGTGCGCCGTCGTTCTTTACGGCAACGATGCAAGGAAATCGTACGTTGACATACTTGGCCCGTGCATCAGCCTGGCAGCAAAAATGAAGTCCCTGGCAAAACCGGACAGCGCGATGGTGGGCCAATCCATATACGATCAGCTGCCGGGTGAAGACAGAGCGATCTTTTCAGAGCTAAAGACAGACATCGAGAGATGGAACTATGTTGACGACTCCACCGGCGCCATATACAGGTTGTATCAGATCTAGTGCATAATAGTTAATACATACTTCTATAATCCACTATCTGGATTGGCAGCTACCAAAAAGTTCTTTGTTAATCCGTCAAGGTACGACCCGTACAAGAATTTCAAGTTCAGGATTGTGATCGATGGCAAGACCGTGGCAGGTATAACCAGGGTCTCACCACTCACGCGGAGCACTGAGGTCATGGAATTCAGGGAAGGCGGCAACCCAAGCGTCGTTCACAAGATTCCCGGCAGAACAAAGTACGAGCCGGTGATCCTGGAAGAAGGGGTGACTCATGACCCGACGTTTGAGGACTGGGCAAATCAGGTAAGCAGCCTGCAGACGCCAGAGATGTCGCTTAAAAACTTTAGAAAAGACGTCATCTTGGAGCTGTTCAACGAGCAGGGCACGATGGTCATGGCCTACAGGATATACCGCTGCTGGGTGTCTGAATACCAGGCACTCCCGGAGCTGGACGCCAACACTCCCAAGGTGGCCATAAGAAAGATCAAGCTTGAAAACGAGGGCTGGGAGCGGGACACCAGCGTTACCGAGCCGGCTGAAATCTGATTGCTTATGCGCAAAAAAGGAGCGGCTTCTACCATCAATGACGGTGATTGCAGAAGCCCGGAGGTCATCGTGGATTTTGAATGCGAGGGCGACCTGCTCTTCATAGTGATAGCTAACATTGGCTCCTCATCGGCATTCAGGATATCGATCAAATTCAACAAAGAGATGGTCAACTCAAGTGGAAAAAACATCGCCAGCATGAAGATATTCCGGATGCTGGAATTCGCGCCGCCCGGCAAGAAAATCCGGATCTTTGTGGACAGGTTCTCTTCCTACGTGGCAAGAAAGCAGCCTCAGCTAATCACGGCAAATATTTCCTATTCAGACAAACGCGGCCAGAAATTCAACGATGTCATCAAACACAACCTTGCAGTGTACAGAGACATTGCAGAGGTCAGGATGCTCTAGCCTTCCCATGTTTTCAAATCAGAAAAAGCAGGATCGCGCCTTGCAGCATTTCACTACGTCTGATCCACGATTGCGTAGGCGAGTCGTCGCTGTCAACCACCTGTGAAGTAAGAATTTTCAAGCCTGAAACTAGCAGGATGGTAGTTTAGAGCCCTGCCCCGAGTGGATTCCTAGCGTCTGGAATGCCGGAGCAGGGCCAGTATGGCTGACTGGTGACCGTCTGTAGCGGGTCAGCATTGGTTATAACCAGTTGGTGTACAGTGCATTGCAAAAATGTCGATACCGCTTTTTTTAAGCACTAAAAGCCCTCAAAGTGTAGACTTTTATCACCATTCATCATATTAAGTACCGAAGGGTGGGGGATTAGGCAATAATAGCGGTATGCAGTATTTGCAAGAGAAACATCACGGATGACGCTGTATGTCCGCTATGCAACGCAAACTGCCTCTGTCAGTGGTGCATATACATACATTTTCTGAGATGTCCCAAGAGGACTGAGATCAAGGACAGGTCCATGTCTTAAACCCAAACTGGCCCAAAATCAAGGAGTAGGACGCTTTTGCGCCCCGTACAAGCAGCTGCATTATATGCACATCCCGGCATTGTATCTGTGTGCGTTGGTCTCCAGAAAGCTTTTGATCGCGCTGCCCGTAATTGCGGTTGTAGTTGTCCTTGTGATACTGAAGGCAGGTAGTGCGCCTTCCAATATTGCTGAGCAGAAGCCTCTGGCAAATGAGTCGCTGACTACGCTGGAGATGTTTGAAAGAGGGATACTAACGCATGTTATCGAGACAAGGTTTGAAGGCAGTGTGGTGGAAATCCGGCGGGGCGAGACTGCGGAGATACCGTTTACGATCATTCATCACAGCCACGTGTGGTGGGAACCGGTAACTGTAAAGGATTTTTACAACAGGTTTGCCAACTACTCGCCCTCGGGACAGGAGATAGTGATCACCAGTGTGAGCTATTCGCCTACAAGCGTATTTCTCTGGGGCAACGAGTCAGAAACGGCAACGATGAGGGTTTCGATACCCGAAGCCATGCCTGACGAGATGCTCAACAGGACAGTCATAATAATGGCGTCTTTTACTTTTGAAACCTGGCACAGCTACGACATTTCGAAAAAGACCGGCTATGTAAAGGTGAAGATACTTCCTGATGACGTTTCGGTTGATCATTAGCAAAGTGCGTTGAATTTGTCAGTGAAAATCATAAGTGTTTATTGTGTGGTAGTTTGCATCTGAAATAACATTATCATGCCTATTACTGAATAGAATTATTAACGGGCCCGGGGGGATTCGAACCCCCGACCTAACGCTTAGGAGGCGTTCGCTCTGTCCATGCTGAGCTACGAGCCCACGGGTCAGTTTTCAACGTCGGAAGCGCCAATTTAAGCATTGGCTAGGTCTTTCTGCGCATCCATCTGCTTCTCACCGGTGACAGCCCTTGGGACCAGGACTATCACATGCGGCTGCCTGTCCGCGTTAAAGTCTCGATCCCGCCAGTTCTGTGGAAAGTAAGTCTTGCCCACATTCTTGAGCTGGGCTACCAGACCAGCTTGGTCCGCTACTGCCATCAGATCCCTGAAATGATTGCTATTTTTGTCAATGTCAGTCAGGATCTTTACCATGCCGCCCTGCACCAGTTTCTTGCTCATCGTTGCGAGCATGGATTGAAGCGAGTTTCTGTATTCCTGCTCGGTAAGTTGCGCGGAATGTTCCGGCATGACAAGCAAAAAGTTGTCTATCGATCTGTTGTTTATGGAAGGAAGCAGTTTCTGAACGTCGCCCCAGAACGCAGAGGCATTCTGCGGGTCCAGCTCTGCCAGTCTGGACTTGGCCTTGAACACCTCGTCCTGATCTTTTCCTATGCCGATAAAGTACTCTGACCAGTTGTCCGACGCCATGGCCTGCAGCATTTCTCCTCTGCGCATGCCCAGCTCCACGTTGACCTTGAAGTACATCTTGCGCGCGGTCTCTATGGTTCTGTTAAGCGGCGTTGAAGGGTTGCCTTCGTGGAAGAACTGGTAGATAAGGTTCCAGCGCTGCCTAAAGACATCCGGGAAGCTCTTTTGGTTTATCAGCTTTTTAAACAGCTCAATGTCTGCAAAATCCGCAAAAAACGCGTCTGTTCTAGAGACTGCTTCTAGCTTGGGCAGGAAGAGCTCGTCATAGAGGTTGATGACCCGGTCCCAGGCCCTGATGGGGTCTGAGCCCATGTACGTCACTGACAGGTCTGCAAGCCAGAGAACCTCGCTTAGAAGCTTGATCTTGCCGGTATCCTGCCTGCCCCGATTCTTCAGCTCTGCCAGAAGCAAGGCAAACCTTTCCTGGGCAATCTTTTGTTTAAAGTAAGGAAAGTCGGTCCTCCAGATCAGCGCCTCGACCAGAAGGCTTTCCGTGGACGTCCAGTCTACCTTGACGTATTCGGGATGCGTGGTGGCAAACTCTTCCGGCGGAGTTGTGACAGACTTGAACTCCCGAAAATAGTTCTCAAACTCTTCTGGACCCATGGTAAAGTATGCATCGTGCAACCTGATCCTCTGCAGTTCCTGTATGGTTCTAACCACGTTGGGCCCCTTGATGCTGGACATGGATGCCGTCTGCTGGGCCGGCGCCTGCATCGGATCATAATCGTGCAAAAGCCCTGCTACCAGAATTAATTCATAGTCTTTGGAGTCAAAGGTATACCCTTCCAGTTCTGGCGGCAGCATGTGCATAGCCATGTACGACACTTCCAGCGAATGGTGAAAGTTGTGGTACTCGCTTGAGCCCTCGCCCAGACCCTGCCGGGTGTACGAGTTTTTCAGGAACCTGACAAGGGCATGGAGGTTTGAAAGGCGGGCTGCAGGGATCTCCTTTTTGACGGCAAGTTCCATTATGGAGGACACGAGATCTTCGTCTTTGACGTTGGCAAGGTCTGCATTGGTCTGCTCCACCCTGCGCTTTTTTGCTCCCGGAAAGTTCCTGATAACCTGATGGTAGACGATTCGCAGTGGCAGGCTCTTGTTGAGAAAGATGACAAACGTCATGAACCGCCACGGATAGCGGACGCGCAGCCTTTCCCAGCCGGCCACCTCGTTTGTGGCGATCACTATCTTTCTGTTAACATCCGAGATCAAAGAATTGAGATCAACACTTTCCGCAGCGGATTCAGCAAAACGCTGCCGCTCCGTGTTCATGACCAGCCACTGGGGTACCTTGACAACGTAATGGTAGCGCCGGCTGCGGATTTCGCCGGAAACCTGCTCCCGGTATGTGACGGCCACGTTTCTCAAACCTTCTCCGAAGGGAAGATCCTTGTCCGGGACAACCTGCAGTTTTATTTCCCGGTTTGCGCCCTGCAGCGTCAGCAGGATGTGCCAGTACTTGCCCTTGTCAAGCCACGAGGGGACGTGGGTCTCCTTGTCCCAAAAATCCACCGGACCGGAGGGTACAAAGCCATTTTCGTACTCCTTGGTGGCTGGGTTGTAGGATTTGTACTCGTATTCCCCTATCATCGGGTCCAGTTTGCGCGCCGCCAATCTGGCCTCTATCACTGCCGATGCCGACTTTGAGAACTCCCTGTACGCCATTACGCCCCATATGGTACCAAGGGCGCTGAAGAGCACAAAGAGCTCCGTCACCAGATCTATTTCGGCGCCCACAAAGTATTTCGGAACAAGCGGTATGCCAAACCAGCCTGTGGAGGGGAGGCCTGCAAAGATAAGGACGATGAAAAGCCATCTTGCTATGTCATGGTAATGCAAGCTGAAAGGCAGTCCGCCAAGCTGCACGCGCGGGTAGCAACCATCGCCAGCATTTGCCTCCAGAAATTTTCCTGGTCTAGAATTCAACGCGTTTGCCTACCGGTATATTTGTCGATTAGGGTCCGCTCATGTATATATTGTCTTCAGTCTTTAGCCTGTTTACAGCCGCTGACAGGCCGGACCATTTCTCTGAATTTGTGGATCCCCACTTTTCGAAGCATACCACGTCTGCCAGGTCCATCCTGGAAAGCCAGCCGGCCGTTTCAAGGTCAGGTTTTGCCGCAAATTCGTCGACGTAGCCAAGGCACAGGTAGGCCACGGGCTTGACATGGGCCGGTATTTCCAGTATCTCCTCCAGGTCCTGGTTTGAGAGGATGCTTACCCAGCCAACTCCTACGCCTTCGGCCCTTGCTGCAAGCCACAGGTTCTGGATTGCGCAGCAGACGCTGTAAACCCCCGTTTCCTCGATGGAGGTTCTTCCCAGGACAAACGGCCCGAACCTGGTGGGGTCGTATGTCACGCAGATGTTGACTGCAGACTCGATTATCCCTTCTAGCTTCAGACTCCTGTACTTGTCCTGTCGTGACTTGTTATCATCCAGCATCCGTGTGGATCTTTCCCGCTCGCGCAGAAAAGACTCCTTGACTTTCTGGCGCGTCGGCATGTCCTTTACCAGAATGAAATTCCAGGGCTGTGAAAAGCCAACAGACGGGGCGTGGTGCGCGGCGTTAAGTATCCTCAGCAGCGCATCATCAGGGATATCCTTTTGTATAAAGTGGGAACGAACGTCTCTCCTTGAGAATATTGCCTTGTATAGGCCGTCCTTTTCAGGTCCTGTAAGATAATCGCTATCCAAGATTCAATTTACTTTGCTTCATTCCAGTTATTAGATTTGCTGCTCAGGTTGGCAATAGCCCGCTCCACGTTCTCCGGATACAGGTCAATACCAACGAATTTGCGGCCCAGTTCCAGTGCTGCGATGCCGGTTGTCCCCCTCCCGGCAAATGGGTCCAGCACCCAGTCGCCGGGTTTGGTTGAAAACCGGTGGCCTTTTTTACCAGATCCTCTGGAAAGATTGCAAAATGCTCGTTGCCGAAATGGGCCTTTGTTGCTATCTCCCAGACGTTGGACGGGTTCTTTCCGTTTGGATTGCAGACAGCAAATATCGGGTAGTGCCTGTGGCCGCCTATCCTGCGCCGGGTAGCGTGCCGCTTGAACTTGCGGTAGCAGGTGGGACAGAACTTTTCCGGGTCGTAACCGTACGCCCTGGCTATCTCCGAAGTCGACGGAAGGCTGGAAAGCGGCGTCGAAGGCGTGGAGCTGTGAATTATCCTTGATATCCTGTCGATGGCTTCCTTGTCCGGATTTTCCGGCCCGTACTGCACCATTTCAGAAGGATGCCGCCGGTTCCTCCCCTCGACGGCTTCGTTGCCCATAACTCTGACAGCATCCAGGTTTGCGTAGGACCGGGAATTCTTTGAAAAGAAAAGAACGTATTCGTATGCCTGAGAAAAATTGTCAGGTGAGCTGCTGCTGACGCTGTTCTTCTTGTACCAGATTATGTCTTCTCGGAACTTGTAGCCGGTCCTGACCAGAAGGTCTGCAAGCCTGTGGGGAACGCGCAGCTTCTCCTTCCTTCTTCTGGTGTCGCCTATGACGATCCACAGGCTGCCGTCATCAGTCAGCAGTTTTTTTGCGCCGACAAAAACCTTCACCAGCGAATCTAGGTATTCTTCGACGGTCTGCTCCCTTCCTATCTCCTGGCCGTCAGAGCCATAACGGCGATGACCATAATATGGAGGCGACGTGATAATGGCCCGGAACTTGCCGGCCGGAAGGCTCTCTATTGCCTGATTGGCATCTCCGTAAATTACCTGAAAAGCTCCGACCAAATTTTCGTAATAAAAGGTGACGGTAGAGATTCTTAATCTTATCTATGATATATATTTGGGCCCCAAAGGTAGAATCTGCAATACAAGGGCCGGTGGTCTAGCCTGGTTAAGATACCGCCTTGACATGGCGGGGGTCGTTGGTTCGAATCCGACCCGGCCCATTTCAATCTTGTCGCCTTAGAATGGAAAAGTTGCCCGTCTAAAAAGCAAGGAAGGCGACCCTGTGTTTCATGAAATACCATTGGCCATGTTTCTGATGAAGTTGCCCGGCTTTGTTATCTCCATACCACAACAGGGCATTTTTGTCATAGCCCCAAGCTAAATGGTCATGCCTCCAGCTCCCGGAGCCGTTTCTCCTTCTTTCCATCATGACACGGTTGGAGACTGACACCGATCACCTGGCTGGACATTATTTGTCGTCAACATTTACCACAAATCCTGCACCTTGCAGCAGGCTGCCGATATCATGATTATTACCAAAGTATGTACCTTTTTCAGGAAATGCTATCTGAACAACAGTACCAGAACCGGGGGGGAATATTCCTGATTTCATCATACGCCGGCAATTCTGTCCCACCTTCATTTCCAATTTCCGCTCCGTCAACAGGAATCATCCCTGCGCCAAAATTGAAAGCTATGTCATTCCGTGGGCCGGCGTTAAAGATA
>JBBISN010000058.1:5891-9921 GCA_037441265.1 Nitrososphaera sp. | reverse complement strand
ACGTTCTCGTGCAGCCCGGCATGGTAAAGGCCGTCCTGGACCGGGAGCTGAAAAAGCGCGGCAAGTTCCTGCCGCCGGACCCGGCCAGCAGCAACTACTGCACGGTAGGCGGCATGGTGGCCAACAATTCCAGCGGGGTGCACTGCCTTGGCTACGGGAACACCATCGACTTTATCGAGCAGGTAAACGCCGTGTATGCCGACGGCTCCACAAAAAGCGATGAGCGGTTCTCCAGACTTTGCAGCCTGCTGTCGTCCAACATGGATTTGATAAAGAACGGGTATCCAAATATGTCCAAGAATTCATGCGGATACCGGCTGGATGCAGCCATGGACAATCCCCACAAGGTCTTTGTCGCATCTGAAGGCACGCTGGGCCTTGTCACGTCGGCCAGATTCCGCATCATGGACATTCCAGCCTACCGGTCCATCGTGGTGCTGGGCTTTGAAGATCTGCTTGCCGCAACAGCCGTCGTTCCGGCAATTCTGCGGTTCTCGCCGGTGGCCCTGGAGTTGCTTGACAGCACCGTAGTCGCAGGTGGCAGGCAGGGCTGCATTTTACTTGCTGAATTTGCCGGCAACGCGCTAAAACAGGTCGAAGACGCCATGAACGGCTGCCGGCAGGCTCTGGCCGACCGATGCCAAGTGCTAGAGTACGCCTCAGACGAGCAGAGCCTGTCTAGGATCTGGGCCGCAAGGAAAAGCGCGCTCAACAGGATAATGAAGCTGACGGTTGGAAGCAGAAAGCCCATAGGCCTCATCGAAGACACGGTGGTGCGCCCCGGCTTGCTTGCCGGCCATACAGCCAGCCTGCTGCAGGAATACCGAGAGAACAAACTGGATTACGTGATGTATGGACACGTGGGCGACGGCAACCTGCACACAAGGCCGCTGATAGACACGGCTTCAAAGGCAGAGATGGAGATGATGGAACGGCTGGCCCGCCGGATATTTGGACAGGTCATCAAAAACGGCGGCACCATAACCGGCGAGCATGGGGACGGCCTGGCACGGCTTGGCTACATCGAGATGATGTACGGACCAAAAATGGCCGGGCTGTTCCGGCAAGTAAAGGAAATTTTTGATCCGCACTGCATTCTGAACCCAGGAAAGAAGGTCCCGGTTACAAAACAATAAAGAACATCTCGTCTGTGCTGCAAGGCATGCAGGACTGGAAGTCGCGGCCGGCAGAATTCCGCCGGCTGTGGGGTTACTCTGTTGGCTTTTACGGTGTCTGGGTTGGCCACATAGGCAGGAGGATGGGCCTGTTTGAAAGGATATCAAAAGGCAGCCTTTCGCCAGACCAGCTGGCTTCTGTGGCGGGCTTGGACCGGAGCGCTGTCAGGGCGTGGTGCTCCGCCGCCAAGTCCTTTGGATTTGTAAAGCAAAGAAAAGGCAAGCTGACCATGACTGACAGTATGAAGGAGATCCTCTTGGACCCATCAAGCCCGCAGTACCTTGGCGGACAGTTCTCGTACCTTGCCGGCAGGAGCCTGGAGTACGGCGGCATGGACGATCTTTTCAAATCCGGCAGGACAAGGGACATGTCGTCAAGTTTCGACGCCATAGAGCAGGCCACGGACTGGGACCACTACGCGTTCTTGTCTGCCGCGAAAAACAACAGGCATTTGCACCGCTTGCTGTCGGAGGGCTGCCAGTTTCTTGACGTTGGATGCGGGACTGGAACGCTGATTGAAAAACTGTACGGTGCATACCCTCACTCAAAATTTGTAGGAGTCGAGCCATCAAAAGTGGCGGTGGACAAGGCAGCCAAACTTGCCGAAGGAAAGCCGGTGAGGATACTGAAGCAGAGCGGCGAGTCCATGGACTTTGAAAAAGAATTCGACATGGTCTACCTTGGCGAGTCGCTGTATGCTGCAAAAGACAAGCAAAAGGTTCTGACAAACTGCTTTAACGCATTGAAAAAGACCGGAACGATAGCAATAGTGGAAGGGCTGCTTCCAGACTCTGATACCATGGAGGACCAGCTGATAATGGGCATGCAGATAGACTTTGCCCTGCAGGGATACCGGTTTATGACCAGAAAAGAGGTCCGGGCATTGCTAAAGAATGCCGGATTTTCAAAAATCCGGTTCCAGAACTTTGGCGGATCGCTGTTCCTGGTTACTGCAAGAAAGTGAGGGTTACTCGGCCCCTATGAGGCCAAGCATGTCAAAGCCTTCCGTCGACGTGGACTTGATCTCTGCAATGGAGATCAGGTGGCCGTCCGGGTCCTCGATGATGGCGTGCTTGCCAAAGGACTCTTCCCGCGGAGTCTTGAAGAACTTGACCCGCTTTGACTTGAGCTCCTTTACCACGGCTTCCATGTCGCTTACCATAAAGCCGACAAGCATCCCCGTGCCGGAGCCCAGCATGCTCTTCTTCTTGGCCGGGTGAAGTGCAATCACGGTTCCGTCCTTGATGAATTCTGTCCATTCTTTGGACTTGGACTTGAGCTGGAGGCCCAGCGTGTCTCTGTAAAACTTGATGGATTTTTCCATGTTGGAGACAAGCAGGATTACTGCGCCGACTCTGTTGAATGTCATTTCATAGCACCTAGGGAAGGGTCAGCTGAAGTAAATTAAGAACTTATCGCCAACACACCAAGCCCATACTTTCATGAATATACCTTGGAATGTGCAGATCTGCAAGCTCGATCTACCAGACAAGATGCATATATACAAGCGTGCACAGAAAAATTTGGATGTATTTTGACAGATGAAGAAACTTTGTACAAGGGTAGAAAAATAATTGTGAGAACTAATGGGAAAAATACACTCATTATAGATAATTCTGAGGTTGTCACCCGGTTTGACGAAGAAGCAAGAAAATACTTTTCACCGTCCTTGCCCTACAGAACCTTTTCATCGCTTGTGGATCTGGCCCGGGCCATAATAGATCAATCGTAGGATATGACTGAGTTATGGGCGTAAGAAGAAATGCAGCAAATCTGACATCCCAGGAAAGGCAGCGGTTCATAGACGCACTGCTGACGTTAAAGAGGACAGTTGAGCCGGGGCACAGCCTTAGCAGGTACGATGAGTTTGTGGCCATTCATGTTGGAATAACCGAGCTTGTTAGCGGTCCGGCGGCAGGAATAGACGGCGGACATGGAGGCCCGGCTTTCTTGCCCTGGCACAGGGAATTTCTTGTTCGATTCGAGCAAGCATTGCAGTCCGTTGACAGCAGCGTTTCAATTCCTTACTGGAACTGGATTTATGGCGGTAATGCTGAAACCACTGGCCTTTTTCAGGACGACTACATGGGCCCTCCTGGCAGCGGCGGCGCCAGTGGTCGTGAAGTTGAACAAGGGTATTTTGCGGAAAACCCAAACAGCTTTAATCCAGATGGATGGAAGGTCTCCACTCAACTGCATCCTTTCATTCCTTCGGCCAGCCTTCGAACCGAAGCTTTGCAGCGCAGCAGTACACTGAATCCTGACATGCTTCCATCTGCAGATGATCTTAATAACGCCATGAACCAGGACGATTTTGGACAATTCCGCATCAACCTTGAAGGCGTGCACAACAGCATACACATGTGGGTAGAAGGGCACATGGGGCTGATGGTCTCGCCAATAGATCCTGTCTTTTTCATGCATCACGCCAACCTTGACCGGTTGTGGGCTATTTGGCAACTGGACCACCCCGGAGCTGCAAATTACAATCCTGCCGGAGCCGGAGGGTACGGTCACAGAATTGACGACCGGATGTGGCCATGGGATTCCGGCCAGTCAGGTCCATCCAGCGCGCTGCAGTCTCTCTTGCCGAGCTTTGCTCCAAGCGACATCAGAACACCCCGTGATGTGTTGGATATTGCATCCCTGGGCTACTCGTATGACAACATGGCCATACCGGCGCCTCCGCCTCCTCCCCCAAGAGAGGGCCATTAAGACGCGTGAACGAAAGTTTGCATTCCAACGATCTCTTCCGGAAAAGGGCACTGCAAGTGCTGGGGGAGAACGGTATTGTACATGGACCGGAAGAAAGAAAACTTTTGATTGCAAATTACCGCACGGGAGACAAAATACT
>JBBISN010000058.1:0-5791 GCA_037441265.1 Nitrososphaera sp. | reverse complement strand
CTGGCAAATTCAAAATGCCCATGGAACAAACACGGCTCTGGCACTAGCATTCTATGAGGAGTTTATGCAAGTTCATAGAAGCTCACCTGCCTTTCTTTCCAGAAACGAAATATTCCAAGAACTGAGTGACAATCTTGTTAAAAGCTACGAGTCAGAGGTTTTCTCTGCAAGTCGCGCAAACTTTGATTCATCCTCGCCCCTGAGTGAGATAGAAGAGAACCTCAAACTTGCAAGTGCAAACCTGGTGTGGTGTCTGGCGATAAGCGCCTACCTCCACAAGCCTGCTCAATCTCTGCAAGAGTTGCACGGCTATTACGATCATGTCATGACCCTTGGCAAGATCATATGGATTGTCGACGACATAGTGGATGTAATCAAGGACCTTAAAGATGGAAGATGGAGCTATGTGTCCGTCAAGGCAAGCAGTCTGGGTGTCCTGTTTCCCGATGGTGATGTGATTCAACAACTTGTTGATAAGGATGTTATCGGCAAATGCTCCCTAGATTTATCTCGGAATATACACAAATTTGAAAATGGCATGGCTGGATTTCTGACAAGGGCTGAAGAGAAGGAAAGAATACGCAGATCGCTTCGGGCAGCTATTTTTGCCTGGCTTGGTGTAACCTGATTTGTTCTGTTAAAAGCGAATGGCAAGGGTTTTGGCAGCCTTTTTCCGGGTAGTTGTTGAGATATGATCGGCTACTCTTCATTGTATTCTATGACATCTACAATGTGAATCTCTCTGCGCTCGTGTACAAAGACACATCGCAAAGCCCTGTTCTGGCTCTTTACAGCAACCAAAAATCCGTTCTGACAGGATTCGATTGTATGCTCAGAATAAATCTCTGCCATCTTATGGACTGCAACTACAGCATCAATATACGCATCCAAAACTTCTGGCGGTTGTCCCTTAATCCAATAATAGACAGATTTGGAGAGATGAACAAACCATCTTTGGTTATTTGACAACCTTGTCAGGCGTTGCTTTTGAAGAAGTTATTAATATTTCCCTCTAGGCGTATGGTTTCTATTTTGCCATTTTTGAGGTCTTCCAAATAGTTTTGCACGGCCTTCGAATCCTCGTCTGTCCAATGCAATCCTTGTCTTGCCATATACCGCAATACCGCACTCCGTTATTAAAGAGTTTATATTCAAATCTGAGGGTTCAGACCTGACAAACTTCTCAAAAAGTCTGTAACGGTACGTATTAGATGCAGCTTAATTCATTGACTGAATCAAGGATGCTTCTACTACAGGACCTATTTTCTGAGAGATCTGGTCCTCATACAACTTACTAGATTCGACTCTTGTTTAAGGAAATCAAATCTAGTAAGTTTTAAACTGCAGAACTCGGCAGTCCGGTAAATTCTCTTCATTTTTCTGCCCTTGCGGGCAGATAATAGGGGGACTGTACACTTCGTCATCATCCTGCAGCCTGAATATAAAATAAAACCAGGGTTAAAAAATCCTTATTCCGAGACGTGGACGCTGTGGTAGCTTGCCTTGCACTTGGGGCAGTGGGCATGCACGCTCATGCATTCGATGCAGAAATCGGCTGCGTCCAGAAACTCAGATTCGTTTCCGCGATAAAAACAATGCTCGCAGAACCTCTTGGCAGTCCGTGCCTCAGATACAGCACGCATTATAGCTGTGAGTGCCGCTATTGTATTATTAAACCTTCTTCTGCCTTCTCTTGGCAGTGGCCTTGCCCTGCTTTATGATGGCAAGCACGCGGTCGCGTATCTTGAGCGCGTCGGCTCTGGGCGATGCCGATACACACAGGATCCCCTCGTCAAGTGGAAAAGTTATCAAAGTCACGTTGTCATGCTCCGTCAGGCTATAGTGGAACGTTCCAAGCCTGTCGCTGAACTCGCGCAGCGAAATGACATTTGCAAGAGATTGAACGTACATCTGCTGCTCCAATGACCCGTTTAAAAGCGGCTGGACTCCCTGCCGGAAGCCGCCTTCGACGACCTCGCCTTTGTTGCTGACGATGCCCACAAACCGGATGTTCCGGTCAAGTTTCATGACTCTGTCGCAGAGGTTGCCCTGCATGGATGGTAAACATATCGCGGGGCTATAAATCGTTTACAGGTTCGGCGATCCGGATGGTCATCATGTGCCCCTGCTTGATGTGTGTGGCATGGTGCATCCTGATAAGCTCGTTGATGTCCTGGTCTGAAAAGTACTTTGTAGAATACCGCCCCAGAACGATCTGGCAGTTGGAGCAGAAAACTTCCTTGTACCGTTCAGGCCGGTCCTCAGACATTTCAGATCACTTAATACGCGTGTCGTAGCTGTTCTGCAGAAAGCGCACCTTGGAAGCCTTGTAGTAAATAACCTCGCCGCGCCGCTCTATGACGGCAGCAACGGCGTCCTTACCCATCTTCTCTATCTGCTCTACCGCGTTGGCAAAGCTGCGCGCGGTGATGTTAGAACCCTCGCTTATGTCAAACACCACGTACCTGGCCGGCTTTTTCTCGTACTCGCCGCGTTCGTAGACTCGAAAGTCGTTTCCAAAGCCAAACCCCTCCTTGGCGACGTACCCCCGGCTTCTAAGGTCCCGGTAGACCAGGAACTTGGTCATGATGCTCTTGTCGTATTTCATCAGCAACTCAAAAAGCGAGTCAAAATCCATCTCTTTGCCGGATATTTTCAGCTGCTTTGCCTGCATGAGGTAAAGCGCCTCGTACGGCTTGAGGACATAATCGCTGCCTTCCTTTTCTCCAAAGCCCCGGGTCCTAAGCTCGTCCTGGACGCGGGTCTCGTCGACTAGGATCCGGCCGCCACTGGCCAGGCGCGCTTCTATGACATCAGTAATTTCGGATTCCGGAGCAGGTTGAGCAGCAGAAGACATAACGATTAAATCACAGCGGAAATCCACATTTAAGCATTAAAATTTAGTGCATCAATATGAAGGGAGTTAATTATCGAGAGACGCGTGGCATGCCGTACGTCAGACGGGAATACATTGCCGGCAAACCCCAGTTAAAGATTGCAAGGTTCTCCTCCGGCCAGGCAAGTGGCGATTACGATTACAAACTTGAGCTTATAGTCACGGAAAAGATGCAGATAAGGCACAACGCCCTAGAGGCTGCAAGGCTGGCAGCAAACAAGCGCATGGCCACCGTCGGCGAGATGACCTTCTTTTCCATGCTCCGGGTCTACCCCCACGTCATCCTCCGCGAGAACAAGATGATCGCCACCGCTGGTGCAGACCGTCTCCAGGAGGGCATGAGAAGGGCCTTTGGCAAGGCCACCGGTCTTGCCGCCCGTGTAATGCCCGGCCAGGTGATCTTTGAGGCCCACGTGGCTGCCGCCAACCTGAACCTGGCAAAGGAAGGCTTCAAGGTTGCCGCAAGCAAGCTTGGCTGCCCCACCATCACCAGGGTCACGACACTCAAGCCGCAGGTGGCAAAGGTAGAAGAATAATCTTCTATATTTTTGACACGAGTGTTTTTATGCTCTCTTCTGTGCAGGAAGGACCCTTGCCTGCAATGCTGTGACAGATGAGCGCGGTGATGTTGTCTATTTCTGCGCGCATGGCCCTGCCAATGGCAGAGTCCTGCTTGTCCAGTTCTGCCCTGACGGCCTCATGGGACATGTTTTCTATCAGCTGCGGGCTGAAGCCGGCGCCCACCTGCATGAACCGGCCGTCCACCAGAAGGAACGGAATAATCTGATCCGGGTTGTAGACGTCCAGGATCTCATAGTCCTTGTCGTCCAGCTCTTGCAGCGGCTCAAAGTTCCTGTCGGAAATCTCCTTTCCTGCGAACTCGACGTACTCGCTGGTGTATTTGGCCTTTGCAAAGTTCATGGTCGGGACATTGAGGTATTTTTCATCATGGTCCGCGCTCTTGTCCTCCACCAGGCCTTCCCACTTGCCAAAACGTGAAAGGGCATTCATGATGGCCCATCTTTCAGCGGCGCAGAACGGGCAAAAGCCTGCGCCCATAAAGTAAACCAGTGATTTGCCGCTGGGCCTCTTGAGCGGCTGGTCGTTTATGTACATAAACTTGCCGAATACTTTTTTTGGAATGAAACTGCTCACATACTCGGGAAAGCAGGGTTATTTTATTAATTTTTTGCATGTCATCACCGTAGGTATTTCAACAAATTGGCCAGAAGTTGGACATGCGGGACAAAAGAGCGGTTTAAATGTCCATCCTTCTTCATAGCAGGATTGCTAAACCATCATCAGGACAATAGTCGAACCTGGTTTTATTGCTCAAAGACCGCCAAATGTTTGCAATTTTCGCCTGAAATACCGTCTTTGCGGAAGATAAACTGCCATGTTAAAGATAAATAATTCCCATAAATCTACCAAACATGATACAAGTTGGCCATCAGGACCATCTCCGATCTGGAAGACTCCAAATATGTCGGCAAGCGCGTCTTTGTCCGGGTTGATTTCAACGTCAGCATCAGCAACGGCTCAGTTGGCGAGGACTATAGGATACGGATGACCATACCCACCATAGAGTACCTGGCAAAACGCGGCGCCAAGGTAATACTGGCATCCCACCTTGGAAGGCCCGACGGACCCAGCAAAAAGAACTCCCTTGAGCCGGCGGCAAGGAGGTTGACAGAGATCGTTGGGCGGTCCCGGATGGCAGTCAGGTTTGCCAACGACTGCGTCGGTCCGGCCGTTGAAAACGAGATCAGCCAGATGAATGCCGGCGACATCCTGCTCTTGGAAAACCTGCGCTTCCACAAGGAGGAGGAGGCCAACGACCCGGAATTCTGCAAGAAACTTGGCAACCTGGCAGACATTTACGTTAACGATGCGTTTAGTACGTCGCACAGAAAGCACGCCTCGACTTACGGGGCGGCTAGGTTCTTTGACACGCGGCTGGCCGGGCTGAACTTGAAAAAGGAAGTAGACTACCTTTCAATGATGATAACCAACCCGGTCAGGCCGTTTAAAGTCCTGGTAGGTGGCGCAAAGATAAAGGACAAGATCGGCGCGCTGGAACACTTGCTGCTAAAGGCCGACAAGGTCATCATCGGCGGTGCAGCCGCATACACGTTCCTGAAAGCCAAGGGCGTGCGGACCGGCAAATCCCTCATTGACAGCGAGCACCTGCCCTGGGTCACCAAGGCGCTGGCGACGTACGGCGACAAGATCATGCTCCCGACGGACCATGTTGCTGCATACTCGCCGGACGACAAGTCAGTGACGATGGTCAAAGGGGACATACCAGACGACATGGCCGGCTTTGACATCGGCAACGAGACCATCGACCGGTATTCTGCCGAGGTGGGAAGCGGCAACGGCGGCATGGTCTTCTGGAACGGCCCCATGGGCATGTTTGAGGTGGGCGCGTTTGCCAACGGCACCATCACCATAGCCAAGAGCATCGCCCTTGCTTACTGGCGGGGCGCCAAGACGCTGGTGGGTGGCGGCGACACGTTAGAAGCCCTGAAGAGGGCCGGTGTTGCAGAAAACGAGGTCAGCCACGTCTCGACGGGAGGTGGCGCCACCCTGAACTTTCTGGCCGGCGACGAGATGCCCGGCGTTGCAATCCTGGAACAGTGACCGGCAGGTTTGCAGCCTGCCGCGCGTTCTGGCGCGGCGTATGTCGAATCTTGGCAAGAACCTACCATTGTCATGATCTTCAGCTTGCATTGTAATACTTTGTAGACCAGCTGTTTAATTGGAAATTCTGCAAACCATGACCATGCAAACGCAATGTAAACCAGTAATCAAGAGTAACGTGTTTCTGCTATGCCATTTCTGTTTTTGGTGTGCATCAAGCATCCGCCCTGATCAGCAGATAAAGCAATGCCC
>JBBISN010000057.1:0-10175 GCA_037441265.1 Nitrososphaera sp. | reverse complement strand
GTTCATTTCTGCTGCTCGTACAATGACTTGAAATCATTGGCTATGTTGTACGCCAGATCTTGGATTTTTTGAAGTTCTACGAGGGGTCTGTCCTTTGCCATCATTCTCAAGAGAATCATGCATTTGTAAATTTCCTGATCTGCCATGTCTGGCTGAGACAGCTCCTGAAAGCATTTGTCTACGTCAAGGCAAAAAAGCAATGTCTTTTCTTGCCAATCATCGCCTGCAGCTGGATAGCCTATATCAACAGCAAGCTGCTTCATCTCCTGCTCCCTTGTGATGAGCAGGATATCAAAGGCCTTTCTTGCTCTTTCCCTGTCATAGGCAATCGGGAATGCCTTGGCCAATATACTATAAAGTGCATCGAAATATAATAACTTGGCGTATATTGCAACGACCATACACGAGATAGCCTTGTAGCATAGCAAGTGCGAGTTATCAGACATCTTATAACGTGTTTTAAACCCGCCGGAGCTTTGCGTACTGGCATGAATAGCTATTGTTTTACATCCATTAGCTTCTCAAACGCTTGAAGATTGGTATCTTTTGCTCCCTGTACCGCCGGTACACCAGGCCGGTGTACACAGCATCACAGGCAAATATGGAAACGTAGAGGAAGGGCATGAGCAAAGACCCTTGCGAGACGGGCTGGTATAGGTAAAATGCAAGACTGCTGATGCCGGTTCCAAGCATCTTGAAAAGAGCGATGCTAAATGATTGCCCTCTCAGGCCATCGCGGTTTAGAAACATCGCTATGAACAAAACAGACATCATCAGGTTCTGTCCAAATGCCGCGTACGCACCCTGCCAATCTTCAAATTCGTAGGTGACGAACAGTACCGCAAAGAAAGCCATGGCCAGCCCGAAGGAGAACATGAAATAGAATTTCCCGGTCGAGAATTTCTGAAACTCGGGCCTTCCAAACTTTAGGAACTGATATACGATCAAGACATCCAGCGAGAACCAGACGTAGTTTATGTAAATCTGCGGAGGAGAGTGCGGATGAAGGAAAGAGAATATCGCCTCCCAGGAAATGTTTGCACACAGGGCGGCCATGGGCATGGCGTACGTTCTGTCCCTGAATCCCTGCCGGATGATGAGAATGTAAGTGAGGGACCAAAGAATCCCCCCGATAATCATTAGCAGAGTATACAATTTCTCCTTTCTGTCGTCTGCCAACTAATTTGTTTCTTGTTATAGCAGATGAATTGGAAAAGACGCCTTATTCCCGGCGAAGGTGTGAGAACGTCTGGCTGTAAGATCGATGGATTCAGGAAGTCGTGTAGACAAGCCCTTCCTTCTCAAGCAAGCGCTGGATAAAATCTATCATCTTCGGAACAGAAGGTTCTATCTTTTCTATCGTTACAAGAAGCACGTTGTGGTCAGGCATCGGAAAAACCAGTGCATGCAGGTTCTCAAAGTCAAGGTACATGTATCGCAGCACTCCAAGTTTTGGAATGAATTTGTAAAACGAGGAAGCAGCCACGTTTGCCGCATTGACCAGGTCCCCCATCTGCAACGGGTTTAACAGCAGGTTGACGTCTTCCCTCATTTCAAACCTGCGAATCTTACCGGTGGGGGTTATCAGGCTTACGGACCTGACGCTGGAAGACGCCATCAAGATCCTAGAGAACACGATATTCAGTGATTCTTCGTAGGTATGATCCGTTTCCAAACATGCTTTTCTTGTTCTTCAGAGTATAAAACAATTCTATACAGTGTATTGTTTTTACACATCGTAAGATAATCAGTATAAAAACCACATTATTTTAATCTTTTAGTATCGGTATTTTTAAGTATTTGTTTGTGGTATCTAAAAATTGAAGACGTATGACAGAAGCGGTCTTGAACTGGGACAGAATAGTCCACAAGAATGTGAGATCCAAAGACATGATGGATGTCGGCAACGTCATACAGACAACGGAGGGCGACATAATCATCATGCAGGGTGCCAGTCGCCAGTACAAGGTGCCAAAATCGTATGTGGAGGGCTTTAACGGCTCAGAGGTGTTTCTGAGTCTACTCTTCGGCGACATGAAGGGCTTCAAGACATCCTAGAAGCACATGGATCTCGATTCCGGAACGCAACTATTGGGAAATATGCCCGCATGAAATTGCATCCAGCAAGCAGATTTCACAATATCAATGTGCTCTAAACACCGACAGGATGTAAAGATCTTACCGTTTCCTTGCCACTATGGTGTGAGTCTTTTCGACGTACCACCGGATCTTGTCCTTGAAGCCAGTCCACCAGTCAAAGAACAAATCCGCGCTTTCCGCTTGGAAGAGCAGAAAGCCGTTGTACTCCGTCCCCCATGCATGGTTGTATTCCCCTATCAGTTCCACGTCTTCAGGCAGAGTCTTTTTCAGCTCCCGCCACTCGTTGCTGGCTTTCTGAGCATCATCTGTGCTCATGGATCTGTATTTGTAAAAGACCAAAAAGGCAGTAGCCATGCATATTGTATAGAAGCCTGTCTTTATAAGATCTCCGTCGGGGAAAACAATTAAACGGCAACGGTGCCGCCCTGTTACTGATTGTACGCAGAAGTGCGTCCTCCCTGGCTTTTCCGCACAAGATCACCAATGTTTGCTGTGTTCATCGCAGCATTCATAGCGTTCAGCGCGGTAATCGCTGCAGTAGGGGTCGACGCCCCGGACGACGCGGTGAACAGATACGCCAAGTCGATTCAAGGAAATCCGGGCCTTGACGCGTTCATGATAACCTTCACCAC
Organism: Nitrososphaera sp.; assembly: GCA_037441265.1. Classification (GTDB taxonomy): domain Archaea; phylum Thermoproteota; class Nitrososphaeria; order Nitrososphaerales; family Nitrososphaeraceae; genus Nitrososphaera. The sequence continues at coordinate 7,443 of JBBISN010000057.1, read as the reverse complement.
CATGGGCGACGTCAGCGTCTTGCTCATCGTTGCCATCATCCTCACCATAATCCGGCGCACCAGAAAGACAGGCATGATATTTCTCATAGTGATTGTCATCCTTGCCATCATCGTGATGTACATGAAACCTTTTGTCGGTAGGCCCATCCCGCCCTACGGATTCAAACCGGCTCTGGAGCTTCCAGAGAATTTTGGAATTGAAAGCGACAGCCTTGCCCCATTTGCCAAGGACTTGTCCTACCCCTCAGGACATGTCTCAAGGGCCACTGCGCTGGCGTTCATCGTCGGCTATGAGCTGTACAGAAGGTCCAAGGCCGCCGGCTACGCCGTCTGGGCCTTTCCAATAATAATAGCCATAACCCGCGTCTATGTCCAGCAGCATTTTCCAACAGACCTTGTCGGCGGCTTTCTGCTGGGCATAATAGTTTCAGTGGTGCTGAGCAACTCCATGAAGATATGGCAGCCATTCCAGCTCTCGCGGTTTAAGGGCAAAGAAGACAAGGCGCAAAGCGGCCTGCAGACCTAGGCGCGGCCTTCAAACTTGTCAAAAACCTGCGGGCTTGCCAGCAGCCATCCGTAATGGCTATCGTCGTGCACGTATTTTAGTTCCCTGAGCACTGGAACCAGGTTGCGCTTGCGCAGGCCAAGAACAAACTCGCCCTGAAAGGTGTGGCCAAGCCTTTTTGCCTTTCCGGTCAGTTTCTCGCCTCGCGGAAGCAGGATCCGGTAGCTGAATTTACCCTCCTGGTTGAATCGCTCGTAGGCCTCGACCATCCTGTCGACGGCGGGCCTGATGTCAGGGATCTCTTTTAGCTCGATGGTTTCATAAACTGGAAAGCCGGCGTATTGTGAAGTCATTTGTACTTGGCAAAGGCTTCAACAAGGTGGCCGTGCAACTTTTTGTGCCAGTCAGGGAAGCCGTCCGGTGTTTCCGGGTAGCTGTGGTAATGATCTGTCAGCACCTTGTTGATGTTGGCGCAGTACCTCAGGTCGTCGGCCAGTTTCTTGTTCATGGCCCCCCTTATCATCATGCCCAGCTTGCTTACGGTGCCGAATTCCGGATGCTCGCCCTTGGTTATCTTGTCGATGTCCATCTTTGAGAGGAAGTGCTTCATGCCGTAGTTTATCTGATCGTTGGTAAGACCCTGCAGCATCCTGCGGAACACTTCAAGGCCCGCAGTCTTGTAGCCGTAATCGTTGATGAAATGCTTGTTGTACATCCACAGCCCGCGCTCTGACGTGTCGTTGGCCTGGATGGCCGCGACGGCGTCCTTGCCGGCTATGGTGGCTGCGATGATGGCAGGCCCTATGCCTCCGGCGTCCAGCGGCTTGGGCATCCATGCCGAGTCGCCCACCAGAATGTAGCCGTTTGCGACAAGGCAGTCGTTCTGCCTCCTGACGGAAACCTGCCATGTTCCCCAGGCGTTTCCATCATCCATCTCGCCGTCTGCAAGCCTTGGGTTCTTTATGACCGGGTTTACCTGCACGTACTCGTCAATCAAGGTCTTGAGGTCCGGACGAACGCCCATCTCCTTGTTGCGGGCTTCAAAGGCCTTCTGCTGCACCCCAAGGCCGATGTTTACCTTGTTCTTGCCCTTGGGGAAGACCCATCCGTAGCCGCCAGGAGCCAGCTTTTGGTCCAGATGTATGATGCAGTAATCAGAATCAAAGTATGTCTTGTCCTCGCCGTCCTGCTCAAAGTTGTAGATGTATCGGCCTGTCGCCTCGAGATCGTCTCTGTCTATCCTGCGCTCGACGTAGGACTTGATGGGCAGGTTTGTTCGGAGGACGGATGTCACGCCGGCGCAATCGACTACCAGCTTGGCGGTTTTCTTGAACACGGTTTTGTTCTCCAGATCCTCGCCTTCCACGCCAACCACGGTGTTGTTTTCCACTATGACGGAGCGCAGGGCGACCCTTTCCCTTATTTCGATGCCTGCCTTTTGCGCGTCTTTAAGCTGCCTCTGCGGAAGCATCTTGCGGTTGAGTATAAAGCCCTCGCCGTCGAAGGCAACCTTTGTTTCATGGTCAGGGGAGAAAGCCACCACGCCTTTGACGGGATGCTCGATCTCCGGGTAACCCCACTTGATCTGGATCCTTTCAGTCATGTAATCAACGGTGTTCTTGCCCACCGCGTCGCCGCAGACCCAGCCGCTGATGGTCTTTTTGCCAAGCGTCGGGAAGGTGTTCCTGTCAATTACGAGGATCCGGAGCGACTGTTTTGAGTAATATGCAGCCGACGTTGCGACGATCATGCCCGCAAGGCCGCCGCCTGCTACGATAATGTCATAATCTCTCTGAACGGACATTTACCAGTATTGCCGATTGCCTTCAAAACGCTATTTAAAGTGTTGGAGTTGCACGGCCTCGTCAGGTACCTTTTGCGGAAAAAGATGGTTATTTGCTGATGGCAAACCCTGCCAGGCATCCAAAACCCAGATCCTTTAAATCATGTTGCCTCACAATACCGGCAGATCCAGAATATGGCCACACAGATGAGTAGTGCAAGACGCGGCATTGCAACCGAAGAGATGAAGCAAGTTGCAAAAGACGAGGACATCGATTTAGATTCTATTATTCAGGGCGTTGCCAAGGGTTCCATCATTATTCCAAGAAACAATGCAAGAAAGCAAAAGATCAAGGTAGTAGGCATTGGCAGGGGGCTGAAAACCAAGGTCAACGTCAACATCGGAACATCCACCCTCTACCAGAATCTGGAAGAAGAAATATCCAAAGCCAAGGTTGCCGTCAAGTATGGCGGCGACACCATCATGGACCTGTCTGATGGCGGAGATCTCGATCTCATCAGAGAAAAATTGCTTGAAGCGGCGCCCATCACTTTTGGTACAGTTCCGGTGTACCAGGCCTATGCAGTGGGAGTAGCAAAAAAGAACCCGCTGGATATCACTGAAGATGACTTTTTAAATGCGTTTGAAAAACACGCCAAAGACGGCGTCGACTACACCACCATACATTCAGGCATTACAAGGGAGCTGGCCCAGCGCGTTCTTAAAGTAAAAAGGCATGGCGGCATCGTGTCAAAGGGCGGCACCATAACTGCTGCATGGATGCTCAAGCATGAAAAAGAAAACCCCTACTATGCGCACTTTGACTACATGTGCGAAATCGCAAGGAAATACGACGTTACATTTAGTCTAGGAGATGCCCTGAGGCCCGGCTCGATACTGGATTCCCACGACGAGTTGCAGGTGGCTGAAATGATAAACGTCTCGCGCCTGGCCAAGCAAGCTCATGAAAAAGACGTGCAGGTCATGGTTGAAGGTCCCGGCCACGTTCCGCTAAATGAAGTGGCCGCCAACGTAAGGCTGGCCAAGTCGTTGATCGGGGATGTCCCATACTATGTTCTGGGCCCGCTGGTGACCGATGTGGCTGCAGGATACGATCATATTGCCAGTGCCATCGGCGCCGCCATATCCGCTGCAGAAGGGGTTGACCTGCTCTGTTACCTGACGCCGGCAGAGCATCTTGCATTGCCCACCGCAGAAGAGGTCAAGGAAGGCCTGATGGCATACAGAATAGCTGCCCACGCCGGCGACCTGGTAAAGATCAGAGAAAAGGCAATCAAGTGGGACATGGCCATTACTGAAGCAAGGCGCACGCTGGACTGGGAAAAGCAGATTGCCCTGTCCATCAACCCGGAAGAAGCAGAGCGCATTCACACAAGGGAAGGGCAGCACCCCGGCAACAATGTCCCGTGCACCATGTGCGGCTCGGCATGCGTTTACATCATGCTTCCGCAGCAGAGGCAGAAAAGCAATCTGGATGCGAATGCGGAAAAGGACTAAGTAGTTGTGCAAAAGGCGAAATAACGAACCATGCAAAGGCAATCCAAGATGAACCCGTTCATATTCTTTGATCTTGGCCAGACGCTGGTCAATGAATGGGATTTTATCAACCGCTTTGATGCCAAGTTCCTTGAGCTGCTCAACGGTTTTGGCGCGCGGATAGACGAGAGAAACTACCATGCCGTACGCGACAGCATAATCCGCGGCCGCAAGATAGGGCATGGCGGCGTAAGGGAACTGGTTATCGAGTTGTGTAGGGCTTTGCTTCCGCCTGGCTACGAAGAACCGGTGCTGCGCAGAATAGACTCGGAGATAAAGCAGGCAAGAAGGAGCCTGTTCAGGTTTGCCGACGACGCAGAACCCACACTGCAAAAGCTGTCTGACAACTACGAGCTTGGCGTCATAGCCAACCAGTCCGAAGACATTATGGACCTTATCAAGTCTGCAGGGCTTGAAAAGTACTTCAAGGTCATGGTTATTTCGAGCATAGTCAAGCTGAAAAAGCCTGACCCGGCCATTTTTCAGCTTGCCCTAAAGCAGGCAGGACGTGATGCCACCCAATGCATAATGGTTGGCGACCGGCTTGACACGGATATCTGCCCGGCCAACAGCCTTGGCATGACCACCATCAGGACCACCGACTCGCTTTTTGCGCTGCAGAAACCCATGACAAAGTGCGAGCAGCCCACGTACACGGCCAGCCGGCTGTCAGAGATTCCACCCATATTGGAAAAAATTATTATCAAATGACTTCATACCATTGCCATGCTCCGGGCTGTGGCAAGGATTTTAAAGAACACGCACAGGCACCCGGCAAACAGGGCGCTGCATCTTGCCGGTCTGCCCGTCTACGTGGCAGGGCTGGCAAAGATAGCGGGGTTTTTCATCGGCCTTCAAGCAGATCTGATGGAAGGCGTTTTGCTGTGGATGCTGGCCGTTTCCATGTTTGTCTCCGGCCACATAATAGAAGGGAACGCCAGATCGATGACGCCGGTGCTGCTATTCAGGATCTTGGCACGGTCAGTCAAGTCGAGAAGTGATCATGCCAAGCATCGCGTCCATCTCTTCCGCAGTTAAGCGAGGCTTTCGGAACATCGAGTGTATGGGCCCCGCGCCGTCGCCGCGTCTTCTTGGCACGATGTGCACATGGACGTGCGGCACTTCCTGCCCGGCCTCCCGGCCGTTGTGTATTGCGATGGTGCTTGCGCTTGTTTTTGAGGCAGACTCTACCGCGTCTGTCACTTTATGCGTCAGGTCAAACATAGCCTGCGCGTCGAGGCTGTCCATTTCCTGTATCTTGGCATAGTGTGATTTTGGTATGACAAGGGTGTGCCCGGCAGCCAGCGGAAACGCGTCGAGAAACGCCATGGCCCTTTCGTTTTGTTTTACCATCCTGGCACGTATCTTGCCGGCGACTATCTTGCAAAAGACGCAGTCTGGATCTTGCATTGGACAGTATTTGGATGAGGCGAATATTAACCAGCCGGCTTGGGCGGGCTTGGCACCGGGATTGACATCAGCCTAGCAAGTTTTGCCTTTGAGGCCACGAACTGGCTGGCGTCCTTTTGAATAACTACTGACGGCATCCCTTTCTTTGCCACAAAGCCTATTTTTTCCGGCGCAAAGTGGTGCTGCCGCAGCTCCTCTGCCACAAGGGCAGACACGTCCTTTGATGCCAGTATTATATGGCATCCGTGCTGCGAGGCTGTCGCGTTTTCTACCAGCGACTCTTTTGTTGCAAGGCGGGCCATCTCTTCATGCCGGACTGGAAGATCGTTTACCACCAGACTGGAGTTGGTCAGCTCTGCCAGCAGCCCAAAAGCAAGTACTCCTTTTGGCCCGACAGGGTACACCGCAGCGATGTGGCTGTTTTTGTCAAAAGGCGATCCGAACTCTGGACAGTACTTGGACACTATCTTGCCAAGGGCAAAGTGCGGCTCCGTCAGGCTTTTCATGGCTTCATCTCGCGCCCCGGTGATGCTGTCCAGGGAAACTCCTGCCTGCTCGAACCGGGACGCGTTGGCAGGGTCCATCATGGCAAGGGCGTGCAGGCTTGCTGCCGCAAGGCCGCCGAACTTGTTGGTAAGCAGTATGTCCATGCCCTCTTCTACCTGCTCATACTTGGTTGGAATCTCCTTGTTGGTGGTTGCAAAGGCCGTAGTTCCGTAGAAAAGATGGCCATGCTTGAGCGAGCTGTAGTCTTCCATGGCCAGGTTGTAACGCGACATGAACGCGTCGAGGTTGATCCTTATCCTGTCCAGCATCCCGTCGGACGGCGCGTCGTATATAGGAAAGAACTTGAACAGCGAGGGATTCCCGCATCCAAGAAGGTTGAGGGTTTCAATGGCAGCAGTCATGGCTATCCTTACATGCACTTCGTCGTCTGGCGCCTTTGCAACGTCTGTGATCTGCGTGCATGACGTGACTGCTGGCGTGTAGCCGTCCTTGGTGCCTCGGTGAAGATTGATGTAATCAAACAGCCCGAACTGCGCGTCCTGGTGCTCCGTCAGGGCAATCTGGGCGTTTGATACTGACACTTTGTTGTGAAAGCTGCCCAAGAACTTTTGAAGTACGCCGGATAGAGCTCCGGCGGATTCGGCTGAATTTGACTGGATCCGGAACAGGGCAACTGCTCGCTTGATATCGACTTCGTTGTTCATGCCCGGATTTGCAAGGTCGTACACGCGCCGGATCAGCTCCGGCTCCTTTCCCTCCATATGGTAGAATGAGTCGTACCATGAAGGCAGCACCTTGACTGAGCTTCTTTTTACGTCCTGCAGCGCATTGCGCAATACATACAGGTCTGCCTCGTTTGAACATGCAGATATCCAGCGGACTGGATCAAAACCAAGCTTCCTGTATTGATCTATATTTTCCCAGAAATTGTCAGCCAATCAAATCTCTCCCAGTGTTCTATATTGTCAACAAGTTATGCGCGGTGGAAAAAGACACAATGGATCACAGGCAAAACGTCCACTAATACACGCTTTATCCACGGCTTTCTTCGACCCTGTTCAGATACAGGAACCAAAGTATATAAGGTTATTTGATAATGCTGTAAATTTTGAATGTAAATGATAGATTTTTGTAATTAACGCATCTTGTTGACTTGACCGCCTCCAGTTTTCAACCTTGGCATTACATTTTGACAGGCAAAAAATGAAGGATTTGATGTCTGTTCTCGGTGACAAATAATATAAAGTGCTCTGGGCCCATCTCTACCACATATGAGGCTTGATGCTGCACAGGTCGAGCAGTTGGCTTTGGAATTTGAAAAGAAATCCGCCCAGGAAGTGTTGAAATGGGCCCTTGATACTTTTGGCCTTAAGATTGGCCTTGCATCCAGTTTTGGTGCCGAGGACGTTGTTGTCATAGACTTGATGGCCAAGATCGATAAAGACAGGACTCGAGTCTTTACGCTGGATACTGGCCGGCTCAACCAGGAAACCTACGACGTGATGGACGACATCCGCGCAAGGTACGGGATCAAGATCGATGTGTACTTCCCCGACCAGGCAGAGGTCGAGGAGATGGTCCGAAACAAGGGCATGAACCTCATGTATGAAAGCGTGCAGAACAGGAAACTCTGCTGCGATATAAGGAAGGTTCACCCGCTCAACAGGGCGCTCAAAGAACT
>JBBISN010000056.1:7170-10434 GCA_037441265.1 Nitrososphaera sp. | reverse complement strand
GTGTCCTGACGCGTTCAAGACTTTTGACGAAATCATGATGATAGGTGCTCTGCCTGTCAAGTGTCGGGATGTTTCACGATTGCCATCAATGGCTATTATGAAACTTCAAAATGGTGGTCCAGTTTTTCACCATAGTACACTACTTCAAGAGTGTATGTTCCTGTCTGATTTATCGAAGGTTGGTGCATATTGACTTCAGGTGGCAGCGCTGACAATCTTTCCTCCAAGTTCCATACTTCATTAATTTCATGAGGACTGCGATCTGGATCGCTACAGCCCATCAAGTTCACTGTTTCATAAAGCCAGACAACATCTCCCGTTGAATCCTTTATCCAGATGCTAGGAGTTTCAATGCAATTAGTACCATACCCTTTTACATTTAGCGTAAAGTCTATGGGCCCTCCCTTAGAGTACGTTTCCTTCAGTCCTTCAATTGTCAAGGTCATGTACGGGTATCGTCCAATGTAATGTGAAGGTGGTGACATTCCAAAAGAAGAGTTTGCTACCGCGGCAAATATGACAACAAAACTGATTCCCAGCGCCAGGCCTGCAACCACGGGTACAGTTGAGCCGCTGCTTGCCATTGCAGGGGCGATCTTTGTGCTGTATAATTATATTTTTGTCCAAACCGCTCATTTCTCGTTAGTTTTGCATGGTATCCCACATCTTTAGAACTGTTTATGTATTAGAAGATTCTAGATTTCTTGGGTGGAGTAGACAGCGAACCCTTCCGATCCACTTCGGTAACTCCCGTCATCATGGAGCAGGCCAGTGGGTCTATGGAAGGCTGATGTGGGGTCTACAGCTCATTTCTTATTTATGATACCCAGGACAGCAGAATGAAAGTTCTCTTCAAAGTCATTCCGATGTTCTATCACTTTTGGGTTAATGTTCCACTTGTGATAGTTGTGCATCCATCTACCTAGTTACCAGAACCAAAAAAGCAATCTAATTATGTTTGTGGTTATTATACGCCGTCAAGATATTTACTGGTGATACAGGTGAACTACCCCCTCCGAAACCATGTGTATGAAAAGATCAAGCAGGCCGGAAACCTGACGGACGCTGAACTGATGAACTCGCTGACAAAGGAAGGCCTGGCATTACCCGAGGCTGACCTGAACAAGATCCTGCTGGACCTGGAGATCTTTGGGCTTATCCGGGTGTCTTGGGTGACCAAAGAAAAGCGCAGAATCGAAGTTGCAGAAGCTTAAATCCTGAAATAGAAATATGCGTCCACCGCTAGTGCTATGAATATTATCACCAGGTAGGGCGCGGTAACCTTGTACGCTTTCCAGGCAAACTCTGGTGTTGGGTTCTTGGTCAGCTTGTAGTGATATACAAGCATCAGGCCGCCAGAGATGGCGGCGACTATTGTGTACAAAAGGCCGAGGCCAAAAAAGTACAGCGCGATGGAATACGGCAGCAAAATTGCAGTGTTCAGAAATATGTAGCTGGCTGTCTTCTGGTTCCCCACAAGCACAGGAAGCATAGGCACCCGGACGCTGGCGTACTCTTCTCTGGCCTTGATGGCCAGGCACCAGAAATGCGGGGGAGTCCACATAAAGACTATCCAGCCCACCAGAAAGCCCAGCAGGTCTATCGAGCCGGTGGCAGTGGCCCACCCGGCCATGGATGCCGCGCTCCCGGCAAAGCCGCCTATGACGATGTTGGATGCATCGCGGCGCTTGAGCCAGGCGGTGTATATTATCACGTAAAAGAATATGCCAAGGGCTATCATCCCCGTTGCCACGGGGTTGAGGGTGAACCAGGCAATGACGACGGACAGTACGGATATACCGATCCCGTAGGCAAGAACGGTATTGGCAGACAGCCTTCCGGCAGGGATAGGCCTGTTGGCGGTCCGGCCCATAACCTTGTCTATGTCCTTGTCATAATAGTGGTTGAGCGCGCTGGACCCCATGGAAGCAAGGGCCCCGGCCAGGGTCAGGAATCCCAGCTGCCAGGCAGTCACGTCCCACGCCACGTTGGGGGTACTGTCAAATCTTGATGCAGCCAGAAGCGAGGTGACTGCAGTTATGACTAGAACCACCACTATGCGGGGCTTTGAAACTTCGATAATATCACGTGCAGTCACAGAAGCTGCCTCTGCATTGTTCTGCCCTTGCTTGCATTTAATTTATTCGCCACATAGCTTCAGTAGACGAAACGTTTCAGGTTTGCCAGCTGCATCTTGAAAAAGGTCAGGATCTTTCGCTTGAGCAGGGCATGCTCTGCTTCAGACAACCCGCATTTGCAGGCGCCTCTGTCTATGCTGTGCGATTCTGCAGTATGGCATATGCTAGATATCATCTCCCGGGTCCTGGCAAAGTCGTAAAGTCCGGCCAGTCGCTGGGATCTTTCAAGCATGTCCAGCAGGTTGACGGTGGTCAGCCATGCATCCCAGACGGTGTCGTTTTCCCCGATTTCAAACAGGTCCGAAGCGGACAATTGGCTGATTTTTTGCTTTTTGATAATAACACAGTTTATCAAATATTTTAGAGGTCCAGAAAAGATTAATTATGCCAGAAACGCCCACCATAACCAAACATGACGGACTGGGACCTGCTGACCCCCGGTATTGGTCTTACCAGCATTGGTATTGTTGGTGTAGCTGTATCGGTTTCTGGCATAGCCAAGACCTTCCTTGATGGCATGCACGCTGTGTCGATCTTGACCATGTTCATTGGAATGATATTTCTTGTGCCCGGCCTGTTCAAGGACGGATTTCCCATGTCCGGAAGGGCCAAGTCTGCCACTTTTCTCACCTTGGGTTTCCTTGTCACCTTTGGCGTCGCCGGCGCAGTAACCGTGAGCGGCCAGGTCCCAAGCATATATTCTTACATAGGCCTTATGGTGACCATCGGAGTTCCGGCTGCTGTCCTTACCGTGGTATCTTACAGAAAGCCGCAGTACACCAAGGCCCTTGGAATAATCTTCATATCGGCGGCAATAGTAGCCGGCCTGACATTCTACTTCTTTGGCGTCGTGGCTCCAAAGCCACCAACCGAGGAAACAACCACCAAGGCGGCAGCGCCGGCGGCCCCCGCAGCTCCTGCAGCCCCGGCAAGACCAGCCAACGTCGTCAGCGCAAAGATACTGGCCGGCGCGTCTTCGCAGGGTAACCCCGATTTCCAGCCGGATCCCCTGTCGGTTTCCAAGGGAGACGGCGTTGAGTGGACTAACGAGGACAACGCTCCGCACACGGTGACCAGCCTTGCCGACGACGGCAAGACTTTTGACTCTGGAATCATCAAGCCCAAG
>JBBISN010000056.1:0-7070 GCA_037441265.1 Nitrososphaera sp. | reverse complement strand
GTAGTCGAAGTCCTGCCCATAGCAAACGCCGGCCTTTCTGTGGTATCCTTTACCATCCCGCCAGAAGAGCTGCTGCAAGTCTACCGGCTTGCGGAAAGCAAGAATCTAGAGGTGATGGGGATTTTCCACTCGCACCCGTCGACCCCCGCGCCGTCGCGGACAGACGAAAAGTACATGGAGATAAACCCGGTCGTCTGGCTGATATACTCGACCACCCAGCACAGGTTTGGCGCATGGGTGTTTGACGACAGAGTCCGGGAAGTAGAGATGGTCGTTAAGGCGTAAGCCGTTCCGTGTCACGCGGGTACAGCACGACGTCGCGGATGTTCTGCGAGCCGGTGAGAACCATCATGAGCCGGTCAAATCCAAGGCCCCATCCAGAGTGCGGCGGCATGCCCCATTCAAAGACCTTCAGGTGCTCTGAAAAGCTGGCCGGGTTGAGACCCTGCTCCGCCAGCCTGCTCCTCAGTTTTTCCGGGTCGTGCAGCCTGCGGCCGCCGGACACCAGCTCCAGGTAGCCGTACTGCAGGTCAAAGGACTTGGAAAGCTTGGGGTTGTCCTCCTTTTCATGTATGTAAAACGGCTTGAGTTTCAGCGGCCAGTCCATGATAAAGTAAAATCCGCGGTGAATCTCGCCCAGCCGGCGGAGCGCAGCATCGGACAGGTCGTCGCCAAACTGCAGCTTCTCTCCTTCCTTGGAGAGCTCTTCGAGGCACTGCTCGTAGGTCAGCCGGTCTATCTTGTTAAAAGACAGGTCTGTCTTTAATCCCGCGGTCTGGACGTCGGCCTGTCTTTTCTCGCGGAACTCGCGGATCACGTTTCCAACCAGCCTCTCGACAACGTCCATGACATCCTCGTAGTCCATGTAGGCGGCCTCGACATCGATGGATATGAATTCCGAGAGGTGTCGCACCGTGTGCGAGTTCTCTGCCCTAAAGTAGGGCCCGATTTCAAAGACGCGGTCAAGTCCCAGTGTCAGCTGCTCCTTGTACAGCTGCGGGCTCTGGGCCAGGTACGCCTTGCGCTTAAAGTAGTCGAACCCAAACAGGTTGGCGCCGCCCTCGCTGGCGCTTCCAATCACCTTGGGGGTGTTGACCTCGATGAACCCCTCGTTTACAAGGGTATCGCGTATGACCCGCAGTCCGGCGGAGCGCAGCCTAAAGATGGCGGCAACTCGCGGATTTCTCAGGTCCAGCGCCCGCGAGTCAAGCCTCTTGTCAAAGGATGACTCGACTCGCCCGGTAGGGTCTATGGGAAGCGGATGGACCGCACGTGTAAGAACTGTGAATTCAGTGACCTTGACCTCTATCGGGAAATCCTTGGCCTTGCTTTTCTGGACCGTGCCGGCCGCAACGATGGCAGACTGCCTTGGTGTCTGGACTGCCAAAGGCACGTTGTCGCCGGTCACCACCAGCTGGCAGGCGCCGGTAACGTCGCGGACCGTGACAAAGGCCAGCTTGCCTATATCGCGCATGTCTTCAATCCAGCCGCCGATGCGGACCTGCTTTCCAACCAGGTCTTCTCCCAGCTGGCTTGCATAATGGGTTCTATGAATATCGGTCATCATGATCACCTGTTTTCAAACTCGACTAAAAGCTCAACGTTTCTGACGGCCTTGGCTATCTTTTGGATCTTGGCGGTATCCTTTTTCTGATCCGGTCTGCCGGCCACAACCACCTTGGTCACCTTGCCGTCTGGAAGCCAGAACTGGTTGACGCTCAGTACCCTGGCTGGGTGGAACAGGCTTTCAACGAACTGCCTTTCCGATGACTCGGATTCCAAGAACCAGACCTTCTGGCCAAACTCCTTTCCTATCCTTTCAGAGAGGGCAGGGTTCCTGCGCAGCGCCATAACATCGGGATTCCTCAAAACCAGCACGACGTCGTCATCCACCCTGGCGCTCTTGACCAGCGTGAACTTGTCGACTTCCTGGCTTTTGCTGGCAACCTTGGAGAGCTTGATGGAAGCGTCCACATCATCCTGCGTCAGCGCCCCGGACTGGAGTCTTGCCTCGCATTTGGCGCAGAGAACGCCGGTCTTGGCGTCAAACGAGCAGATGGGAACCTTCAAGCCTAGACTCCTGTTATAAACTTGCATTATTTTAATTGACGGCCATATAACCGGTATGAAGAACAACGTATTATAGGCAGCATAAAGCCCGGCGATCAGATGGTCAGCCCTGCGGACAAAAAACTGACAGTGTCCGGCCTGAAGGCCTACTACATGACTGAGGCCGGCCCGGTCAAGGCCGTCGACGGGGTGGACCTTGAACTTGCGCCCGGCGAGTCCCTTGGAATTGTGGGCGAGTCAGCCTGCGGCAAAAGCAGCCTCGGCGCGGCATTGATGCGCTCGATGCAGGCCCCCGGCAAGATAATCGCAGGCTCTGTAGTTCTGGCCGGCCAGGACGTTTCCAATTTACCTAATTCACAATTCAACAAACAGGTGCGCTGGAAAAAAATAGCCATGGTCTTTCAGGGCGCCATGAACGCCCTTGACCCGGTCTACACGGTGGAAAGCCAGCTGCGCGAGATCCTAAAAGAGCACGGCTTTGAAGGCAACTTTGGCGACAAGATAGCCAAATCCCTTGAGCAGGTGGACCTTGACCCCGCCGTGGCGGCCAGGTACCCCCACGAGCTGTCCGGCGGCATGAAGCAGCGCGTTGTCATAGCCATGGCCCTGCTTTTGGAGCCAGACCTGCTGATAGCAGACGAGCCTACCACCGCCCTGGATGTGCTTGTGCAGTCGCAGGTAATAAAACTGCTAAAGAGGCTGCAGGAAGAAAAAGGCATCACGGTCATCATCATCAGCCATGACCTGGGGCTTGTGGCTCAGCTGGCCAGCAAGATAGGCATAATGTACGGAGGCCAGCTGGTCGAGGTCGGGTCCACGCAGGACATATACAAAAACCCCAAGCACCCGTACACGCAGGCTTTGATCGCCGCAGTCCCCCGGCTCAGGTCTGACAGCAAAAAGATCCACTTTATACCGGGGAGCCCGCCAAACCTGCTCAACGCGCAGGAAGGCTGCCGGTTTTACGACCGCTGCCCGCATGCCATGGACGCCTGCAAGAAAACACCGCCAGAATTCAGGACAGAGACCGGATACGTGCGCTGCTGGCTGTACGATCCATCCAAGAGCAAGGAGTAGTCTATGTCGATTCTGTCATACTTTCCATTCCAGCAGATGCGCGAAAAGCAGCGCTCCACGCTTTTAGAGATAGAATCTGCAGTCAAGTCCGGCTACAAGCAGATATTCCTTGAGGCCCCCACCGGCTTTGGCAAGACGCCGGTGGCCATCGCCATGGCAAGGTATCTTGGCAACTCGCACATCTGCACCGCGACAAAGGATCTGCAGGCGCAGTACCGCCGCGACTTTCCGTTTGTCTTTGAAGTAAAAGGGCGCGGAAATTTCCCGTGCATCGTAAAGGAGGACATGGGCCTTGACGAGAACTGCGACTTTGGCCCCTGCGTCAAGGACGCAGAGTACGACTGCGCGTACAAGACGCGGCTTTTGGACTACAGGACCATAGGCGAGGGCACGCCGTCAGAGACCGTCAGGCTGGACAGCCTTGCAGAGAAAGGCTATGTCGAGAGGCTGAGAAAACAGTCCAAGCTTGTAGAGATGGAATGGAGGCCATGCCACTACTTTCACCAAAAGTGGATGGGCGCGCGGGCCAGCCACACCGTCTACAACTACCACTACTTTCTGTCAGACATATTCTATGCCGGCACGACGCAGACCAGAAAACTGCTGGTGCTGGACGAGGCCCACCAGCTGGAAAGGGAGGTTGGAGACTTTAAGAGCCTCACCATCAACAAAAACTCGCTTCGGTTCCTCCCAAGGCTTCAGATGCCAAGGGAGCAGCTTGACGAGATAGAGACATGGATGGATTTCTGCACCGGCTTTCATGACAGGCTGCTCAAGTTTGTGGAGCTGGCCACCGACTCGATTGAGGCAGGAAGGCTTGCCGAGCCGTACACGGAAAGAAACCTCATCGAGGCCATAAACCGGCAAAAAAACGTCGAGGCCGCGCTGTACGACATGCGCTCAAACAAGCGCAACTGGATCGTCTCCGGCGTGCAGAAGGACCCGTCAGGGCAGTGCCAGTCCGTCACGCTGACGCCCCTTGAAACCCACCGGTACTTTGACGAGATACTGGACAAGGGCACCATCTCGCTTTTCATGAGTGCCACGATTCTGAGCAAGGACTACATGTGCAAGGTGACCGGCCTTGACTCGCAGAAAGTCAAGTTCATCCAGATCCGCGATTCTGACTTTCCGGTAAGCAACCGGCCCATACGGCTGATGAACGTCGCCTGGCTCAACGCCAAGACCATGAGCGAGAACCTGCCCAAGATAGCCAAGGCCATTGACAATATCATGTCCGTGCATAGAAACGACAAGGGCATAATCCACACCACGTCGTACATGCAGCTGCAGTTCATCCGCGACAACCTGAGCAGGGAAAATGCCATGAGGCTGATAGAGACGGGCTCCGCCCTTGACAGGGAGGAGGTTCTGGCCAAGCATGCGGCAAGCAAGAGGCCCACTGTTCTGATATCGCCGTCCCTGCACCAGGGAGTGGACCTGAAAGACGAGCTGTCGAGATTCCAGATAATAGTCAAGGTGCCGTATCCGGACCTGACGGACAAAAAGGTCTCAGCCATGAAGGACCGGGACCCCAAATGGTACAACTGGCACACTGTCCTGAGGCTGGCCCAATCTTACGGAAGAAGTGTCAGGGGCCCGGACGACTTTGCCACCACGTACATCCTGGACAGCAGCATCACTTACCTGCTCAAGTCGGCGCAGGAGATCGTCCCCAAGTGGTTTTCCGAGGCCATAAAAACATAGAACGTTTTTATTCGGACAGGCACGAAAATTTCACGTTTGTCCGGCGACAAGACTGCGCCAAGCCAGGCTTCAGAGCAGCCCACCATATTTGGCCTCAACACCAGCATCGCGGTGACGCTGGCCCTCATATCGCCGATAATATTTACCATGGCCGTTTACTCTGACACCTTCAGCCTGGCCTGGAACGAGGGCCGGGGCGGCTTTATCTTTGCCATGGCGTTTATAGCCGCCGAGCTTGTAGGGTTAAAGATCAAGGTAAGCCAGAAGCGCTTCATCATAGTTCTGGCGCTTGCCGCAATTACAATAACATACTTTGCCGCGCTGCCCTACGGGCTGCGCGAGTCCATACAAAAGACCGGCGAGGACATCAAGGTATCGCTGGCCCTCAGCTGGGTCTGGATGTGGGACTTTATCGTCATGGCCATGTTTGTGGGCGCGTCTGCCATAGTGCTGTTTGGCAAGAAATGGTACAAGATAGCTCCGGCCGGCGCGATTTACCTGGCCGGCACGGCAGTGATACTCTCGCTGGACGCGTTCTTTCCGTACGACACGCTTGGCCCGCTGCAGTTCATAGTCCCAGTATACCTGCAGATAGACCAGGGCGTGGTGACCTTCATCGACCACAACATCATGGACGTCGGCAAGGGCATAGCCGCCAAGGGAAACCTGCTGGTCCTAAACGGCCTAAAGGGGCCGTTTGCCTTGCAGGTGTTCTGGCCTTCCGCCGGCGTGCACAGCATGATAATCTACACTCTGGTCATGCTCGCGTTCCTGCTCAAGATGGAGATCCCGCTCCGCCGAAAGCTTATCTATTTTGCCATCGGCACGTTTGGCACAGCCGCGGTAAATGTGATCAGGATAATCTCGCTCACGCTTTACGCGATGGTGGTCACCACCGACGTAAAGGAGTGGGAGGCCTTCCACTCGGTGGCCGGCGAGATAATGTTCCTTCCCTGGCTTGGGGTGTTCCTGGGCATAGTGATGTACATCGAAAGCAAGCGCATCAGAAAGTTGCGACAGCAGCAGAGCGCAACGCCGGCATGATCATCTCATAAAGTCAAAAAGCGTGTTCTGCCCCGCGCTGCTCTGAAAGTCACTCACCCGCACGCCAAGCCGCCGCACGTTCATCTTCTCTGAACTCATCGTCTCATCCAGCAGAGATCTTGCCGTCGAGAAAAACAGGTCGAGGCTGCTTGAATGCATTTTCAGTGTCCGCGACCGGGAAACGTTCTGCAGGTTGTCAAGGATCAGGATTATCCCCACTGTCTTGAAGGACAGCTTCTTTTCCATCGCGCTTTCAAAGACAGACCTGCACAGGCTTTCAAGGTCAGCGTACATCTCGCTGCTTTCTACGGCGTCCTTTTTCAGAGTCATTATCCTCATCAGCTGCTTTTGCTGGCCTTCCGACTCAACCACCGGCTCGTCGTTGATGCCCTGCGCCGCGCTGTGTATGTAGGCGGCAGATTTCTTGCCAAACTCCTCCATCAATTGAAACATGTCCATCCCCGCCAGCTGACTGGCCGTCTGCACGCCAAGCTCTGCAAGCCTTTGCTTGGTCTTGGGGCCTATTCCCGGTATCCTCTCAACGTCAAGGCCGGCCATGAACTCTGAAACATGACTGGGCTCTATCACGGTCAGGCCGTCTGGCTTTTGCATGTCCGATGCAATCTTGGCAAGGAGCTTGTTTGGCGCAACTCCAACGGAGCAGGTGATGTCGGCCTGGTGGCGCACTTCCGTCTTTATCCTGCCGGCCAGATCCCGTGCACTGTCGAGGCTTGTGCGGCCTGAAACGTCGATGTAGCATTCGTCTATCCCCACCTGCTCAAAGAGGTCGGCGTTTTCCCGTATCGCAGACATGGCGGCGTCAGAGACCTGTTCGTAGTACTGCCGGTCAATGGGCAGAAACAAGGCGTCAATATCTGCAAGGCGCGACTTGGCCAGCTTTATGGGGATGCCAGACCTGACGCCGTGCTTTCGGGCAACATAGTTGGCCGTGCTCACCACGCCGCTGTCCTCGGTGCGGCCGGAAAAAACACAGACAACCACTGGCCTTTGTTTGATATCCGGCCTCCTCAGCTCCTCGCACTGGGCAAAAAAGTAGTCGAAATCAATATGCATGACTATTCTTGCCGGTCTTTCCACGCTCAAGCATATGACGGCGTTGGAACATAATTAAATGATCTTTGCACGACACCGTCATTCTAACTATTGAGAAT
>JBBISN010000055.1:0-11520 GCA_037441265.1 Nitrososphaera sp. | reverse complement strand
AATCTATTTCGTACGTCAGGGACGAGCTGACCATAAACGCGCAGGTACTGCAGGGCGGTTCCAGCGAAGACGGCGCTGTCTTTATCGTCTTTTACATGACCGACCCTGATGGAAACCAGTCCGTCCTGGATACTAAAAAGATCTTTACTGCAAGAGGCGAGAACAAGGATGTCGCGTTCAGCTACATTCCGGAGAAAAATGGCGACTACCATGTGAACCTGGAGCTTATCTCTCCAACAGGCTACTCTTTTGACAAGCGCTCGGTAGACTTTCACGTATCGGAAGACATAAGCTACTATCAGTCTGGCGGCTGGCGTGAACCGATGATCTACGCCATCTTTGCCGGTGTTGGCATTGTAGTATACATTGTAGCCGTCAAAAGGTTCCGCAAAAAAAGTGAGGAATAGCCGGCAAACATAACTTCTTTAAATCACAGCTTCAAAATGAAAAAGTGTTGTTTGAACAACTGCTCCTGCAAGCGGCCACCCAAGTAGCGATAGTGGCACTGGCCCTCATTGCAGCCTTGATAATACTCTGGGTAATAGTCTCCATTCCAGTCTGGCTGGCAGCCAAGATCATCACCCTGGGCAAGGCAAGGTTCACCCGCGCTATGCTGGTGACAGCCGTGGGGCCAGTGATTTACGGTATCGTGTTCTTTATCTCCAATGCCGCGCTTGCCGCAACCGGCGGTTTTGTCTTTGCCGGTGTGTCATTCATCCTTGCATTCATCGCCTGGATTGCTGTGTTCAAGTACGGCTTTGACACAGGGTGGCTGCGGGCCCTTGGCATCGCGGTCCTTGCTACAGTGGTATTCATCGTGATAGGCGCGATAATCACCATAATCCTGCAGGCTGCAATTCCCGGTGCGCCGGCCGTGACGCCGCTGCCTTCCTTCAACGCCTAGGCAATTGTTGCGTACTGCCGCTCAGACCAGTCGATCAGGGACTGCAGGTCCTTGGCAAAAAAGTCTGCATGCTCCTCAGCAACGGGCTGCAGCTCTGCCGGCGCCATGGCGGCAAGCCTGAGCTCGCCTTTGAGCCGGCCCTTCATGGACTTGGCCGTCGACGTAAGAAACCGTAGGGGGCCCTCGCCTGAAGAAAACACGCAGACAAGCATCATGCCGCGCTTGTTGCCCCACGTGCGCGAAATGTAGCGCTGAAAGTCGATATCAAAGAACGGGTCTATGTCCTGCTCGACGTTGCCTATGTACTTGCAGTTCCATCCCAGGATCTGAAATGCCACGGCCGCGCTCTTGGCCTGCTGCACACGGTTTGCAGAGCCTGCCACGCAGAGCACGTGCGCGTTCATCTTTGATTCTGCCGGGCGCGCGTTGAACTTGACCAGGTCGATGAATTCGGCTATCAGGGTCGATAGGCGCGTACGGTCGGTCTTGCCAAGCCTGCCCCTGGAGTAAAGCTCCTCTACCGTGTTTGCCGCCGGCAGTATGACGTCGGTAAGCATCCGGACCTGATCGATGTCGAAATTGAGCACGCTGGTCAGCAGCCTGCGGGCCTGCTCATCCTCGCCGGCCAGCGCATTATCGATCAGGCGCTGCTGCACCTGCGTATAGTTGATGGGGAATTCAATGTCAGCAACGCCGGACTCCAGAAACCAGACGTTGACTGAGCCGACCTTCTTCTTTTTTATCAGGCCGATGGTATGCATGATGTCCAGGTACTTTGTTATCGTCATCCTGTTGATTCCAGTCTTGTCGGCCAGCTCTATTCCAGACAAGCCGGTTCCGGCGTTCTGCAAAACATCCACTATCTTGCGCCTGACTTCGTCAAGGGAATAACGCCGGTACATCGATTCAACACACCTGCCGCATGATAAAACCCTTACCGGTGCTTCTTTTTAGGCATCTTTCTTGAATTGGATATCAGGTCGGTAAGCGCGTTGAAGGCCTTTCCCACCTGGTCCATTTTCACAAGCATGATGGTGTCCGTGTAGCAGCTGACCGTGTCTTCAATGTTGATGTGCCTTCTGGCCAGCTGGTTGTAAAATGCGATGGCGCAGCCCGGCGTCTTGATGATCTCCTCCGGGCTGTGAACAATGATCGCGGCAAGGTCGTCTTCCACTTCAAGTACGTCGTCGTGGGCAAACATGGCCTTGACCTCGTCTAGGAGCACGTCATCAAAGACAAGGGTGATGGACATGATGCTTTCAGACACGCTGATGAACCTGTCAACATTCTGGGTCAGGGCCTTTGCCACCTTGTCAACGGTCTTTTTGCTTTTCTCGGCAGAGACCTTGGCCACATCGGTCCTGACGCTCACGGTGCTTCCAGCCAGTATCGCGGCTATGGGCCGCTCAGGCACGTCGTAGTCCTGCCTTGACCGCTTGAGCGCAGTGATTATGCTTTCTAGGCTGGTGCCCTTGCCCAGCATCTGGTCTATCTGCGGCTTGATTATCCGGGCAAGCGCGCTTATGTTGCAGTAATCGCGCTGCAGCGAATCCTGGAATGAAAGGTCGTTGTTAACGACTTCTTTGACCGCGTTTGTTATGGATTTCTCGATGACCGACATTGGCCACTTTCACCTTGATTTAGGTCATATCTGACCAAAAAATATAAATGTAGTGCCTGAAACGCAACGGATGTTTATGGCAAACAACGGCAAGGTTGCGCTGGCGTACTCTGGCGGCCTTGACACTTCTGTCTGTATCAGGTACCTGCAGAAGCTGCACAAGATGGACGTCATCACCGTGACAGTGGACTGCGGTCAGGACGACGATTTCAAGGAGATTGAAAGGCGCGCCAAGTTGATAGGCGCGATAAAGCACGTCTATGTGGACGCCAAAGAAGAGTTTGCCAGAGACTACGTTGTTCCAAGCATCAAGGCCAACGGCCTTTATCAGGGCAAGTATCCGCTGGCAACGGCGCTGGCAAGGCCGCTCATCGCGGCAAAGACAGTGCAGGTGGCCGATAAGGAGGGTGCTTCTGCCATAGCTCATGGCTGCACCGGCAAGGGCAACGACCAGATCAGGTTTGACGTTACCATGCGCGCTCTCAATCCAAGCCTCAGGATAATTGCCCCCATCCGGGACATGAACCTGACGCGGGACGTGGAGATCAAGTATGCCAAGGAGCAGGGCATCCCCATAAGCACTGAAGCCAAGAAGTACAGCATAGACCTCAACCTGTGGGGCCGGGCAGTGGAAGGCGGCAACATCGAGGACGCGGATTTCGAGCCTCCGGAAGAGGCATTCCAGTTCATCGATTTCAAGAACGACAAGGCCGGCTACCTTGAACTGGAGTTTGATCAGGGAACCCCGGTGGCGGCGGATGGCAAAAGTATGCTGATAACAGATCTTATCCAGTATGTCAATGACAAGGCCGGCTCCCACGGCGTGGGAATTGTAGACCACATCGAAGACAGGGTGGTGGGCATCAAGTCCCGCGAGGTGTACGAGGCGCCGGCAGCAGTCTCGATAATCGAGGCCCACAGAGACTTGGAAAAGATGGTGCTTACCAAGCATGAGATTGCCTTCAAGAAGACGGTTGACGAGCAGTGGAGCTGGCTTTGCTACGCTGGCCTATGGCAGGATCCGCTGCACTCTGACCTGGATAGATTTATAGATGCGACGCAGACCCGCGTTAGCGGAAAAGTACGGCTGAAGATGCAGAGAGGTTCGCTGCGCGTGGTCGGAAGACAGTCGCGGTATTCTCTGTACAAAAACGATCTGGCGACGTATGCGGCCGGATCGACCTTTGACCAGAGTCTGGCAAAGGGCTTTGTTGAGCTGTGGGGCCTACAATCGATAATCGCAAACTCGGTGGTAGACGCAGCCAGCAAAAAACAGCAGCAAAAAAAGGAGGTAAAAAAATGAAAACAAAAGTAGAATGCCAAGAATGTGGAGCCGACATCAGTATACCAGAAGATGCAGTTGTTGGAGAGATCGTGACCTGCCCGGACTGCGGCGGCGACTACGAGATCGCAACCAAGGCCAACGATAAGGTGGAACTGAAGCCGGCAGAAACAGTAGGCGAAGACTGGGGACAATAATGGTCGAGATCTGCGTAATCTACGACAAGGTGCGCTTCGAAGAAAAGGCGCTGTACGACAAGGCCCAGGAAAAGGGCCTGAAGGCGCAGATGGTGGACGCCAAGACCATTGCCGTCAGCACCGACAGCAAGAAAAGCGACCTTGCGCTGGGCGATGTTATAATGCAGAGAAGCGTCAGCCATTACCGTGGCCTGTACCTGACTGCCTGTCTTGAATTTCTTGATTATCCGGTCATAAACAAGTTCCACGTGGCCGAGACCTGCGGCAACAAGCTGGTCACCTCGCTGGTGCTTGCAAAGAGCGGCATTCCAACGCCGCGCACGCAGTTTGCGTTCAGCGCCGACTCTGCAATGGACGTCATACACAAAACAGGCCTGCCGCTTGTCCTAAAGCCCATCGTAGGTTCTTGGGGACGCGGAGTCTTCCCGCTGAGGGACGAAGAAACGGCCAACATGATAGTTGAAATGCGGGAGGAAAACGACAGCCCGCTGGCGCGCATCTACTACGTGCAGGAGATGATTGACCGCCCGCCAAGGGATGTCCGCTGCATAGTGGTAGGCGACAGGCTGGTCACGGCCATCTATCGCTACTCTGCAGAAAATGAATGGAGGACCAACGTCGCGCGTGGCGGAAAGGCAGAGCTGGCGCCCATAACCAATGAGCTTGAAGATCTCGCTCTGCGCGCTGCCAAGGCTGTTGGCGGCGGCATCGTTGGTGTGGACCTTATGGAAGACAAGGCCAAGGGTCTTGTAGTCCACGAAGTCAACAACACCGTCGAGTTCAGGGGAGCGGCCAGCGTCTCGGTTACGGATATACCCGGCGCCATGATAGACTATGCAGTCAGCATCGCCAGAAAATAGTGCCGCATAATTTTTAACAAAACATCCTATACAGGCTTGTACAGGCCGGCGTCGCACTTTACCAGGCCGTCACTTTCCATCTCGCGAAGGCAATCCTCGAATTCCTTGTAGTCTTTTTCTTGGATGTGCAGGCATTCTCTGATCTTTTCGACAGATACTCCATCTTTGTTGCTTGCAATGCACCGGAATATCAAGCCCTTCAGGTACTCGTGAATGTGCTGCTCCATGTATTTTCTGCCCACCACGTTCAGCTCCTGACTAGGAATGGACCGAACATCTTCATAACCTTGCCGTACTGACATTTTGGCATGAATCACGAGACCGGCTCGTAAACCAGTCCCAGCTTTTCTGCACAAGTATACGCTCTCCTGATCTCCTCAAAAGTCAGCCTCCGGGAGATGTCCGGGTATTTGTCGGGATGCTGCACCACCTTGCATTCAGGGTAGTACTGACCCATCACGTTTACCAGTGCTCTGGGACAGTTACGGGATATCCATTCGAGCACCGGCTTGGTGCAACACTCGAAATGGTTTGGCAGCACCAGATGGCGTATTATCATATCACTTTTGGATGCAAGCTTGTGATTTCTTGATGCGATTGCAAAGTAGTTTGGAATATTGGAAAGCCTCCTGGCGCAGCTGTCGTTTCCGTACTTGAAGTCTGGAAGCCATATGTCGATCACTTCCATGAGCAGGTTCATCGCATCGACGCTGGCGTACATGTCGCTGTTCCACAGCATCGGGACGTTGACGTCTAGACGCCGCATGCCCCCGATTATCGTGTGTATGTTGGGCGTGGGCTCTCCTCCGACAAAGTTGATGTTGTGGGCACCCTGCTTCCGCAGCTCCTTCATTATTTGGGCAAGCTTGTTTTCATCCACTTCTTCTCCTGCTAAGGGATACTGGGATATGCTCCAGTTCTGGCAGAAAACGCAGCGAAACATGCAGCCGGTAAAGAAGATCGTGCCTGAACCATGCGTATTTACCAGTGGAGGCTCCTCTCCAAAGTGCCTGAACCAGGATGCAACCCGTGTGACCTTGTCCAGTCTGCAGACGCCGACCTTGCCTTCGTTTCTGTTGACTCGACAGTTCCATTCGCAATAGTTGCAGCTGTCCAGCATCTTTTTGGCCAGCTCGAATTTTAGATCCAGAAAACTCTGTTCCTCGACAGCAAGGTCAACGGCGCCGGATTTCACCTTTTCAAGCTTACTTTTGAACAACTCTGCCAGCCTGCCATGCTCGGCCCAGAGATCGTGCAGGGAGGCATTTTCAAGCTTTATGTTGCAGGGAATGCTCTTGCAGATCAGGAATTTGGCCGGTTTGGCATCCGTCATGACGTCATGGTACCAGCTCAGCCTGCTCCTGACTTCCTTGTTACCCCACACTGAAAGCGGCTGGAATCGAAACGTGTCGTTAATTAGCGCAACTTGGTATTTAGCAGGCACGTCTGCGATGTCGTGCAGATGATTGCACGATGCGGCGTAGATTTAAGGCCGCTCCTGCAATCGGGTCATGTGTATTACAACCTGCTCGTGTCTTACGGCTGGCACAGATTCTATCTTGCCAGAGAGGAGATAAGGAGGATACTGGCAGCACTTGGAGACAAAAGCCCGGTGATCAGAAGAACCATCGCGCAGGGCGTGGCTGGCGTCAGCTCGGTTCTTGACTCCAGGCATGTGACAAAGGAATTGTACAAAATGTACAGCCGTGATCCTTTTGTTTTTGCCCACACGGTAAAATGGGCACCCGTGGACTGCTGGGTCGCATCGGATATGGATTCTATGGTCGAGGGCTTGACAAGCCTCAGAAACAAGATCAACAGGGGCGAAAAGTGGATGATGGTCATTGAAAAAAGGCGGTATACCCAACACCACAAGGCTGACATCATAAAGCACCTAGCAGGCCTGATAGATGAAAAGGTCGATCTCAGACAACCAGATAAAATAGTAAGGCTGGAGATAATCGGCCGCAACGCGGGAATTTCCGTAATCAGACCTGGTGAGATATTCTCCATTTCAATGGCTGCGCGCGGCCGGGAATTCCTTCATTAACAGCGATTGTTTTATGGGACAGGCAGATAATGCGATCATGGAAACGCTGAAAAATAAAGTCGTGCTCATAACCGGCTCAAGCATAGGAATTGGGCGGGAAGATGCTTTCAAGTTTTCTCAGGCCGGTTGCAGGGTTGCGATAACCTACTACAAGGACAGGGAAGATGCAGAAGAGGCGGCCAAAAAATGCATGGGTTTAGGAGCGGCGGATGCGTTTGTAGTTTACCTGAATGTTATGGATGACGCAAGCATCAAAAGTGCGGTAAAGCAGGTCGTCGACAGGTACGGCGAGATATCCATCCTGATCAACAATGCAGGCATCATTACCTGGCGGCATCTTGAAGAGCAAGAATTCAATGACATAGCAAGTCAGATCCGAACCAATCTTGAAGGATTGATAAAAGTCACCAAAGAATGCCTGCCGTTTGTACAGGATATGGTAATCAACATGGCCAGCAGCGCTGGCCTTACTGGCTATGCTGACCTTACTGTTTACTGCGCGACAAAGTGGGGCGTTCGCGGATTTACAAAGTCTCTGGCAGAAGAGCTGCCAAAAATAAAGATATACGCGGTGAACCCCGGAGCTATAGCCACAAGAATGACAGACTTTCGCGGCATGCCTGCTGAAAAAGTCGCGGAGGTTGTTTTCAGTCTGGCAAGTGGCAAGTACAGACTAAAGTCTGGCTCCGACGTTAACGTCTGGGATTATGTTCGGTAATTTTTGCTCAAGTAAACCTATATCGCAAAGAAAAGCTAGACCATAGCAGATGGCTAATTTTGGCATCCTGATCCATGGCGGCGCAGGCTCGAAAGTCAGGTATTCCGTGCAGATATCAAAAGCCCTCAGAGACTCATGTTCCCTTGGCTATGCCCTTCTGGATGCCGGACAGGACGCCGTCGATGCTGTCGAGTCAGCCGTGGCAAACATGGAAGACAGCGGCCTTTTCAATGCAGGGGCGGGTTCCTGTCTTACGCTGGACAAAGGAATTGAGATGGACGCCTCCATAATGAATGGCAAGGACCTGTCCTGCGGATCGGTGGGCATGGTCAAAAACATACGAAACCCGGTAAAGCTGGCCCGCCTCGTGATGGAAAAGACAGACCATGTATTTCTTGTCGCAGATGGCGCCATGGAGCTGGCAAAACGCTGTCAAATAGTATCAGAACCACTTGAGCCAGACCTTCAAAGGCTTAGAACATTTGACAGGCGTTACCAGCAGATGGAGGCAGAATTGAAGAAGAAGAGATTATTTTCAAATAATTTTGGAACGGTTGGCGCGGTTGCCATCGACAGGCATGGAAATGTTGCGTCTTCCGTTTCCACCGGCGGCGTATGGCTCAAGATGCCCGGCAGGATAGGAGATTCGGCAGTCATTGGCGCCGGCCTGTACGCGGATAACCGGTCCGGCGCGGCCTGTGCCACGGGCCAGGGTGAATACATGATAAGGTTGTGCCTCTGCAAATCTGCCTGCCATTACATGAAAGAGAAAGATGCCATGCAGTCAGGCAACATGGCAATAGAGGTTTTGACAGAAAGGTTCGGGCCGGATACCGGCGGACTGATAACAGTCGATTCAATGGGCCGCTTTGGTGCGTCAGCCAACACCAGGTCCATGCCAATAGCGTTGCGGAGCAGCATATCTGAAAAAGTCCGGGTTGCCTTTAACCCAAAAGAGTACAAGAAGCTGTTTAGTACTGCAAGCAACTTCTAAATACAAAAGACGCATTTCAAATACCGGTGAGATAATTTTCTGCCAAATTCGCCAAAGCTGGCTGTTGTAGCTTCAGCTGTGGGAGTTGCCCTTGTTGCAGCTCTTTTCCTATCCGCAGTCGGAGCGATAAACATACAGAATGCGTTCAGTCAAAAAGCAGCATCGGCATCATCAGGAGCATCGATAAAGGTGACTGGTGAAGCATCCAAGACGCTGGACCCGGATCAGGCTACAGTAACATTAGCAGTACAGACCCAGCCTGTCGGCATTTCAGAGATAGCAGACCTGCACGCACAGCAAGTAAGAATAGTTGACAGCATAAGAGAGGCAGTTGGCGATGAAAATACAACCGTCAGCATCGGAAACTCGTACTTTAACCAGTATTATTCCGGACCGTCAATTCCATCCAACACGTTTGTGGGATACGCTTCGATAGCGATATCGTCGGGCATTGATCAGTTTGCAGCCATATCTGAAGCATTGAGCAATGAGGGATTTGGATTGGAAAGCATTTCTGTTTCACAGGTACCGCAATACAGTGTCGCCGATGCCAGCGTGATAATTCCTTTTGGCGCATCTGACCAGAACTCGCTTCCTTTCGAACCAAGGGATATTGTTGTGGCATCTGGAAGCACGGTAACCTGGATCAACCAGGATTCTGCACTTCATACTGCTACCTCTGGAAGGCCGGGCGATGATGATGCTGGAAAGCTATTTGATACTGCCATCCTGGGTCCTGGCGACAGTGCAACTGTAAGAATCGATGGCTCGCCGGGAATTATCCCGTATTACTGCGTTCTTCACCCCTTCATGACCGGATTGATAACGATTTCAGATGAAGAACCGGTATCAGAAGAATCAGACCATGAAACAAAGATGGTTGTCACAGGATATGTCGTTATCAACACGCAGCCAGATACGCTTGAAAACACGATCAAAACCACGTATGAGAAAATAGAAAGCGTAAAAACCATACTAAAGGACGCGGGAATCGATTCGGAAAAGATCGAGCCGGCAAACGTGAGTTTTAATCCAGCTTATTATGGCGGGCCGGGGCTAGGAACATACACCGCATACACACAGTTCATCGTAAAGACCGACCTTTCAAACATCGACAAGGTCGTAGAGGCTGCCAGAAAAGAGGGCGCCTATCTTGAAAATGTATATCTGTCAATATCCGATGCTGCAATAGACAAGGCAAGGGTCGAACTAAACCAGCTGGCATTTGCAAATGCGCAAGAAAGAGCTGATGAAATTGCACAGCCGTTAGGGTTGAAGGTGGGAAACGTAAAGAGCATAGAAGTTAATGCAAGTCCATCAGGCAATCCATATGGCATTGTAACATACAGGGGAGTAAACATTGTACCGCCATACTACAACACCCAGGGGCAGCAAGTTTCTGTCACTATGACAGCAGAGTTTGAACTGCGGTAGCTGGTTGAAACAAAGCAACCATTGGAGCTTTACTGTCGGAATTGGCATAAAAGCCCGTGTCTGTTGCACGTATGACCAATTCTGGTCATAATTGACCTGCATCGGGTCATATCTGACCAAAAAATATAAATGAGGATTTTCAAGGCAAAATTTTCAAAGAAATGCATCTCGAAGCTATAAAAATGGAGGACGTGTCATAAATGAAGATTGGAGTAGTCGGCGCTTCCGGTTACGTTGGAGGCGAGCTGCTCAGGTTGCTGGTCACCCACCCCAAGGTAGAGGTGAGCATGGTGACTTCAAGACAGAAGGCAGGCGAGTATGTGCACAGGGTACATCCAAGCCTGAAGGGGTTCATCGATATTTCATTTTCACCCATGGATATGGAAAAGCTGGTCAATTCCTGCGATCTGGTGTTCACGTCAGTTCCGCACGGCAAGGCCAACAAGATAGTCAAGGACCTTTACGACCGTGGAGTCAAGATAATCGACCTGTCCGCGGATTTCAGATTAAAGAATCCAAAAGACTACATCAAGTGGTACGGATGGGAGCACCCATTCCCCGACATGCTGTCAAAGTCGGTATACGGCGTGCCGGAGTTTCACCGCGAAGAGATCAAGAAGGCGCAGCTGGTCTCCTGCCCCGGATGCATGGCAGTTACCTCGCTTCTTGCGCTCAAGCCGCTGATAGAGAACAACCTGATAGACACGGAGCATGTTGTGGTGGACAGCAAGATCGGGTCCTCCGGTGCCGGCCAGAAGGCCAACGCCGGAACGCACCACGCCATGCGCTACGGCGTCATCCGGCCGTACAAGCCGGCAAAGCACCGGCACACCGGCGAGATCGAGCAGGAGCTGTCCATAATCGCCAAGAAGGAGATCAAGGTGAGCATGAGCCCGCACGCTGTCAACATTGTGCGCGGCATACTGACGACAAACCACACATTCCTCAAGCGCCATGTCGAGGAGCTGGAGCTGTGGAAGATGTACCGCCAGTCGTACAAGGGCGAGCCGTTCGTGCGTCTTATCCGCGACAAGAAGGGCCTGTACAAGTTCCCAGACCCCAAGTTTGTGGTCGGCTCAAACTTTTGCGATGTCGGCTTTGACATTGACGAAGACAACCAGAGAATAGTAGCACTGTCTGCCTCCGACAACCTGATGAAGGGAGCGGCAGGCTCTGCCATACAGAACATGAACGTGATGTTTGGCTTTGACGAGACAGAAGGCCTCCGATACACCCCGCTGACACCGGTATGATAGTCATCAAGATAGGCGGTAGCGTCGTCGACGGCCTGCACCCGTCAACCCTTGCCGACATCAAATCGCTGTCAGAAAAGGAAAAACTGGTCTTTGTCCACGGCGGCGGAAAGGAAGTAACGGCCACCGCGACCAAGCTGGGCAAGGAACAGAAGTTCATAGTCTCCCCAGGAGGAGTCAGAAGCAGGTACACCGACAAAGAGACTG